>JANXZO010000017.1 GCA_025355465.1 Bacteroidales bacterium
AAAGAAAAGCAAAAAGGAATAATTTTACAGATAGAAAAAGCCACTGACCGTTCTTTAAAATATTGTCCTCAAAAAGCCCCCTCAAAAGAGGGGGGGGCGGTATGGCCGGAATGGGGGGTCAGTATGGCCGGAATAAACAATACTTTTGAAATTTACCATATTGTTCCCAAGTATTCCCTGGTTTACGATGCTATCGAAACCGTTTATACTATGCCCATCTTCAGAATAGGAGGAAAATTTTACGGATCCTCCTGCACCGGCAGTCCAGAAGTTTTTGTTTAGCCGTATGAAAAATCCTCCCTGGCGAACAACACTGTCTGGACATGTATCTGCCTGATATTGAAATGTTTATTTATTGTATACGGGATCATAGATCACACTGGCCTCCTCGATTATGGCATGATGGTCAGCATGCGGGAGCAAGAAACACGGCGACACAAAGTATTAACGGAAACAGTCTATGTTTTCCTGTTGTAAACCTCATAAGAATATGCAAAATCATTTTCTCCATCTGGTCCGTGATCTTCCTTTGAGATAAGTTCCCATTGAGCCAGATCCAATTTGGGGAAGAAGACATCCCCCTCAAATGATTTGTGCACCCGGGTGAGATACAAACGATCGGTAAAGGGCAAAAGTTGTTTATAAACGGAGCCCCCACCGATAATAAAATTCTCCTCTGTTTTGTCGCAAAGTGCAATGGCATCGTTTATACTGTAAGCCATCTCACATCCATTAATGATTTCGCCCTGAACATCGGTGATCACGATATTCCTGCGGTTTGGCAGTGGACGCCGGGGCAGGGAATCGTAGGTACGTTTGCCCATGATGACCGGATGACCTGAAGTGATCCGTTTAAAATATTTCATATCGCCGGGAATATGCCACAGCAAGTCATTATTTTTCCCGATGGCAAGGTTTTCGGCAATTGCAACGATGATAGAAATCATAGCTCAGATTTTATATCGCGATGGCCCCCTTGATATGGGGATGTGATTCATAGCCGGACAGTTCAAAATCTTCAAAGGTAAAATCAAAGATCCCATTTACTTTTGGGTTCAGATTCATTTTTGGTAAAGGCAGCGGTTGCCGCGACAGCTGAAGTTTAACCTGGTCAAGATGGTTCATATAAATATGTGCATCCCCCAGGGTATGGATAAAATCACCGGGTTTAAGTCCGGTTGCCTTTGCCATCATAAGCAAAAGCAAGGCATAAGAGGCAATATTGAAAGGCACACCCAGAAAAATATCGCAACTGCGCTGGTACATCTGACAAGAAAGTTCGCCGTTGGCAACATAAAACTGAAACATAAGGTGGCAAGGAGGCAAGGCCATATTGTGGAGGTCGCCTACATTCCAGGCACTCACGATATGCCTCCTTGAGTTCGGATTATTTTTTATGGATTCAACCACCTGACTGATCTGGTCAACATGACCTCCCGCAGATGTTGGCCATGATCTCCACTGATAGCCGTAAATATGACCGAGATCTCCGTCTTTATCTGCCCACTCATTCCAAATCGTAACCTTGTTTTCGTTGAGGTATTTAATATTTGTATCGCCTTTCAGAAACCATAGAAGTTCATGTATGATAGAACGAAGGTGAAGTTTTTTGGTGGTCATCAATGGAAAATTCTCACGCAGATCGAACCTCATCAGATAACCAAAAACACTGATCGTTCCGGTACCTGTACGATCTTGTTTCTGAACCCCGGTATTCATGACATGGGCAAGAAGGTCGAGATATTGGTGCATATACAAATGGTGAAATGGTGAAATGGTGAAATGAAAAAATAACAGTTTGAAACTAATCGTGCTTTAAGGCAGTAAAGGAGCCGGGTTCGTGTTTGTGGCGGAAAAATATTGCAAATAGGACAGTCACGATCAATGCATACACCGCAAATGATAGCCAGATTCCGTGCCAATCCTTACCGGTGGTGGTTGTAAAGTAACGGTCTATCGCAAAGCCACTGATCTTGCTTCCAATAAAGGCTCCAAAACCGTTAGTCATCATCATGAAAAGGCCTTGTGCACTCGACCTGATTTTTGAATCGGTCGCTGTTTCAATAAAAAGGGAGCCGGAGATATTGAAAAAATCGAAAGCCAAACCGTAAACGATGCAGGAAAGGATGATCATCCAAAGTCGGCTATCAGGATCTCCATAAGCGAACAAACCAAACCGTAACACCCAAGCGATCATCGAAAACAACATCACCTTTTTGATGCCGAAGCGTTTAAGAAAGAATGGAATGGTCAGAATAAACAATGTTTCCGACATCTGTGAGATCGACATTACAATTGTGGAATAATTCACCACGACGGAGTTGGCATATTGAGGGATTTTTTTAAAATCATCCAGGAACGAATCCCCATACATATTGGTAAGTTGCAGCGCTGCGCCAAGAAACATGGCGAAAATGAAAAATAGCGCCAATTTGAATGTGCCGAATAGCTTAAAAGCATTCAGTCCAAGTTGTTCCAGTATCGAGGCCTCCTTGGAAATCACTTTCTGTGGCTTGCAGGCCGGGAGTGTAAAAGAATATATTCCCAGTATAATCGCCCCGGCTGCACCGATCAGAAATTGGTTTGCATTAGCCTTGCTACCAGAGAGATTGGTGATCCACATCGCTACGATGAAGCCGATGGTTCCCCACACACGGATCGGAGGGTAATCTTTAACCACATCGAGATTTTTACCTTTCAATATGGAATAGGAGATTGAATTTGAAAGTGAAATAGTTGGCATGTAGCAGATCATTGCCAGCAGGATCACATAATAAAGAGTATCAGGGTCATTGACTAGCGGAACATAAAGAAGTACAAGCCCGTACAGTATTTGGAGGATGCCGTAAAGTTTTTCAGTATTGATCCATTTATCTGCAATTATCCCGGTGATGGGTGGCATGAAGATAGAGGCTATGGCCAATGTGGAGAAGATTGCTCCAAATTGGGCGCCAGTCCATCCTTTTGAATTGAAACAATAGGTGCCGATTGTAATCAACCAGCATCCCCAAATGAAGAACTGCAAAAAATTAAGCAGAATAAGACGTTGTTTTATGTGCATAATAGAAATAGCTAAAAGGAGTTTTTCCGCTTGCCCGATTATATTCTCTTATTTAACTCATCTCTGATCCGGGAAGCTTTTTCGTATTCTTCATTTTCGACTGCAAGTTGAAGCATCTCCTTCAATTCGGCTACCGTGTTGCCTGCGAAGGACTCCTCATCCGACGGCTTTTCTGTCTGAGGTAACCCCTCCTCTTCAGATTTCATTAAGTCTGCTTCCTCATCCATCAGGATTCCGGCAGCAACCATGATATTTTCATAGGTAAATATAGGGCATTGAAAACGGATGGCCAGTGCAATGGCATCGGAAGTTCGCGAATCGACTTCATGAACTATCGTTCCACCTTTACAAACAAGGGTGGCATAAAAGACCCCTTCGTTAAATTTACTGATGATCACCTCCGTGATTTCTATCTGAAAGGCATCGGCAAATGTTTTAAAAAGGTCGTGGGTAAGCGGACGTGGCGTTTTGATTTTTTCGAGTTCGATAGCAATGGCCTGCGCCTCGAACCCGCCGATGATAATAGGCAACCTTCTCTTTCCATCGCGCTCACTGAGAATCAGGGCATAGGCTCCGGTTTGCGACTGACTGTAAGACATTCCATTAATAACGAGCCTGATTTTATCCATCGAAAAAAAGGTCATTTTTCCTCAATACAAACCTACATGAATTTTGTCGAACTGACAAAAAGATGTTTGAAAATTCTGTGATTTCCCGAAAATCTGTTTATTTTTGTGAAAACAACAACTAATTAAACAGGTGAATATGAAAAGAACCGTTACGATTCTCATGGCTTTGCTATTGCCAGTCCTGACCATGGCAAGCGAGGCAAATTTGGTAATTCCTGCCGGCATTAAAGATCAATCGCTTCTCTACTGGGGTTTTTTGATCACGTTTGCAGGATTTATGTTTGGCTTATTTCAGTTTCTTAAAGTAAAAAAAATTGGTGCTCATAAATCAATGCTGGATGTTGCGCAGGTGATTTTTGAAACTGCCAAGACCTACCTGGTTCAGCAGGGAAAATTTTTATTAATCCTGTTCGCTTTCATTGGAGCAGCAGTTGCATTTTATTACGGTTGGCTTTCGGATCCCAGTTTTGGGATTGGCGGTGTGCTGATGATCCTGGGATGGGCGGTAGTTGGTATACTGGGTTCATACAGTGTTGCCTGGTTCGGAATCAGGATGAACACGCTGGCCAATGCCCGTATGGCATTTGCTTCATTGGAAAGAAAGCCGATTAAACTTCTGAATATCCCGCTTGATGCCGGAATGAGCATCGGTGTCGTGCTTATCTCCTTAGAGTTGATCATGATGCTTATCATTTTGATGTTCGTTCCGGGAGAGTATGCCGGTGCAAGTTTCATCGGGTTTGCCATTGGAGAATCGCTGGGTGCCTCCGCATTGAGAATTGCCGGCGGTATCTTCACCAAAATTGCTGATATTGGTTCTGACCTGATGAAGGTGATCTTTAAAATTGGGGAAGATGACCCGAGAAATCCCGGCACCATTGCCGACTGTGTCGGTGACAATGCAGGGGACAGTGTCGGGCCCACAGCCGATGGTTTTGAAACCTATGGTGTAACAGGAGTGGCCCTCATCACATTTATTGTACTTGCCGTGAAAGACCCGGTAGTTCAGGTTCAATTGCTGACATGGATCTTCGTTATGCGTATTTTCATGATCATCACATCCATTGTTGCATTCTGGATCAACGGCGCTATCAGCAAGGCAAAATACAGCAAAGTAGACGACCTTGATTTTGAGAAGCCACTGACATCTTTGGTTTGGATAACTTCAGTCTTATCTATCCTGGTTACTTTCGCCATCAGCTACCTGACTGTAAAGGACATTGCCATTCCCGGCATTCCCGACAACCTCTGGATTATTTTATCCGTCATCATCAGCGCCGGAACGCTTGGCGCAGCCCTTATTCCGGAATTCACCAAACTCTTTACCAGCCCGAAATCGACCCATGTCAACGAGGTGGTGGTGGCTTCGCAGGAAGGCGGCGCTTCGCTGAACATCCTTTCAGGATTGGTTGCCGGTAATTTCAGCGCTTTCTGGCAGGGAATGGTGTTTTTCCTCCTGATGTTCATTGCTTATTACGCAAGCACGTTTGGTCTGGATACCTTGATGATCTACCCATCCATTTTTGCCTTTGGTCTTGTGGCTTTCGGCATGCTTGGGATGGGACCTGTAACCATCGCGGTTGACAGCTACGGACCGGTAACCGACAATGCCCAGTCGATCTATGAGTTATCGCTCATCGAAGAGATTCCCGGCATCAGCGCAGAGATTGAGCGCGATTTCGGTTTCAAACCTGATTTTGCAAAATCGAAACATTACCTCGAAGCAAATGATGGCGCAGGTAATACTTTTAAAGCTACGGCGAAACCGGTACTTATCGGAACCGCGGTTGTAGGGGCCACCACCATGATTTTTTCACTCATTCTTGTCATCAAGAATTCTCTTGGCATTGAGCCGGAAAAGATCCTTACCCTGCTGAATCCCTATACCATCCTGGGCTTCCTGCTTGGCGGCGCGGTGATCTACTGGTTCAGCGGAGCCTCCATCCAGGCGGTTACCACCGGTGCCAGCCGGGCTGTTGCCTACATCAAAGACAACATCAACCTCGACCCGAATGCTCCGAAAAAGGCTGATACTGCCAAATCGAAAGAGGTTGTCCAGATCTGTACGGTATATGCCCAGAAAGGGATGTTGAATATTTTCATTGCCATTTTCTCTTTTGCACTGGCCTTTGCGTTTCTATCATCACCTACAGGACTGGCAGATAAGGTCCTTTCAGATGACGATCTCAAGCTGGCGCTTCCCATTTCACTCTTCGTGAGTTACCTGATCTCTATCGCCTTTTTCGGTTTATACCAGGCCATTTTTATGGCCAATGCCGGAGGAGCCTGGGACAATGCAAAGAAAGTAATTGAGGTCGACATGAAAGAAAAGGGCACTGACCTTCATGCCGCTTCAGTGGTTGGCGATACCGTAGGTGATCCGTTCAAGGACACCTCTTCAGTTGCCATGAACCCGATTATTAAGTTTACCACCCTATTCGGGTTGCTGGCCATGGAAATTGCACTTTCAGTTCACTTCAGGCCGATTGCTCATTATATCGGACTAGCCTTCTTCGTTGTGGCGTTATATTTTGTTTATCGGTCATTTTACAAAATGCGCATCAAAGATTAATATTCTCTACCTGAAGAGGGAGGCTGTCAGGATTATGTCTGGCGGCCTCCTTTTTTTTTCAATCCCGGGCAACCTTCAGGAATTCCCGTGTTCAGAATAGTAGCAGAGTCATATGTTCGGTATACGCAGAAAATCAGCAGGGATCGAAATCATTGGGAGGCAGACAGCTGAACTCCTTTACGACCTTCATGCACCGAAGCTGCTTGGGCTTTGTAAAAGGTACTGCGGGAATCTTGAAGATGCCGAAGATGTGCTGCACGACGGATTCATCAAAATCATGAAGAACCTCTCACATTTCGAAGAGCGGACCAATGGCTCCTTTGAAGGATGGATCAAACGCATTATGGTAAACACCGCCCTTAATCATCTGCGCAGTAAAACCAAGGATAAATCATTTATTGTCATCGACGACAGGGCTGAATCAACAATTCAACAGGAGGAGGATAAGGAGGATTTTATTGAAGCGCTTGCAGAAAGAATCAACAAAGAGCAGATCATGGAAATGGTGTGTACACTGCCAGCTGGTTACCGAACCGTTTTCAACCTGTATGTTTTCGAATCATTCTCACACCGGGAGATCGCTTCCGAACTCAATTGCTCGGAAAACACTTCCAAGTCACAGCTCTCAAAAGCAAGGGCCATGTTGAGAAAGCAACTGATCCCGTTAATGAATAAACAAATTGCCGCACAATGAAAAAAGAGCGCGATCCGATAGATCATTACTTCCTGGAGGCACTTGACGATTACCAGGTAATCCCGAGGGAGGAGGCAAGAAAAACCTTTCTTGATGAAGTCGCACCTAAGCCCATTTTGAGGCGGAGATACTGGCCATGGTTGGTTGCTGTTATTCTCGTTGTGGTTTCTGCATCATTTATCACAATTTTATACCAACGTAAATCCGGAACAGAATATCCCTTACCCATCGACGGATCCAAAAAACATCAACGGCAAATCAAAAAAATCACCGATGAACCTCCCGGGCCAGGACAGCCTGAAAACAAACGGACCCGGGCAATCCCTTCCATTATATTAAATCCAACACCCGCCAGCGCCGCCGGACTGGCAGGAATTACCTCCAATACGGAAAGCGTTGCTGAAAAAGAGGGGCAATCAACGGAACCAGAAATAATCAAGGCCACAATTTCTTATCCAGACAGCTCCGAGGCAACTGCAGGGAACAACCTGCCTCCGATTGATCAGCCAGATTCTATACCGCCCACCTCTCCGTCTGCATCGGTGCCAACTGGAAAGGCAAAGACGCAAAAGGAATGGCGAATCAGTCCTGGAATTTACTATTCACCTGAATGGATGTTTCAGACGCTGGAAGGAACTAAACCTGTCACCAACTTTGGTCTTGAAGGAACTTTCCGCATAGACCGTTTTTCGATCCGCACGGGAGTCGGCCTGTCCATTACCAAAGGAACCAATCAACTTGCCATCGCATACAACGACTACCTGGGCTCCTACATGAAACTTGATTCCATGACCTTTGCCTGGAATGAACAGCAAACCGATCTGCTGCCAACCTACTACCTAACCAACAAAGAAGTATGGGACAGTCTGATGAAACTTGAAAATGCAAAGATCATCAAACGATATATCTATTTGCAAATACCGTTGATCCTTGGATATGATATTATTTCAAACAAAAATTTCTCCTTTGGGTTCAGAGTAGGACCTATATTATCTGTATTGCTGAGTTCAAAAAACCTCAGTGACGACTTTGACCCGGCAAAGAAACAGGTCATCAGCATCAATATGATCACCCCGGAACAGATCAGTCTGAACTGGCAGATCATGGGCGGGCTCAATGCAACCTACCGTATCTCCCGCAGATTCGGTGTTGAAATAGAACCGTTTGGCAAGTATTACATGAATTCCGTTTATGAGAATTCAGGAAGCTCTGTAAAACCCTGGTCGTTGGGGATGAGGGTGGCGGTTTTTATTAGTTTTTAATTTTTATGGACTTCACCGGACAACCTTTTTAAATTCACGGGTTATTATGATATAGCGCCACCAAAAACTGTATAAAAACCAAGCGTAGACCATTAAATATTGAAATCATGAAAAAAATACTCACAGTTCTTCTGTTCCTGGTACTTTCCAGCACCTTAACCGCACAGATATCCATTTTAATTTCAGGTTATGTTACAGATTCTTCAAACGGATATTCCATTGCCAACCATGCCGTAACCATTCAAACGGACTCTGTAAACGGAAGTAATTTCCCCTACTATGCGCAGGTTTACACCAACGCCAACGGGTATTATGCAAATACGCTCCTATTACCTGCCGGCACCACCCAATGGCAATGTCTGATTAAAACCTACGACTGTGTATTTAACCTGCATACAGCTTATGGCACCTACGGAGGGGGGACAACCCTGATCCAGGCAGATTTTGATATCTGCACTTCGCTTGGTACAGGGAATCCTTACGTATCCACAGGAGGAGCTACAGCCATCACACATACTACGGCAACCCTCCATGGGATGGTTGACCCTGGCGGATCAGAAACATACGTAACCTTTGAATACGGGACAATTCCAAATTCGGGCGGATTCATCTCCTGTGGTTATTTTTATGGAGATTCATTGCAACCGGTAACCCAGACCATTTCAAATCTTCAACCAGGGACGCTGTATTATTACAAAATTCACGGTTCCAATGCCCACGGCAGCATGACTGGTTTTGACAGCACTTTTACAACACTGGGCGCTACGGGATGTCATGCCGCATTTACAGCCGTTTCCGACAGCATAAACACCCAGAACACCTTCACCTTTCTTGATCAGTCGACAGGCACCAATTTCCAGTGGTATTGGAATTTCGGGGATCCTGCTTCAGGAGGCGCGAACACTTCCACGTCACAAAACCCTGTGCATACCTTCAGCGCTGCGGGCACCTACATTGTTTGCCTGACCATTACCTCCGACAGTTGTACCAGCACTTATTGCACGGAAGTTGTGGTTCATGACAGCACTAACTACCATCAGATTTATGGGCAGATCTTCGCTGGTAATTTCCCGGTAATTTCCTGCACCGTAACGATATTCTCAGCTGATACAGGTCAGAATAGCAATCCGTATGTTGCAACCTGCAACGCAGATTCGATGGGCATCTATTATTTCACCATGGTGCCAACCGGAAATTATTACATATCTGCCATCCCAAATCTTCCGGCTGGCTATTTGCCTACCTATTATGGGAATAGCCTCAACTGGCAGGGTGCTACCATCATCAGTCTTGGCCAGGCCAATAACCCATACAACATCAACCTGATCGCGGCCAATAACCTGATGCCCGGCAACGGTAATATTCACGGACAGGTAGGGCTTGGTGACCAGTATTCGAACGTGATCGAACATGTGACCATGCTTCTTTTGAATGCGGACGGCAACGCCATCGCGTTCAACAAACTTGATGCGCTTGGTGACTTCCAGTTCCCTCAGCTTGATTTCGGCACCTATTATTTACGCGCAGAAATTCCCGGCGTCACAAGCGACCTGGTGGCTGTTGTTATTTCGGCTGAGAAACCTACAGCTGTTATCCAGATGACCTTCTCAGGTACCAGGATCCTGGGAATTGATACTCCGACCAGCAACGCAGATGCCGGAAACATCTACCCCAATCCGGTGGTTGATGTGGCGGCAATAAACCTGGACAGTAAAGCATCAGACGAAATAACAATCGTGCTGACCACGACGACAGGGCAAATAATTTATCAGGAACAGGCTACACTTCCGAAAGGTAAATCGGTTTGGAGAGTAGGCCTGGGTTCTATACCAGCCGGAATCTATACGCTGAGAATTTTATCCCGGGATGGCGTAAACATTACAAGAAAGCTCATTAAATCCCAATAACCTGCGATAAACTCCATGGTTTAAAAAGCTGCCCGGTTCCCGTGCAGTTTTTTTTTGTCACTTACTTATTTTAACGGTTACAAAACCACGGTTTATCTGCACACTTACAAATTGGTGGTTGTTTACGGCATGCCGGTCGCTGTATCTTTGCTTCATCAACAACGACAAACCAAACGCAAATAAACCAAACAAAAAATAAAAAAACCAAAAACCATGAAAACAACAATGAGAATCTTCGCCATCGCCCTCGTACTTTCAGCATTCGCAGTAACCTCTTATGCCCAGGTATCAGCAACCTCCAGTGCATCAGCCACGATCGTTACCCCGATCGCCATCACAAAAACAGTAGACATGAACTTTGGCAACGTAGCCGTCAGCTCCGCAGCCGGAACCGTAGTTTTAGCTCCTGCCGGAACACGTTCGCTCACCGGTGGTGTTACCCTTCCTACCACTTCGGGAACTGTTGCTGCTGCTTCGTTCAACGTTACAGGAACAGCCAACTACACCTACACCATCACCCTTCCTTCTTCACCCCTTACCATTGCCAGCGGTGCCAACAGCATGTCGGTTAACTCCTTTATAAGCACACCTGCCACTACCGGAACACTGAATGCCAGCGGAGCCCAGACCCTCACCGTAGGTGCAACCCTTAACGTAGGCGCTGCCCAGGCTGCCGGAACTTACACCTCAGCCACCCCGTTCACCGTAACCGTGAACTACAACTAAGAAAAATATTGTCCGCCGGATAAGACCGGATTTTTTTGAAATTCTCCTGCAAAAAAGAAGCTGTCTGAAAAGGCAGCTTCTTTTTTGTTTTATCCTGTAAACTTGATAATTTTGCACCTGTTAAAATCCAACCGAAAAACACATCCTCTCTATGATCACTAACAATTTCGCGCGCAGGCACAACGGTCCATTTGGCGATGAGATCCCACAGATGCTTGAAAAGATTGGTGTTTCCTCACTCGACCAGCTGATTGACCAGACGGTACCCTCAAGTATCCGCATGAAGGAACCTCTAAAACTCCCGGCAGGGATGAATGAATTCGAGTATTTGAATCACATCAAAGGTATCGGGGCAAAAAATAAATTGTACAAGACATTTATCGGGATGGGGTATTACAATGCCATCACGCCCGGAGTTATACTTCGCAATATACTCGAAAACCCGGGCTGGTATACCGCTTACACCCCTTACCAGGCTGAAATTTCCCAGGGGCGGCTCGAAGCCCTCCTGAATTACCAGACGATGGTGATGGACCTCACCGGGATGCCCATTGCCAATGCGTCTCTTCTCGACGAAGGCACGGCCGCTGCAGAAGCCATGATCATGCTCTTCAACAGCCGCTCACGCGATGCCGTAAAACGGGGTGCAAATCAGTTCTTCGTCTCAAAAAATCTTTTTCCGCAATCGATCGATGTGATCCTGACCCGCGCCATTCCCCTGGGCATCGAAATTATCATCGGAAAACAGCATGAATTCGAATTTAACGATATGGTATTCGGTTGTGTGATACAGTATCCGAACCAGCGCGGTGTAATTTGTGATTTTTCCTCCTTTGTTGAGAAAGCACACAAAGCCGGATCGATGGTTGCAGTAGCAGCTGACCTCCTGAGTCTGACTTTACTTACTCCTCCCGGAGAATGGGGTGCCGATATCGTGTTCGGTTCCACCCAGCGCTTTGGAATTCCGATGGGTTACGGCGGTCCGCACGCTGCCTATTTTGCCACCCGCGATGAATACAAGCGTCAGATGCCTGGCCGGATTATCGGCATTTCAACGGATGCAAATGGCAACAGGGCCCTCAGGATGGCTTTGCAAACACGCGAACAACATATCAAACGTGAGAAAGCCACTTCCAATATCTGCACCTCCCAGGTATTACTGGCAGTCATGGCCGGAATGTATGCCGTGTATCATGGTCCTAAAGGTTTGCGGCAGATTGCACGCCATATCAACATTCTTGCCGGTGTTCTGTCGCAAGAAGTGCAAAAATACGGTTATAAACAGCTGAACGATACTTTCTTCGACACAGTAGCTATTGAATTGCCTGAAGGTGTTTCAGCAGAGACGATCCGAAAGGCTGCCCTCCGGCACGAAATGAATCTGCGCTATATCAGCGAGAACCGGATTGGTATCAGTGTAGACGAAACCACTACCTTGTCTGATATAAATACCCTCGTCGGGATATTTGCTGTGGCGAACGGAAAAACTTACACTGAGTTTGTCTGCAACCCCAAAGAGTGTGAGTTGATTTCCACGTTCCCTGCAGGTTTGAATCGCACTTCTGCCTTTCTCACCCACAGGGTATTCAACAGTTATCACTCGGAGACAGAGATGATGCGATATATTAAAAAGCTGGAGATCAAAGATCTGTCGCTTAACCGCTCCATGATTCCCCTGGGCTCCTGCACCATGAAACTGAATGCAGCATCGGAACTCTTTGCTTTAAGCTATCCTGAATTCGGCGGAATACATCCGTTTGTGCCGAAAGACCAGGCCGAAGGTTACCATTTCCTCATCGGGCAGTTAGAAAAAGACCTATGTGAGATCACCGGTTTCGATGCGATCTCCTTCATGCCTAATTCAGGAGCAGCCGGGGAGTATGCCGGATTGCTGGTGATCAGACAATACCATATCAGCCGTGGCGAAAGTCACCGCGATGTGTGCATCATCCCCTCCTCTGCCCATGGCACCAACCCGGCCAGCGCCGCGATGTGCAACATGAAGGTTGTATTAGTGAAATGCGACGACAAAGGCAACATCGACCTTAACGATCTGCATGAAAAAGCCGTTCAGTATAAGGATACCCTTGCCGCACTCATGGTCACTTATCCCTCAACACATGGCGTATTTGAAGAGGAGATTCTTGAAATCATCCGGATCATTCACGAAAACGGCGGACAGGTTTACATGGACGGCGCCAACATGAATGCTCAGGTCGGATTGACCAACCCGGGGATTATCAAGGCCGATGTTTGCCACCTCAACCTCCACAAGACATTTGCCATTCCCCATGGTGGCGGAGGTCCGGGTGTAGGCCCGATTGGTGTTGCAAAGCATCTCACCCCGTTCCTGCCAAAACATGTTTGTGTTGAAACCGGTGGCGCTCAGGGAATTTCCGCTGTTGCCTCGGCACCCTTCGGCAGCGCACTGGTACTGACGATCTCTTATGCCTATATCAAACTGATGGGGGGAGAAGGATTGACTCAGGCCACAAAAATGGCCATCCTGACTGCCAATTATCTCAAAACCTGCCTTGAACCCTACTTTCCTATCCTCTATGCAGGAAAGAATGGACGGTGTGCACATGAAATGATTGTCGATTGTAATTCAATCTCCCGCCAGACCAACATCGGCGCTATCGATATTGCAAAGCGTCTGATGGATTATGGCTTCCATGCGCCTACTGTTGCTTTCCCTGTTCATGGAACGCTGATGGTCGAGCCAACGGAGAGTGAACCCTACTTCGAGCTGAATCGCTTCATCGACGCCATGATCGCCATCAAAGGAGAGATTGACGAGGTTGCCGCAGGGACAGCTGACAAAGTAGTGAATGTGATCATGAAAGCCCCACACACTGCATTGATGGTATCGGCAGATGAATGGACACTCCCCTACTCAAGGCAGAAAGCAGCCTACCCGGTTGCCTCGCTGAAGGAGGACAAATACTGGCCTACCGTAACCCGTATCGATGATGCCTATGGTGACCGGAACCTGATGTGTTCCTGTGAATAAAACCTGTGATTCAGCCATTTGGAAATCTCGGTAATGGCGGTCCGGGCGTGACCCAGTATTCCGATATAACTGATGAATCCATGGATCATCTCATCGTAAACAGTGAGATGTGTAGGAACTCCTGCAGCCTGAAGGCGATGTGCATATTCGATGCCCTCATCACGGAGAAGGTCATTACCCGCCACCATTACAAATGCAGGTGGCAATCCTGACAGCTCTTTCGCCAATATTGGACATACCAGCGGATTTTGTGCCTCCAGCGGGCTATTGAGGTACATCTCCCAGAACCACTCCATATCGGTGTAGGTGAGCCCGAAACCTTCTGCGAATTCGCTGTAGGAATTTCTCGGCGAAGTATAAAAATCGACCACGGGATATAGCATTATCTGGGCAATGCAAGCCGGGCCACCCTCATCGCGAAGTCGTAAAGAGACTGCTGCAACCAGGTTACCACCTGCACTATCACCAACAAGTGCGGTCTGTGAAGGATCTCCCGAGTATTCCAAAATATGGTCAGCAGTCCAGCATACAGCATCGTAACAATCAACTACAGCCGCCGGGAATTTACACTCCGGGGCCAGCCTGTAGTCAACGGCAACAACAATACATCTGGCTTCATGGCACAAATGTGTGACCATGGGATCGTAGTTGTCGAGGTTGAACAAAACCCAGCCGCCACCATGAAAGAAGGTCACCACCGGGAAAGGGCCATTGCCTTCGGGCACATAGATTCTCAATGGGATACTTGTCTCAGTACCGTCAATTGCGATGTTGAAGATTTCTCCCACCGGTTTACAGGGCAAAGATAGTTTTGCGAATCGCGAAGAGACCTGCTCCCGCAGAATTTCTGCAGGCAGATCACCCGGTGCCGGCAAATTTGCAGCAGCCATTGCCGTTAACAACGCCTGTACCTTGGGGTCGAGTGCCATAATTCCTATAATCGGTCGAGGCAGGATTTGATCTTCTGCCAAGTATTTTCAATATCATTGTCGAGCCCTACGGAGAAGCGTACAAGTCCTTCAGAGAGTCCCATGTCGCGCTGAATCTCCTCGGGAACTTCCGAAGATGTACTTTTCCCCGAATTGCTGAACAGTGTTTTAAAATATCCCAGACTGACAGCCAGGTAACCAACGCCTGCCAGTTCCATCATCTCCATGAGTTTTGATGCCTGTTCCGCCGATACCATATCAATGGCGATAAGTCCGCTGAAGCCAAATTCGGGATTCATCATCCTTTTCAGCGTTTCGTGGCCGCTGTTCCCGGGAAGTCCCGGATAATTTATTTTGACACCATATTCTTTGAACTTTTCTGCCAGATACATGGCATTTTTCCCATGTTGTTTCATGCGAATATGCAATGTGTGTAAATTCTTCAGGATACTCGACGAACGCAGTGGATCAAGTGCGGGTCCCAGCAGCATAGCTGTACCAGCGTTCACATCGCTCAGCGAATCGATGAACTCCTTTGAAGCGCAGATGGCCCCTGCCACACAATCGTTTTTGCCGTTAATGAATTTGGTCATACTATAAACAACCACATGTGCTCCCAGTTTGAACGGAGCAACCACCATCGGAGTGAATGTGTTGTCAACTAACAGTTTCAGCTTATGTTCGTCGGCAAGTTTGGCAAGTGCAGGAATGTCGGAGATCTGCAACAACGGATTGGTCATGGTTTCGGTATAGATCATCTTTGTGTTAGGTCGGATCGCTTGTCGCACATCCTCCGTTTTTGTAATATCCACAAAGGTGACCTCGATATTGAACTTTTTCACATAGTTGAAAAGAAAGGCAAAAGTGCCGCCATAGGTAGTCAGGCTGCAGACGATATGGTCTCCGCTGCTACATATCTGCAGGATTGAACAAGTAATTGCCGCCATTCCGGAAGCGGTAACCCAGGCCGACTCGGTTCCTTCCATTCCGGCCAGCGCATCAGCAAGGTATTTATTACTCGGGTTCCAGTGACGGGAATACAGGAAACAACCTTCGGCATCTCCATGAAAAGTATCAAGCATTGTTTTTGCCTGCATAAAGGTAAACGTTGCAGAATCGCAAATTGAGGGATTTACGTCGCCGAATTCGCCGAATTGCAGAAGTTCAAAGATTTTAGTTGACGGGTCAGTTTTCATCATGGTTTATTTAGTGGTTGCAAGTAGCAAAATTAGTATATCCCGGTAAAATAATCACTAGTATATTTTGTAACTTCGCCGATTCAAAAAATCAGAACCTTATGAACTACGATATCCTTGTTATCGGCAGCGGACCTGGCGGGTATGTTGCCGCAATCCGTGCTGCTCAGCTGGGTTTTAAAACCGGTGTTGTGGAACGTGCCGAACTTGGCGGAATTTGTCTGAACTGGGGCTGTATCCCCACCAAAGCCCTGCTAAAAAGCGCTACTGTATTTGACTATGTGAACCATGCCGCTGAATATGGCATTTTAGCCGGCGATGCAAAACCCGATTTTATTGCTATTGTCAAACGGAGCCGCGATGTAGCCGATTCAATGAGCAAGGGTATTCAATTCCTGTTCAAAAAAAACAAGATCGACCACATCAAAGGCTTTGGGAAAGTGAAGCCAGGCAAGGTGGTTGAAGTGACAGACGAAACAGGTCAGGTAACCACACTTACCGCCGAACATATCATTCTTGCCACTGGTACACGGTCGAGAGAACTTCCAAACCTGAAACAGGATGGGAAGAAGATTATTGGCTACAGGGAAGCAATGACACTTCCAGAACAGCCTAAAAGCATGGTGGTTGTAGGCTCCGGGGCGATCGGAAGCGAGTTTGCCTATTTCTACAATACCATTGGTACTAAAGTCACGCTGATCGAGGTTCTTCCGAACATTGTACCCATCGAGGACGAGGAAGTATCCAAAAATCTCGAGCGCTCTTTTAAGAAAGCCGGGATGAAAGTGATGACAGGTGTCTCAGTAGAATCAGTTGATACCATAGGAGATGGCTGCAAAGTTACCATCAAAACAAAAAAAGGCGACGAGGTGATCGAATGCGACATCGTGCTCTCTGCCGTTGGCGTTGCAACCAATCTCGAAGGCCTTGGACTCGAAGAGACAGGTATAACCACTGAGCGTGGAAAGGTTGTTGTTGACGACTTCTATAAAACCAATGTTGAAGGCTACTACGCCATCGGTGATATTGTCAAAGGTCCTGCGCTGGCACATGTTGCCTCTCATGAAGGGATCATCTGCGTGGAGAAGATCAAGGGTATGCATGTTGAACCGCTCGATTACGGCAATATCCCTGGCTGTACCTATACCCATCCGGAAATCGCTTCTGTTGGTATGACCGAGAAGGCCGCACGCGACGCAGGGTTTGAAGTACTGGTCGGAAAATTCCCCTTCTCCGCTTCAGGCAAAGCCACGGCTTCCGGGGCCCGCGACGGCTTCATCAAGGTGATCTTCGACGCCAGATACGGGGAGTGGCTGGGGGCTCATATGATCGGCGAAAATGTAACCGAAATGATTGCCGAGGTTGTTGTGGCCAGGAAACTGGAGACCACTGGCCGAGAGATCATTGAAGCTGTTCACCCTCACCCGACCATGAGCGAAGCCATCATGGAGGCCGTTGCCCAGGCATATGGGGAGTGCATACACCTGTAAATAGCGAAATAGCGAAATAGCGAAATGGCGAAATGGCGAAAAAGTGAAAACAAAGGATTATGGAAATTATAAAGACTCCGCTTGAGGGATTGCTGATCATCAAGCCTGATGTATTTGAAGATGATCGTGGTTATTTCTTCGAATCCTTTAACCAGGACAAATTTCTGAAGGAGGGACTTGACCTGCATTTCCTGCAGGACAACGAGTCGAAATCAAAAAAAGGGGTACTCCGCGGACTTCACTTCCAGGCACCGCCTTTTGCTCAGGGTAAACTGGTGCGGGTCATGCGGGGTTCTGTAATGGATGTTGCCGTGGATATCCGGAAAGATTCACCCACCTACGGTAAATGGGAATCAATCGTGCTTTCGGGGCAGAACAAATGGATGTACTGGATTCCGCCAGGTTTTGCCCATGGCTTTGCAACGCTGGATGATGACACTATCTTTTTTTACAAATGCACAAACGTCTACAACAAACCATCCGAAGGAAGCATTTTATGGAATGACGCAGACCTTAGGATCAATTGGGGTATTGATGAACCTGTGATTTCGGAAAAGGATAAGATTTCTCCGCTGTTCAGTGAGTTTGTGAGTCCGTTTTGAAAGGGATGAAGGTTTGAAGGAATGAAGGTTGAAGGTTGGAAAAATTTGGGTTAAAACATCATTCATGTTAAAAAGTAAGCTGATCTATATTTTGTCGGGAATTGCCATCGGACTTGGGGCTATGCTGTTCATTTTTGCTACTGCCGATATTCGCAACCAGGACAAGGAGTACAAAATCCTGTTTAACCGTAACATGAAGATATTTATCCCGGACACTCCGGATAAAGCCTCATTTTGTGGTGAGGAGGTGCCGCTTGAGACCTATTTTGTTAAGGAGGCCTATGAACGTGAGATCATGTCGGCCACCTATATGCACTCCGCTACAGTTACTATGTTTAAACGCGCATACCGCTGGTTTCCGGTGATCGAGCCCATTCTTAAAAAAAACGGGATTCCGGATGAATTCAAATTCCTCGCCGTTGCTGAGAGTAATCTTGGAAACATTGTCTCCCCGGCGGGTGCCGAAGGATTCTGGCAATTCATAAAACCAACTGCGCTTCACTATGGGCTGGAGATCAATGCAGATGTAGATGAGCGCTACAACCTGGAAAAGGCAACGGAGGCAGCCTGCAAGTATTTCAAGGATGCATATTCAACATTCAGGAGTTGGACACTGGTGGCAGCCTCCTATAACCGTGGCATTGACGGGATGAAAAAAGCGCTGCAAAAACAGTTGGTTAACGACTACTATGATCTTTATCTGAACGATGAAACATCGCGGTATGTTTTCAGGATCCTGGCATATAAGGAGGTATACACTCACCCTGTGAGCTATGGGTTTTACCTTCGTGAACGTGATTTTTACCCACCTCTTTCCACCCGAATTGTTGCCATCGACAGTCCCATTTCATCACTTCCGGCTTTTGCACTTAAAATGAAGATCAATTATCGCATTCTTCGTGAACTAAATCCATGGTTGCAGAGTTACGTGTTTCCGAATAAAGGCAGGAAAATCTACACATTCCTGCTGCCAAAAGAGGGATCAATGAATTATGACTTTTTATTGAAAAAGATACCCCCGCGGGAAACCTTTTTTCACGATACCCTGAGAATCAATGAGATTAACTAATTCTGGCAGGTAAAGACGGCTGTGGAAGAAAATCTGGAAGTATTCGGCGCACGGGTTCACAACCTGAAAAATATTGACCTCACCATTCCCCGTAACAAACTGGTAGTTTTCACAGGACTCAGTGGAAGCGGAAAATCGTCACTGGCATTCGATACAATATATGCCGAAGGACAACGGCGATATATGGAGACCTTTTCGGCCTATGCACGACAGTTCATCGGCAACCTTGAGCGGCCGGATGTTGACAAGATTAACGGATTAAATCCGGTTATTTCCATCGAACAAAAATCCACAAACCGAAATCCCCGCTCAACAGTAGGCACAATCACCGAAATCTATGACTTCCTGAGATTGCTTTTTGCCCGTGTTTCCGATGCTTACTCATATGTGACAGGCGAGAAGATGGTTCGCTATACCGAACAACAGATTGTTGAAGTGATCCTGTCGCAGTATTCCGGGAAAACAATCCTTGTTCTGGCTCCGGTTGTAAAGGGGCGAAAAGGACACTACCGGGAACTGTTTGAACAAATCCGAAAACAGGGCTTCCTGAATGTAAGGATTGATGGTGAGATCAGGGAAATTTCCCACGGACTCCAGTTGGACCGTTATAAAGTTCACGACGTGGAGATTGTAGTGGATACGATTGCAGTTAAACCGGAATCCAAAACCCGGCTTACCGGTTCGGTCAACCTTGCCATGCGCCATGGAAAAGAGGTGATCATGGTGCTCGATAAGGAAAGTGATATTTCACGACATTTCAGCAGGTTGCTGATGTGTCCGACCTCGGGAATATCTTACGAAGAACCTGAACCCAATACCTTCTCCTTTAACTCACCTTACGGAGCGTGCCCCAGATGTAACGGGCTCGGTACAATCTCGGAGATTGACATCGAAAAGATCATTCCCGACAGGTCAAAGAATATTAAAAAAGGGGGCATTGTTCCGCTCGGAGAGTACAAAAACAGCTGGATCTTCAAGCAGATCGAGGCAATCGGCGAGAAATACGGTTTTGATATCAATTCTCCGATTGAAGAGATCCCGGAACAGGCCATTAACGTTATCCTTTATGGTTCTGATGAGGTTTTCCGTGTTAAAAACGACTATCTCGGAATTACCTCCTCTTACTCGCTGAACTTCGAAGGCATCGTAAGTTTCATTAACTCCCAGCATGCAGAAGCAGCACCCGCAGGAATTATGAAATGGGTCGGTAGTTTTATGAACAAACTTCCCTGCCCTGAATGCAATGGCGCACGATTGAAAAAAGAGTCGATTTACTTCAGGATCGATGAAAAAAATATCGCCGAACTGGCAAATACCGATCTTGTAAACCTCGACATCTGGTTCGATAACATCAATTCGCACTTCGACGAGCGTAAGCGCACAATTGCCTATGAGATCGTAAGGGAGATCCGCAACCGCATTCAATTTCTGCTGGATGTCGGCATTGGCTACCTCACCCTGAACCGAACGGCCCGAAGCCTCTCCGGCGGCGAGAGTCAGCGTATCCGGCTGGCAACTCAGATCGGCTCGCAACTCGTCGGGGTCCTTTACATTCTCGATGAACCAAGCATCGGACTGCACCAGCATGACAACATGCGACTCATAAAAGCCCTCAAAAGTCTTCGTGATTCAGGGAATTCAGTAATTGTGGTGGAACACGACCAGGAGACCATTATGGCTGCAGATTATGTGATCGATATTGGTCCGGGGGCAGGTGTTCATGGCGGACGTATCGTTGCACAAGGCACACCTCAGGAGATCATGCAGAACGATCATCTGACAGGTCTGTATCTCAGTGGCAAAAAAAAGATCCGCATCCCCGGTGAGCGGAGAAAAGGAAACGGTAAAAAGCTGATCCTCGAAGGCGCCTCAGGAAATAACCTGAAGTGTGTTACCCTGGAGTTACCGCTCGGAAAACTTATTTGCATCACGGGTTTGTCGGGTAGCGGAAAGTCCTCGTTGATCAACGAAACACTATATCCCATACTGAGTCAGCACTTTTACAAATCAGATCAGAAACCGCTTCCTTATTCAAGGATTGAAGGCATAAAAAACATCGACAAAGTCATCGAGATTGATCAGTCGCCGATTGGCCGAACACCAAGATCTAACCCGGCAACATACACGAAAGTGTTTGATGAAATCCGAAAACTTTTTGCCGGACTTCCCGAAGCCAAAATCAGGGGGTATTTGCCGGGCAGGTTCTCGTTTAATGTTAAAGGTGGCCGATGTGAAACATGCAAAGGTGCCGGTTTACGGGTTATTGAAATGAACTTCCTGCCTGACGTTTATGTACCCTGCGAGAAATGCTATGGACAACGCTATAATCGCGAGACACTTGAGGTGCGATACAAAGGAAAATCGATCAACGACGTGCTGAATATGACGATCGAACAAGCCGTTGAATTTTTTGAAAGTATCCCCTTTATCGTTCACAAAATTAACACCCTGAACGAGGTAGGAATGGGATATATCACACTCGGGCAACAATCAACCACACTTTCCGGTGGTGAGGCTCAGCGTGTAAAACTGGCAACGGAATTATCGAAAATAGATACCGGGAATACCTTGTACATATTGGATGAACCTACTACCGGACTCCATTTCGAGGATGTCAAAGTTTTGCTTTGTGTTTTGAACAAACTGGTTGGCAAAGGGAATACGGTGCTTGTGATTGAACACAATCTTGAGGTGATCAAAATGGCCGATCATATCATTGACCTTGGTCCGGAAGGAGGGGAACGCGGCGGGCAAATTATCGTACAGGGAACTCCGGAAAAAGTGGCAAAACACCCTGAAAGCCTAACCTCCCGCTACCTTAAAGAAGTGTTGGAAGCAGATTGATTTGAACAAATAATACGCTATTGTTAATTCTGAACTACATGGAAAACCAAGATCTTGAAATGCTAAAAGAGTCAATCCAACCCAAAACATGGTCTGAAACCATCAGTTACGACACATGGGAAATCCTCAAGGTGATGTCGGAAATGGTGGAAGGCTTTGAAAAACTCAGTCGTATTGGTCCGTGCGTATCTATTTTCGGATCGGCCCGCACAAAGGAAAGTCACCCTGTTTATAAACTTACGGAAGAGACGGCCTACCTGCTCACCAAGGCCGGTTTCGGTATTATTACCGGTGGAGGGCCAGGGATAATGGAAGCAGCAAACAAAGGGGCCCATTTTGCAGGTGGCAAATCTGTCGGGTTAAATATAAATCTGCCGTTCGAACAAAATCCCAACCCTTTTGTCGACAGGAATAAGCTGCTCAATTTCAATTTTTTCTATGTAAGAAAAACAATGTTCATGAGGTACTCTATGGGTTTTATTGCCATGCCCGGAGGATTCGGAACACTTGATGAATTAACCGAAGCCATCACCCTCATACAAACCCATAAACTTGTTCGTTTTCCAATCGTACTCTTCGGGAGCAATTATTGGAAAGGATTGATTGAGTGGATGAAAGAGGTCGTACTGAAGGAAAGATATATCAGTGCTGAAGATATGGAAATATTCAAATTGGTCGATACAGCCGAAGAAGCAGTTAAGCATATCGTTGAGTTTTACAAAACCTATGCGTTGAAGCCAAATTTTTAGTAAACCGATCCGGGAGGGAAAGTAAACCCGGTTGCTTTTTATATACATTCCGGAACAAATCCTGATTATTAAACGTGGCTTCAATATTCGTCAGAATTATTAAATTTGCATAATACCAGACCCTAAGCCCTGATGCCAGTTAAAAAGAAAACGAAAACGAAACCGCAGACGTTACTAATTGAGTCAATTATTGAGGCTATTACAGACAAAAAAGGCAAGGATCCCATCATCCTGAATTTCACAAAACTTAATGGCACCATCTGTGATGCTTTCATTATATGTCATGGAGCGTCGCGGACCCACACGGAAGCACTGGCAAAAAATATCGACGAGGTTGTTAAAAAAAATACAGGGCAGGACCCTTGGCACAGAGAGGGGTTTGAAAATGCGGAATGGATTTTGATTGACTATGGCGACATTGTGGTCCACATTTTCCAGGAAGAACGTCGTAAGTTCTACAAAATAGAACAGTTATGGGCTGATGCGGAGATCACTAAAGTTGATGTAACGGAATAATCCGCAGTACTATTTTTTCGAATCAGACAGAATGGCAGAAAAAGGCAAGAGTTTTATACCCCCGAAAGGCAAGCGCCCAAAATTCAGTTTTTATTGGATTTATGCAGTCCTCGCTATCGTTTTCATCGCGATCCAGTATTTTAATTATTCCAATCCTGTAAAAGAGACTTCATGGCCAAAGATGGAGGATATGCTCAGCAAGCAGGATGTTGAAAAGATCGTGATTGTCAATAAAGAGAAGGCCGAAATTTACATTAAGAAAGAGGTTCTTCAGCGCGATACAAGTTATAAAGAGTTCAGCAAACGTAGTTTTGGAACCTCGGCTACCGGAACAACCCCCCAATTTTATTATCAAATCGGCTCTGAGGAAATTTTCAACGGACTCCTTAAGGATGCGCGCGATAGTGTTGCTGCCGGGATGGTTCGCGACAGTGTGCCGCAGCAAAAGATTGCTGAGTTCAAGAAGCAGTACCCCTACCCGCCTTCAAACGATACCCGAAAAGATGTGTTCGGGGATATTTTCAGTTACCTCCTACCCATTATTTTGCTTGTAGGCGTATGGTTCCTGATCATGCGCTTTATGAGTAAAGGTGGCGGTGGTGGCGGCCAGATATTCAATATCGGGAAGTCGAAGGCACAGCTTTTCGACAAAGACACGAGTGTTTCCGTAACTTTCAATGACGTTGCGGGCCTTGAAGAGGCCAAGGTTGAGATTATGGAGATTGTCGACTTCCTTAAAAACCCTTCAAAATACACAAACCTGGGAGGAAAGATCCCAAAAGGTGCGCTGCTTGTCGGCCCTCCGGGAACAGGAAAGACATTGCTGGCCAAGGCAGTTGCCGGAGAGGCGAAGGTTCCGTTCTTCTCCATCTCAGGTTCCGACTTTGTTGAGATGTTTGTTGGTGTTGGGGCTTCGCGTGTGCGTGACCTTTTCCGCCAGGCAAAGGAAAAAGCGCCGTGCATTATTTTTATTGATGAGATTGATGCCATTGGCCGGGCCCGTGGCCGTAACGCCATCACAGGTGCCAATGATGAACGCGAGAATACCCTGAACCAGTTGCTGACCGAAATGGATGGCTTCGGTACCAATGCCGGGGTAATTATCCTTGCAGCCACCAACCGGGCCGATATCCTCGACCGTGCATTGATGCGCGCCGGCCGTTTCGATCGTCAGATACATGTCGAACTTCCTGATCTGGAAGAACGTAAAGCCATCTTTAAAGTTCACCTGAAGCCGTTAAAGCTTGATCCGGGGCTGGATGTTGATTTTCTGGCCAAACAGACACCGGGATTTTCAGGAGCAGATATTGCAAACGTATGCAATGAATCGGCACTCATTGCTGCCCGTAAAAATAAAACCACCATTGAGAAACAGGATTTTCTTGATGCCATTGACCGGATCATAGGGGGTCTCGAAAAAAGAAACAAGATCATTTCAGCCCAGGAAAAAAAGGTGATCGCCTATCATGAATCGGGTCATGCTGCAGTAAGCTGGCTTCTCGAATTCGCTCACCCCCTGGTGAAGGTCACCATCGTGCCCCGCGGAAAAGCTTTGGGCGCTGCATGGTACCTGCCCGAGGAGAGACAGATCACCACCTACGAACAGATGTTCGATGAAATCACCTCTGCTGTAGGCGGTCGTGCCTCTGAGGAAATTTTCTTCGGCAGGGTCTCCACCGGAGCATTAAACGATCTGGAAAAGGTAACGAAACAGGCGTTTGCCATGGTAGTATATTTCGGCCTCAACAAAGAGATCGGCAATATCAGCTATTACGACTCAACCGGCCAAAGTGAATATACCTTCAGCAAGCCTTACAGCGAAAGGACTGCTGAAACAATCGACCAGGAGGTACGGAAAATTGTGGAATCAGCTTATGAAAGAGCAAAACAAGTACTTACTGAGAATAAGGAAAATCTTGAGAAGCTCGCCACCTTACTCCTTGAGAGGGAGGTCATTTTCCGTGAAGACTTAGAGGAAATTTTCGGAAAAAGACCCTGGGATAAAGAGGAAGAGAAAAAAATTCCGATCGCCTCCCTCCCACTTACCCCAGATAATTCTCCAGACCAGGCTTAACCTAAATGATCATGGAAGAGAGTACCTCAAGGGAAAAAATACTTAAGAAAGTAAGGGATGCCCTGATCGAAAAGACCGAGCCTCCTTTTCCGATAATTGATCAGGACTCCTCTGTATACAAGGAGATTACCGAACAGCTTGACGTCACCTTTGCGGAGGCGCTGGTGAAGGTTGCCGGGAAGTTCGTTTACTGCGAAAGCGAGGATGAATTTATTGGCAACCTCAAATCATTCATTCTTGAAAAAGACTGGGGATTGCTCTATTGCAGCGACTTTAACATTCAGTCTCTGCTTAAAAATGGTGGAATTCCCTTCGCAGGTGCTGAGGATCAGATCACTGATTCGCGTATCGGAATTACGGGATGTGAATATCTCATTGCCCGTCTGGGATCCGTGATGATTTCATCGCGCCTGGCACCCGGGCGCAAGTTGATGGTTTACCCGGAGGTTCATCTGGTGCTGGGTTACAGTTCACAACTGGTACCTGACCTGAAACATGCCCTTGCAAATATTAAACGAAAGTATAAGGACAACTACCCGTCGATGATCTCCATGATCACAGGACCCAGCCGAACTGCAGACATTGAGAAGACACTCGTGATGGGCGCCCACGGACCAAGGGAGTTATTTGTGTTCCTGATCGACAATACATCTTCCAATTCCTGAAATTATGGATGAAAGCTGGGAAGCCATTTACAGCAGTAACCACCCTTATCGGTCCGAAATTCTCAAGGACTTGCTGCTGGAAGCCGAAATCCCTGCTGTAGTAATCAACAAACAAGACTCATCATACCTTAGTTTTGGCGAGATTGAAGTTCACGTACACCGGGAGGATATCCTTCGGGCCAAAATGATACTCTGTAAATTTCTTGCCGATGAGTAATTTTTGGAAAAGAACCATCACAGGGCTTTCCATGGTCTTCATCCTGCTGGTTGCACTTGTTTTCAGCGGTTGGGTTTTTGCAGCAATATTTCTGTTTGTAACCGTTCTCGGACTTTGGGAGTTCTACGGACTCATCCGTTCAGAAAGTTGTCAACCCCAAACATATTATGGAATTATTTCCGGAATATTAATATACATCACGTTCGTTTACAGTCAGTTCACAAGAGAGATCCATACTGAATATTTCAAGTACATTTTCTTCTTGATTCCCTTTCTGCTGATCATACCCTTCATTGCTCTATCGTTCATTGTTGAGATCTACCGCAGCAAACCTAATCCGCTGATCAACATTGCAACAACGGTTATCGGAGTGCTGTATATTGCAGTTCCACTATCTCTTCTCAATGCATTCAGCGGGAACGATAATGAAAAAAAATTCGGGCTGCCTGAAATTCTGGTTGGATACTTTGCTCTTACCTGGTGTTATGATACCGCCGCTTATCTGTATGGTAAGCAATTTGGGAAGCATCAATTTTTCGCACGAATATCTCCCAAAAAGACCTGGGAAGGCACTATCGCTGGTGGAATAATCACACTGATGACGGCTGCGGGCCTCTCCCTGCTATTCGTCGATATCCCGCTTTTTGATTGGCTTGTTTTGGCAGTAATAGTCCTTGTGTTCGGCACCCATGGCGACTTAGCGGAGTCACTCATTAAGAGAAACTTGAATATCAAGGATTCCGGAAGCATCCTTCCCGGTCATGGCGGTATTCTTGACCGTTTCGACACTATACTTATATCCGCACCTTTTGTATTTTTGTATTTCTTTTTCAGAAACGCTATAATTACCGTATGACAATTCACAAAGAAGGATTTAAGACCATCACCATTGCATTTCTATTTGTTGTATCAGTGGTGCTTGGCTTTAACCATATTTTTCCTCATCAAACATGGTTTCACTGGGTACTCTATGGCATTGGGGTGTGGTTTTTTATCATGATTGTTCGTTTCTTCCGCAGTCCGGAAAGGGAGGCTGTAAAGGATCTGAAAGCAATCCTTTGTCCGGCCGACGGGAAAGTGGTGGTAATTGAACGCACCATCGAACCTGAGTATTTTAAAGATGAGCGTATTCAGGTATCAATCTTTATGTCGGCTACAAACGTTCATGTCAACTGGTTTCCGGTTTGTGGCGAAATCGTTTACTATTATTATCACCCCGGCAAACACATGGTAGCATTCAATCCCAAAGCCTCCCTGGAGAATGAACGTGCAACTACGGTAATGCAAACCGAAGAACATAAAAAAATTCTGGTGAGGCAGATTGCCGGTGCCATGGCGCGCCGAATCAAATGTTACCCGAAAGTAGGGGAACCCGTAACCCAGGGTGAGGAGCTTGGGTTTATCAAATTTGGCTCACGCGTTGACCTGCTTCTTCCTGTCGATACGAAAATTGAAGTTTTTCTCAATCAGAAAGTTATCGGCAAAAAGACGATCATTGGCAGACTTGCCTGATCAGCTTTTCAAAGCCCTTAATAAGAACCGGTTTAGTGGCTGCATCGCGGCAAAGGTCTTTATGGTTTGATCTCTGAACCCGTCTCCAACGATCACTTTGTCGGCAACCGGATGATCCACAGTATAGTGTTTGTGTTTTAACAGATCGATATCCGGAAAATCTTTTGGAAAGTCGCGCGGCGCCAGCTTTTGTTTGTCCATTTCGGATATCCCGTCAAAGTATTTACGGAAGGATTTTTCAGCCAGTATAGTTTTGAACTCTCCAAAATTATAATATATCTCCTGACGGATTTTTTTAAGCTGATCGGGTTCAGGCATATAAACGCCCCCGGCAAGAAACGATCCACCCGGCTGGATGTGAATGTAGTAGCCAGGCCCCGGGCTCTTTCTTCCGGCCGGTGTGATCCATGCTCCGAGGTTGGTCTTATAGGGTGACTTATCCTTCCCAAACCTCACATCGCGAAAAATTCTGAAAAGACAATCTTTGGCTTCAACGAATTTGACACCCGGATCATATTTGGCAATCTCTGGAATGATAGAATCCACAAAGGATTCAACCTCCCTCTTTGACGCATCATATAACTTTTTATTGATCTGGAACCATTCCCGGTTATTATTCAGATTCAGCTGAGTCAGAAATTCAATTACGATGCTTTTCATGGTATTTCAGTTTATGCAAAATTATGAAATAACCAGGGAGAAAGCTCACGGTTGGACGCATTGCCACATAATGTTTATAAAAACCTACGAACGACGGTTTACCTTTTGCCTCTTTTCCTGATAAAGCAGAAAGAGATGGACCAATGAACAAGAAAAGATTGCTTTTTTTGATCCTGATCTC
>JANXZO010000034.1 GCA_025355465.1 Bacteroidales bacterium
TTTCATGGTTTTTGGTTTTTTTATTTTTTGTTTGGTTTATTTGCGTTTGGTTTGTCGTTGTTGATGAAGCAAAGATACGGCGACCGGCATGCCGTAAACAACCACCAATTTGTAAGTGTGCAGATAAACCATGGTTTTGTACCCGGTTAATAAGTAATTGATTCCGCACTCATCAAAATAAACTGAAATCGTTACTCCCGGAAAACAAAAAGGCCCCGGCAATTCTGCCAGGGCCTTTCTTTTGTCAGAGGATAATGCTGTTACTTGTTCACCAGGATACTCCTGATCAGCTGTCCTTTATCATTCCTGAGTACGATTGTATATACTCCGTTGGGAATGGGTCTGAGGTCGATATTGAGAAGTGTCGTACCGGAAATTGTTATTTCCCGTTGCTGATATATGCGTGCTCCAAGGTTATTGTAAGCCTCGATCGTGAATTTCGACTGGCCGGCGTGTTCTACCGTGATGGAGAAATGACCGTCATTGGGCACCGGGAAAATTTTCCAGTTCGTTGCTTCCAATTCGTTGATCCCGGTAACTATTACATAAACGCGGTTGGATTCAGGTGAAGAACATCCGCCCAGTGTTACCACAGACCAGTACCAACCTGTTTCGGTAGCTACATGCGTTTGTGCAGTCGCACCGGGAACCAGGTTGCCGCTACCGCCTGAAGTGGCGGAGAAGTACCATTGATTGCCGCTGGCTGCCGAACTGCTGACAGTATCAGACAGTGCCACAACCACCGGGGCTGCAGGGATGGGATTCACCGTTACAGCAAATGCGGGTGAAACGGATCCATTGCCGCAGTTGTTGCTGCCAAACACAGTTATGTTTCCTGAGGAAGCCGTGTTGGAGAAGTTGACAGTAATCGTGTTTGTTGTGCCTCCCGAGATGATGGTGGCGCCTGACGGTACTGTCCAGGTATAGTTTGTAGCGTTGGCAATGGCTGCGACCGCAAACACGATTCCGGTTGAGCCATTACAAACTTCGGACGGACCAGTGATGGTACCGGCGGCTGCCGGCATCGCGGTTACGGTTACCGGGAAGTTGGGTGATACAGCACCATTACCGCAGAGGTTGTTACCATATACTGTTATATTTCCGGATGAACCATTCGCTGCAAAGTTGACTGTAATGCTGTTGGTTCCGGTTCCGGAAGCGATGGTTGCACCAGTTGGCAAGGTCCACACGTAATAGGAGGCTCCGGCAATGGTGGCGCATGAATAAGCAACTCCCTGCGTACCGCCGCATACCGCAGCTGTACCGGAAATTACACCGGCTGCAGAGGGGACAGAATTTACCGTAACCGGATAAACCGTAGGTACGACGGAAGAGCATCCTGCACCATTGGTGTAAACAACACTAACCGACTGATTCCCTCCAACTGTCCAGTTTACCATTACCGCATTGGTTCCTTGTCCACCGGTAATGGTTCCGCCGGCAGAGGTTGACCAGGTGTAGCCGGTCATTCCCGGTTCAGTGGTATAGGTGATGTACCCGGAGTTGGCACAGATGGAATTCTGACCTGTGATGGTCGGCACCGGGAGGGCCAGAACAGTGACATTTTTCACACTGGGGGTAGCCGCGGTGCAACCGATTCCATTGGTATAGTTAACAGAGACAGTCTGGGCCCCGAGGGAGCTCCATGTCACCGTAACGGTGTTGGAAGTGGCTGTTCCTCCGGCAGTAATGGTTCCTCCGGCAGAAACACTCCACACGTAGGTGGTCATACCTGCCTCGGTAGTGTAAACATTTCCGGTGGCACCCGAACAAACTGACCCGTTGCCTGCCAGCGTTGGTGTTACAGTAACAGTAGTGATCACGGCGCTGCCGGTCATCATGTTTGTAATGTAGGTCGCTTTTCTGTAGGCAGTAACAGTATATGTTCCGACTGTCTGAAGTCCGAATGAAAGCGCTGCCCCGGTTCCGGGAATATAGGATCCCACACCGGTACCATTTTTTATGAGCCGGTACATTACACCTGTTTGAGAACCACTGAGGCCAACCGTTAATCCCGTACCGCTGGCACAATAACTTCCCGTGCCGGTCACATTGAACGCTGTAACCGGGCCATTCAGAATCGGGTCGGCAAAATTTGTTGTATGAAAGGTCATATTCGAAATCTCTACAACTGTCCCAGTAGGGGCCGGAGGGACGATGCCATAAACATAGGTGGTGGCAGGCGTGGCATCCCACCAGATCATACCGGGGTTAAGCTGTCCGTAGTCATTGGTATTGGTAAGGCGGAAGCTCCCAATTTTCAGGCCAGTAACAGGTATGAGGGTGCCGTTTGAAGTTGACGGACAACCGTTTATTCTCGCCTCCAGCGTTCCGCCTACATTGAAAACGGAGACACCACCGGGCAGGAAAGCAACCGGCAGGGCTGAAGAACCTGCAACGTAAGAACCGGTGACAGTCCCCCCGTTAAGTATTCCTGCCGTATTGTTGATTTTAAAAGAGAGCTGAAAATTGTTCATGTAGAACAACGTGGTACCCGTTCGGTAAATATAGACGTCGAACTGATAAATTTTCGATGTGACCAGCGTATCGGCTGTTGCCACACAGGAATAAGTGGGCGTCTGGGCAATGGAATGAAATGCCGGCACGAGAAAAATTACCAGGGCTGCTGCAATCTTAAAAAATCGTTTCATGGCTGATTTATTTTGTACTTGTATCATCTTACTTATTATTTACTTTTCCCGGAAAAAATTTATCTGTTAAGGAGTCATTGCATAAATACCCAACAGGTAGTTGTCATAGTCCAGGTAGAGGTCGATAACGTCTACAACACCGTCTCCATTCAAATCCGCAGGTGCATACCCAAGATCGCCGTTGAGGTAGGAGGGATAGATATAGTAAAGGTCAAGGATGTCAATGATCCCATCCTGAACCGGAGGGCTCGGATAGGGTGAGGAGAAGTCAGCAATATCTCCGACATAAATTGCAAAAACTCCACCTCCCATTGATTTCAGATTAGCCCCGAAGGCCTTGGTATTGGCATTAGAGAAGTTATAGTTCAGCGCTGCTCCTGCAAAGGGTTGCGGAGTTGCACAAACAGTCTCAATGCTGTTACGGTGTTTCACGGTGATGTAGTAACTGCCATTCTTCAATGAAGGGATATTCACAACGGCTGTTCCATTGATATTCAGCGGAACATTGTTGATCACCTTGTAAATTGTCAGATAGGTCACGGCATCGTGGATCTCAACCGTGATGTGGTCGGCAATGGTCGGACCCCACTTGGGTCCGAATGTGATGTCGGTAGCTGTATTCATCAGTCCGCCTCCGGCATACAATCCCTGCAGATAAACAGTCAACGTGAGCGGGGTGTAGACGATGCTGCCGGTGAAGGTTCCGAAGGTGGTGAGGCCGTTGGCTGTGAGCTGGTGCGATACAATGTTTGCGGGATCGAAGGTGGTGGTGGGCGTTGGAACTTCCCTCACACAGTACACCTGGCCTGCAGGACCAAAGACATCCGTGGCAAGATAATTAAATACGGCGTTGCAGGTGAAGGCTGATATCCCGGTCTGACTTACGTTCCAGTATCTTTTCACATAAGCCAGGGTATTGGTATCGCCCGGATATTTCACGCCGGCAAGATTCACACCGACATACGCCCCTCCGGCGAAACTGCCTCCGGTAAAGGTAAGTGTGGCAGGAGTGTATTTGCCTGTTACATTAAATTCACCAACCGGGAAGGTAAAGGCTCCGGCAGCGGTGAACATTTTGCGCAATTCACCGGTGCTGGTAGCTTCGACCATACTCGATGAGGATGGTGTTCCGGCAATGGTGGCCGCTGTTCCCAGGGTGAGGTAGTTCGTTCCAAGCGTGATCCGACCGTTTGTGAAAGTAAGAGCACCATTCACCTGCTGGCTGTTCGATAACGAAATACCTGCCGTGTTGTTCACGGTAAGTCCGCCGAATACAACCTGGCCACCGATCAACTGCAGCAAGGATCCGTTGAAGATAAAGGTTCCGTTTCCAAGTGCTGAAGGAGCTGCATTCTGATTGGTCAGGTTGCCCTGGATATTGAACGTTCCGGCATTGCTGATGGACGATCCGGCCTGCATGGTAACATCACCCGTAACGGTTATATTACAGGCTGCTGTAGCCAGGGTAAGAGATCCTCCGATAACCAGGTTGCCCGTAACTGTTGGCCAGTTTGGAACCCCCGCCGGAATCATCTTGTTTACTGCCGTTCCCGGGAAGAGGAAATCCTGCCAGTTTGTAGGATCGCTCCAATTGGTGGAGGTGGCACCTGTCCAGATACCCGGCGAACCTGCCCTGATGTAATCTGTTTTAGTTGTAGTGCCGGAGCAGGTAAGGCTGTTCGTAACCGTGAGGGTTACACTGTACAATCCTCCTGCGGTAAACTGAACCTGAGGATTCTGCGAAGTTGCCGTGGTGCCTCCAACGTAGGTGAAAGTTGCCGGTGCGATGCTCCATGTCCAGCCGGTAACTGTACCACCCACGCTCAGGTCGGTAAGGGTCACCGTTGTATTGAGCGCCGGGGTAAGGTTGCTGGCTGAGAAGTCGGCCGCTGGCGATATGTTCACCGTCACAATAACGCTGTTGCTGTTGGTGCAACCTGAGGCAGTGACAGTCTCAGTCACGGTGTAGGTTGTGGTCACCAGCGGAGTTACCGTCGGGTTAGCCGTAGTCGATGTGAACCCGGCCGGGACAGATACCCAGCTGTAGGTATTTCCAACGACCGCCGTGGCGCCGATTTGTGTACTTGCGTTCAGACAGATGGCTCTGTTGGCTCCGGCAGCGGCAGCGGGTAGCGGATTGACCGTCACAATCACGCTGTTGCTGTTGGTGCAACCAGTAGCAGTGACAATCTCAGTCACGGTGTAGGTTGTGGTCACCAGCGGAGTTACCGTCGGGTTAGCCGTGGTCGATGTGAACCCTGCCGGGACAGATACCCAGCTGTAGGTACTTCCAACGACCGCCGTGGCGCCGATTTGTGTACTTGCGTTCAGACAGATGGCTCTGTTGGCTCCGGCCGCGGCAGCGGGTAGCGGATTAACTGTAACATTATAAACGGTAGGCGTTGTAGCATTACAACCGGCTGCGTTATTATAGTTCACACTTACAGACTGCGCCCCGGATGTATTCCAGGTAACGGTAACTGTATTATCGGCAGATGTGCCTCCGGCGGTGATTGTGCCACCTGCAGAAACATTCCATACATAGTTCGTTCTCCCGGCTTGTGTGGTATACACGACACCGGATGTGCCAATACATAAACTATTGGTACCGGTGATGGTTGGAACAGGACGAGCGTTAACAGTGACGCTGTAACCTGTCGGGAACTGGGCGGTACATCCGCTTCCATTAACATAATTTACATTTACGGTCCTCACACCAGCTGTGTTCCAGGTTACCGTAATAGAGTTTGTACCTGAACCCGCAGTGATCGTACCACCGGTTGAGACTGACCATGCGTAACCGGTCATTGAAGCCTCGGTGGAATATACATTTCCGGCGGTGCCGGCACACACTGAGGTAGGCCCTGAAATTGTGGGAACAGGAAGTGCATTTACAGTTACATTGTAAACCGTTGGTGTTACTGCGAAGCAACCGCTTGCGTTTTTATAATTCACACTTACGGTTCTTGCTCCTGCAGTGGTCCATGTGACAGTAACTGTACGGCTTGTTGCCGTTCCACCGGCGGTGATGGTTCCGCCAGCCGAAACAACCCAGGTATAGTTCGAGAATCCTGCTTCTGTTGTATAAACATTACCTGTGGATCCGACACAAACGCTGTTATTTCCGGCAAGGGTCGGAACAGGTGCCGCATTTACAGTAACCGGATACGAGGTCGGAGACACTGCGGTACAACTGTTGGTATTGGTATAATTCACGCTGATACTCTGCGCCCCGGAGCCATTCCAGCTAACGGTTGCAGTATTATCTGTTGGTGTTCCTCCGGCGGTAATCATACCTCCGGCAGAAATCGTCCATGCATAAGCTGTCATCGCTGCCTGGGTCGTGTATACAATCCCTGTTGAACCCTGGCAAAGACTGGCTGTACCCGTGATCGAAGGAACAGGAAGAGCATTGACGGTAACTGGATATGAAGTTGGCGATGCAGCCGAACAGCCACCAGCGATGGTGTAGTTCGCGCTGACCGACTGAGCTCCTGCCGTGTTCCAGGTGATTGTGGCGGTATTGTCAGTGGTGGTACCACCTGAAGTAATTGTACCTCCTGCTGAAACGGACCAAAGATAATTTGTAAATCCGGTTCCGGTAGAGTATACAATTCCTGTTGATCCGGCGCATAATGCGTTGGTTCCTGCGATGACAGGTACAGGTGCGGTTATCACATTAACTGAATAGACTATAGGGCTTGCAGCGCTACATCCGCCGGCATTGGTGTAATTTACGCTTACCGACTGGGCCCCGGCAGTATTCCAGGTAATGGTTACTGTGTTGTCGGTTGCTGTTCCGCCGGCTGTTATGGTACCTCCGGCCGAAACAGTCCAGGCATAGGCTGTTTGTCCTGCAAGCGTTGAATATACATGGCCTGTAGTAGTTGCGCAGGCTGTTGCGCTGCCTGAAATTACCGGTGTAGGAATGGCTAGTACATTTACCGGGTAAGAAGTTGCTGAAATTGCCGAACATCCGAATGAATTGGCATAATTGACACTGACGGATTGTGCACCAAGTGTACTCCAGGTCACGGTCACCGTATTATCCGTTGATGTCCCTCCGGCAGTGATCGTTCCTCCTGCTGAAACTACCCAGACATAACTTGATTTTCCAACTTCGGTTGTGTAAACATTCCCTGTGGAAGCTGTACAAACCGTGGCATTGCCTGCAAGGCCCGGCACCGGCAGTATATTTATTGTCACCGGATAAACTGTTGCCGTTGCGGCTGTACAACCGAAAGAATTGCTGTAGTTCACACTAACACTTTGCGGCCCGGCCGTATTCCATGTAACCGTGACGGTATTGTCGGTGGCAGTGCCTCCGGCCGTAATAGTGCCACCGGCAGAAACTGTCCACACGTAGGCTGTCATGCCGACTGCAGTGCTGTAAATGACTCCTGTTGTGCCCTGGCATAATGCATTGTTCCCTGTGATAACTGGTACGGGCAGCGGATTGACTGTTACATTGTAAACGGTAGGCGTTGTAGCATTACAACCGGCTGCGTTATTATAGTTCACACTTACAGACTGCGCCCCGGATGTATTCCAGGTAACGGTAACTGTATTGTCGGCAGCCGTTCCGCCGGATGTTATGGTGCCTCCGGCCGACACAGACCATGCGTAGGCTGTTTTGGCCGACTGTGTCGTATAAACCACGCCTGCCGTTGCCGCACAAAGGTTGTTGTTTCCCGTAATGGTTGGTATAGGAAGGGAATTCACAGTAACATTATACGAAACCGGTGCAGCAGCCTTGCATCCGAATGAATTGGCGTAATTAACGCTTACTGTTTGGGCGCCGGCTGTATTCCAGGTAACCGTAACAGTATTATCGGCGGCGGTACCACCTGAAGTAATTGTGCCACCTGCCGATACAGTCCAGGCATAGGCTGACTTGCCAGCTTCAGTGGAATAAACATTTGAAGTTGAGCCTGCACAAACGCTGTTGTTGCCGCCAATCGTCGGCACAGGAAGCACGTTTACTGTCACCGCATAAACGGTGGGAGAAACGGCAGTACAAAGATTTGCATTGGCATAATTAACGCTGACACTCTGCGCTCCGGCAGTATTCCAGGTGATGGTTGCAGTATTATCTGCGGATGTGCCACCGGCGGTGATTGTACCACCCGCCGAAACACTCCATACATACGCGCTCATCCCGGTTTCGGAAGTGTACACATTCCCGGTTGATCCGATACAAGCAGAAGCGTTTCCGGTAATACCAGGTATTGGCAGCGCAATAACGGTAACATTATACACGGTAGGAGAGGGCGCCGATACACCCACGGAATTTTGGAAATTCACGGATACTGTTTGTGCTCCCGCTGTTCCCCAGGTTACGGTAACGGTGTTGTCTGTAGCGGTTCCACCTGCAGTGATTGTTCCACCTGCCGAAACAGCCCACACATAATTGGATTTACCTGACTGGGTTGTATACACGTTTCCGGTTGTACTCTGACAAATTGTGGCCGGACCTGTGATGGTGGGAGAAGGAACCAGGTCAAAGGTCATATCGAGACCATAAACCACTTCTGCAGAGGTCGTCGACGCACCCTTGATCCGGTAGTGATACAGGCTGTTTGGTGTCAGTCCGGTCAGCGCTGCGCTGGTTGCGGTCAGACTTGTTGAGCGAATCGGTGAGATGGCTCCTACTGCTGCACTGCCGTAGGCATTTGTAAGTCCGTATTCGAAGGTCATTGCCACAACCTCGTTGTTGGTGCTGATGTTCCCGTTAACGGTTGCACCTGTCTGACCAATAGCAGTAGCAGCCAGTGTGTTGATCGCAGTGATTGGCAAAGTGAATTCATAGACACCGATATCCGGCGGATTGGTTCTGGTAGCATTTGCAAGGTCGGTGGTAATCCCGGTGACAGCTACCCCGAGGTTGTTAAAAGCCTGAACGGTTGTATGAAGATCAGTATTTGAAGTAAATGTCGGGTTAACATTCAGGGAACCCAAATCCATCGGTATGGCCTGCCATGCGGCGAAATTTGCCTTGGCAACACCGTAGAAACCGAAAGCAGTTCCTGCAGTATAGAAGTTGTTCAGGTTTGATACAAAAGACCCTGCAGTTGCTACATATATCGAATAATGCGACCCGGTTCCACCGGTTCTAAGGTTAGAGAGAATATTGTTGTTGACAATATAGCCAGTGGTTGCGCTTGTCCTGTAAAATGCATATGTTGAGGTAGCACCTATCGCTGAACCATAGAGATTAATGGAGTTGAAATAAAATCCTGAAGTACCTGCAGTGGCTGAGGCATCATAAAAACCATACAGGGTGGGGTTGGTTGCTGCACCGCCGTTAAGAGCAATGAGGTTGTTTGAATATTCGTTGGTGGCATATCCGCCGGCATTGTATATCCCATAGATGGCCGGAGTAACCGCTGCAGTTAAAACACCGATACTGAAAATCTTGTTTTGCCTTACGTTTCCGCCAAATGATTGGATAGCCCTGATACTCGGGCTGCCGCTGGCGGCACTCAAGGTCATGTTGGCAATAATGTTCTGATCAATGTTGCATGCTCCTGTGGGAGTTGCATTATAGATTCCATATGAAGTTCCTGAGGTTCCCCACACCTGAATTGAGTTTGCGGTTGAGGCGCTTCCGATGGTATTACCGGTAATGTTAGCAACACCGCTGACGTTCTGTATTCCAATGAAACCGGTAAAACTGGATGTGAGATTAAAGCTGGCAATGGTATTTCCAGAGATCGTGCTGGCCGGAGCCGTACCACCCGAAAAATAGATACCCACGCTTGAATAGGAGGTACTAAGGGTTCCCGCCCATGTGCCGGTACAGTTCGGTCCTGACCCCCCGATGAAGTTACCGGAAATATTATGGCCGCTTCCACCGATTATATAGATCATATTATGGGCGCAAATGGGATTTTGCCCGGTTTCCATGTAAAAACTGTTGCCTGTAATCACGCAACCGTTGGCAACGGCACCGAGATAGATCCCGTAACTTGCCGGGTCGGAGGCAAAACCTGTTTTGAAGTTGTAGAAGTTGTTGTTGGTAATAGTCAGACTGTTTGTGGCTGTGTTCGAATACACCCCTGCTCTCAGGGCACCCGGGTTTGTACCGCGGTTGTCCCTGAAATCATTACCGGAAATGGTAAGCGAATTCGTTCCCGTGCCTGCTACGACTTCAGCAGCAAACCAGGCATAAGAATTGGATTCAAAGATCGAATTCTTAACCGTACAATTCAGTGAGCCGTTATCAAACTGTATAACTGGACCGCATCCGTTGATGGCCGCGTATGAATTGCGGAAGGTGAGGAGTTTAGCTCCTCCGTCAAAGGTGACCCTCGAGGCTCCGTGGATAAGAATCAGCGGTATTGTGTACGCGGTAGTTGAGCCTGAAACCACATGGGCCACGCCGTCACCCTGGATGGTGACCGTGAGGGTACCGGCATTGGGACCTTCTTCAATTATTTTATTTAAACCCGTTGTACCCGGTTCAACAAGGTCGGTCTTTATTGTAGCTACTACATTGGTGGTTATTACGCCGGCATTGATGGCTGCAAAAAGTCCGCCTGATGCCAGGCTGCCGGTGAGCGAAGTAAATGTGTATCCTGTTCCGACATTCACTGCAGAGGCGATTGTGGGTGCAATGTTGTAGCTGTTGGGGGTTGTAGGAGCGGTCATCCCTGTTGGACCTACACTCGCTCCGATAGCGCCAACAGGCGGACTAAACGAAACGTTCGGCGTTGTGGCCATATCCTGTGCAACTACGAAATACTGAATCACGTCGCCAACAACAACAACTCCTCCATTGATGATCGAATAGTCGATAGTGAAGTCAAAGGGTGAAGCACTATTGTTCGCCTCAACCCATTTCCAGCCATTGTCAGTGCTTGTATTTCCGACAAAAGCATTGGCATCGGTCGATTTTTTAAAGTAAAACCTGGGCTTTGTCCCGGCCGTGGTATTAACACCGCTGTAATAATCGGAAATTGTGGCAAAGCTAACCGTTGTTCGATTAGTCGTATATCCTGTATTGAGCAGGTTGGTGTAGCTGATAAGCGGGAAGAAAATATCCTGCGTGGCTGTCGGCGGGGTGTAGTTACCGGCATAAGCGCCCATGTCGACAGGCGTGAGACCGCTTCTGGCAGTTCCTGTGAAGTCATCGGTTACAGCGGGAATGGCAACACCAGTTGCCTCCGCGGGAGTTAAATTTGCGGGGTGAAGATCCATGGTACCCAGTGCAGATGCCGGACTCACAAGTAAAGGGTCACCTAATCCTGAATGTGTTTCGAAACCGGGCAAAGCCAGCTGCAAAGCACCCATGCTAAGCTGATCCGTAGCATTTATAATGGCAAGTTTGCCATCTGTAGCAGATTTGTTGTAAATATTGTAATCGCTGTTGAAGTTGGTGGTCAGCGCTGTGGCAGGAAATTTCAGCACATAATGCTGGAGGTTTGCCACTGCATTGGTTCTGACATTGATGAAGATATTGTTTCGGATGTCTTCTGTGCTGTGCGTATTCAGGTTAAAGGCATAGGTACTGACAGCACCGGCAGCCACATTCGAACCACCTATATATACGGTATTGAAGTAGAAATTTCCGACACTGTTGGAATTCTTGTAAATACCATTGATCAGAGCAGTGGTAGTGATCGGATTTCCCAGTTTATCAATCCCCAGACGAATAACATTATTCTGGAAATTGGCATATCCCACATTATGATAAAAACCGGTCTGCACGGCAGAAGGGGAGGAGGTGATAAAGCTGTGGATAAGGTTCCGGTCGATCTTATTGGTGGTCGTGGTGGAGGCATTGAAATAGATACCGATCACGTTGACAGCGGCAGAGGCTGCTGTATTTACCAGGTCATAAATAGTATTACCTGTAACGTTCAGGGTGGTTGCACCAGTGGCGCCGATGTCGATCCCGTTCAGGTTGGCTACCCCTGTGGTCGGCTGGGCGGTCGACAGAGAATAGACATTATTTGTGGTGACGTTGATGGTCGTGCCAGTAGAGAGATAGATACCACGCATCGCGCCTCCCGAAGTGAAAGTCATCCCGCTGTTGATATTGGCAACTATATTGCCGCTGATCGTCGGGGTGGCGCTGGTGGAAGAGATACCATAAACATTCTGGGCGTTAGCCGCTGTGCTTTCGTTGCCCGCATTGATACTGTTCGCCGTGGTTGTACTCCCGATCACGTTGCCTGAAATGGTAACAGTGGCAGCTGTGGTGTTGATACCGGTAATGCTGGTTCCGATGGCCGTGGTACCGCTAAGCAGGGCGGTAATGGAGCCGATATTGTTGTTCTCAATGCGGACGGTGGTCCCGGCAGTTGTAATACCGAATATCTGCGCTACCCCGCTGGTGGTGTAATAGGTAACCTTGATATTGTCATTGCCTGTATTGGTTCCAATCAGGTTTGCGCCGTCGGTGCCGATGTTGAGGTTTCCGGCTACCCCGTTGATGCCGGTAAATGTCGACAAAAGCGATTTCCAGTCAAAATTCTGCACTTTGTTGTTAAATACCCTGCTGATGACAGTAGTACCCGCACTCAGGTAGATCCCGGTGAAGTTATAGGCTGCCGGTGTGGTGGCCGATACCGTCCATGTTCCGGTAATATTCGGACCGCTGCCGCCGATGTTGTTCCCTGAGATCTGGTAGTTGTTGAGGGTTCCGGCTACATAAATGCCGTAAGTTGTTCCTGCTGTTCCGATATAGGTTGTTGTCTGGTAAAAGCTATTCCCGGTAATTATCGCCGCATCCGAACCGCTGGCCAAATAAATACCACCGCCGAACTTATAGTCGTAGAAATTGTTATTGGTGATGGTAGCACCGTTGGCTACTCCGGTGGTGTAAATACAATTACTTGCCGAAACCGATCCGTCGAAATTACAGTTACTTACGGTCAGGTTGTTATTTCCTGTTGTTGGTGCGCTCAAGGCCAGGATACCGCTTGCTGCCGTGGTGTTGGAGCCCTTGATTGCGCAGTACAGGAACTGGTTGTTCTGGGCATCGCCTGTAAGGCTAATTGTTGGGGTCGTAGTTGCGGTGTTTGTAAACTGCAGGAGCCGGCTTGACCCTGCTCCGCCAGCGCGACCGTCGAAGATTACATAATCCGCCCCGGTATTTGTAAGTACCGTACCGGCCAGGGAGAAGGTGATCGGCAAGGTCACCAGGGGTGAGGGCCTGAAGGTGACGGTTCCCGCGACATTGCTGACCATGTAGGGAGAAATGGTTACCGGAAGAACCTCCACCGAAGGAAGGTAATCATCCTGGAATTCGAAGATCACATTGCCTGAAAGGGTAACATCCGAAGCCGCGTCAGCAGCGTTCTGGAATGTTGGATACCATCCGGCATAACCGGCATAAGGACCGTTGGGGCCAATGGCATAGATCCCCGGGGTGAAGGCACCCTGGGTTCCGATGCGGAAATAGGTTCCTGTTGCAAGGTTCGAATAATCAATCACAGTACGTGACGAGATGGTTCCGGTTCCGAGAACACCCCCGACAGAATTGTAAGGGCCCGAAAAATTGTTTGCCTGCCCGATACGGTTGGCAGCGAGCATCCCGGCTTCGGTGATCCTGACCACCGAATTGGTAACAGTAACGGTGTTCAGGTTTCCGTTGATTTCCCACATTTTATCCGTGTTGATCGTGGCAAGGCCTAACCCTGCAGTGCCCGGGTAAGGACCTGCATCGAAGGCCTCTGCCGTGAAAGTGGCCGTTCCGGTTCCGCCGGTTGTTATACTCTGGAATTCAAAAAGGCGGTAGGCGCTCTTCCCGATCGGGAACTTATAGTTGGCCGCTGCCGCATTATTGGGCAAATAGCGGGTGAGCGCCCCGTTCACATAGGCTGTGGCACTGCCGCCTGTGATATTTGCAACCCCTGTACCCGTTACTGTGATGCTGTTGGTGGGGGTGACGTTCAAGATACCGGCAGTAAGAGCAAGGGTCGTACATGTTACGGCCTTGTCCAACGTAAGTCCCAATGCATTATTGACCGCAAATGTCCCCAACTGTGTGGCTGCAGGCAGTTCAATGTCTGTTGAATAGGCTGCGGCAGGAGTGGGAGCATTATAGGTGTAATTGATCGTTGTGACGCCGCCGAGTGCAAATACCGGTGTGACTCCGAGCGATCCGTTTGATTTGGTTAGACCGAACGTCGTGTGTGATGCCGAGCGGCCGATCGTAAGTGCTGAAGCATTGGTTGTTCCTAAAGTTCCGTTGTTCAGGTTCAGGGAAGAGGAGACCGAGACCGGGATCTGGAAATCAACAGAAGGGGTGGCCCCCGAAGTGTTGTTGATGGTGATATTGGCCAGGTTACCATTGGTAAAACTGCCGGCTCCCGAAACTACCTGTTGGGTGGAACCTGCAAAGATCAGTGTGCCGGAAGCATCTCCGGTGATAGTCCCTGCATTGCTGATGTTTCCCGAAAGGATCGCAGTGCCGTTGAGGATGTTAAAAGTTCCGGCATTGGTGATGTTCCCCAACATGGTCAGTGTATAGCCGTTAATAAAAAACTGGTTTGCCGTTCCTGAATTGATGGTGAGCAGCGTATTGAGCGTGAGGGCACTGCCAAGCCTTACTCCACGGGTGGTAAGGACAGAAGTCGGACTGTTATTCACAACAATAGTTCCCAGGGGCAGGTTACTTGTAATTGAATAGCCGTTCGCAGTTCCCGCTTTATCACTAACGCCATTCCCAAAGCGGAATGTAGTACCGGAGACGTTGAACGTTCCGTTTGTTAAAGCAATATTTACTGACGACTGGGTCGAATTTGGCGGGTCAACGATGGTAATTGTACCACCGGTGAGCTGTGTGTTTGTTGTAACCAAGAAATAACTTTCCAAGGCAAGGCAAGGATAGCCGGCTGCAGAGCTGCCGGTAACCTGAGGATAGATATTGAAATTCCCCGCACTCATGATGAAATTGGTGCTGTAGGCAATCTGTGCAGCACCGTAAAGATTTAGGGTCGCTGATGCACCTTCGAGTATCAGCCAGGGTGATGAGTTCCCGAAGGAATGAATGTCTGCACCAGATCCGAAACTGAAGGTTCCGGCGGTGATCTGCAGTCTCCCGCTTGTGACCATCAGCCGACCTGCACCGGTTGTAGTACCGGCACCTACGCTGGCAACGGTAGCTCCGGCATTATTCAACCATAATCTTCCGGTGGCGCCAAGCAGTGTGATACCTCCGTAATATGGGGTCAATGTGGAAGCGCTTGAAAGTTTGAAAGAACCGGTGGTGATTGTGAGACGCTGTCCTGGCGAAGCTGGAGGCGCAATGGTAATCACAGATGTCACATCCAGGATAGAGGTGTAGTCAATCCCTTTGTTTACAGTGAGTGTGTAAAAATTGATTGTTGTTCCTGTTCCGGAAATAGCGTTGTTTGAAGTTCCTAAAAAGGTAACCGCTACACCTGCCGTCGAGAAGGCATTCATGTTAAAAATACCATTCACCACGAGGTCCCCGCCAACACCAGCTGCAGTGGATCCCCCGATATTCAGGGCGTGAGTGGTTACCGTACCCGAGGCTGGGGAGGTAAAACTTCCAGTTCCGCTTACAGTCACTGTTCCGCTCACCGTTAAAGCACTTACTGTTGTGGCGTGGTAGGTAAGCGAACCATTTACGGTCACTGTTTTAGCTGCCAGTCCGGGCGCATCAATGGTTACCGTATGCGGGGCTGCGATTATTACATCATCGGTCGATGACGGAACCTGACCAACGTCCCAGGTAGCGGCAGCACTCCAGTTGCCCGTGGCAACAGAGGTGAATGTCATGGTGGCGGTGGTCGACAGGCTGTTTACTATGGTAAAGGTGGGGGGAGCACCTTCGTTGACGGCAGCCAGCTTCCAAAAATAGGTGGTACCAGGGGTGAGGCCGGAAGCAACATAGGAGGTGGTATTGGGCGCCGCTGTGGTTACCAGGGTAAAGTTGACATTATCGGTTGAATTGTAAATCAGAAACCCTGTTTCATTGCTCGAATTGTCGACCCAGTTCAACTTCATCGTCGAGGTGGTAGCGTTCGTGATCGGGGTGGCTGCCCAGGCCACAGCCGTGGGAGCTGCCGGAGGAGTAAATGAAAATACCCTGCGCGAACCGTCGGCGGCACTGTTCAGGTTGGTAATAGCAGAAGTGGCAGCGAAAGTAGTAGTCGTAAGCGGAACTGAAGTATTATAGGTTGGTGTTGTTATTATGGTACCAATCCAGCCAACTGTAGTTGCTGTATTACTTGATGAAGAGAAAATGTTCCCTGCAACCGCAACACTGTTGTTGTACATCGCTCCATAAACGTATTCAATTTTTCCGTTAGCTTCATACAACAGGACCTGCATTCTTGAAAAAGTGCCAACTGTGTTTGAAGCAGGAATACGCAAGTCGAGCCACTCAACGATTAAAATCTGGTTTGGGGTAGTGCCGGTTACTTTAAAGTGAACTTTCCCCGTGGTTTGTATTGAGTTGGCCCCACAGCTTATGGGAGCGAGCAATGCTGTTGAGGCTGCCGGCAACTGAGCCGTTCCGGCTATCACTGTTCCACCCAACCTCATCTGTCCGTTTGAGTTGATACTGAACTGGGTGTATGGCACACCCATGTAATAAAAGGTAAAACCGAGATTGGCCACAGTGGAAGCCACATTGGCCCTGTATGTACCCGTCGCCAGCAAATCGGTGGTTCCGCTGCTCATATTGGTAAGTGAACCATTGGTGACAGTGGCATAGGTGTAATTTGCCGTGCTCTGCCCAAATCCTGAAACGGAACAAAGAATAATAAGAAACATGGCGGCCAACGAAAGGCGGCGTCTGAGCGAGGAAATCTTTTTCATACGGTATTGTTTAAAATGGTAGTGTTTTTCAGGTCAAAATAGAAACAACAATCCTAATATGGAGCGGATAAATACCACTCCCGGTCATAATATGGCCAGTAAATCAATAATATATAAATAACCCTGTGAGCGGGGTATTATTCGGTAATCTCTTCCTCTTTCTTCGCCTTCCTGGCGCTGTAGAGCTTCTTCGCCCCATAGGTAGCCCCCATGGCCAGCAAGATACCCAGTCCGCCGTCGATCGGAGCGCCAACGGGACCACCGCCACCGCCGCCTGTGCTTGGATTACCCGGAGGAGGGGGAGGGCCATCTGCCAAAGCTGCAACACTGAAACAAAGTAAGGCTGTAATCGCAAAAATGCTGAATAACTTTTTCATATATGCTGATTTATTATTTGTTTAAGACTTTGGTGATAAAATGGTTGGTCGACGACGATGCATGAACGACAAACACGCCGCTGTTCTGTGGTGCATCGATCCGTGCAATGCCGTTCAGGGTTACCTTTTCAGAATGGAGCAGTTGTCCGAGGGTGTTATAAATTGAGATCTCTGTGGTTTGTCCAATCATGGTGGGTACATCAATAAACAAGCTGCCATTGCTGATAAAGGCATTGCCTTCAACCGCTGTGAGGTCATTCATCCCAATGGTGCCGGCAAAGTGAAGTTTGAAGCGGTCGGCAGGTTGCGAAGGATCGTGGCTAAATGTATAAACCGGGCTGGTGCGCAGATTAACCAGCTTTTTAAGGGTTACGTCTTCGAGGTAGATGGGAGTATTGACATCAAATGATTCCATTCCACTGGCGATAAATGTCGAATTCGTTGATGCATTTAAAGTGTAGTTTAAATTTACCACAATTTCGCTTCCAGTGAATGGAAGGCTATTTATACTCAACTCGATTTCATCCGATGTCAAAGAGCTCAATTGAGGGGCTTCAATTTGTCCTGTCATTTTAATCGCCTCAATAGGTTTATCATACCCAGTTGTTGCATCGTCCCTGAATTGAATTACAATCTCATCTCCAAAATTATTTGCATTAACTTTTAAACTAAATGTGTTTGGAACATTATCAGAATTTTTTAGAAATCCCTGTGAGGAATTATGTACCCTTGCGGCCGGGTCTACGGTTAGGTTGCCACTTGCTGATGCCTCTACAAAGAATGCCTGACCCTCAGGAATAATATTGCTAACGCTATTCGTATTAGCTCCGTTACGGATATGTGACCCGTAATTTCCTAATGTTGAGTTCCAGAACCAAATTTTATTAGAGATAACCCCACCACCCCAATGTGCGGCGTTTAAATCGAAATCCAGTGCACTAGTGTAAAGGTTAGGGACCAGATTGTACCCAGCATAGAGACCTGTTCCAGTTTTTGTAACTGGAATTGTTGAAACACCAGTTTGAAGCGTCCCAGTATGCGAATAGAGCTTTGATGCAGCAGGATAATATATCATATAGCCTTTGGTTGCAAGCAAAGAGGTAGTGGTACTAGTCCCGTTTGGAATCCAGTTTCCTATTGTTTCATCACAATCAAATAAATAAGAATCCATCCACACTCCTGATAAATAATTTCCGGAAAACGGATGACTCACCAGATGATATTTTGTCGCTCCATCTTGGACCGGAGCACCCGTTATATACCTCTCAATATTTACATTCGCAAGTCCACTAACTGTTCCAGTGATAGTACCATTATTGATAAAGGAACCGGTCCCACCGCTGGCAGATTTAATTACCAAAGGACTTGATGCCGTGGTGCCAAGCCAAAGGTTCCCAGACACTGTTAAACCCCCATCTGAACTGATTGTTGTTTGAGCACCATCTTCAATGTACAAAGTGTTACAAGCGCGGTCCATGGCTATTGATACAACAGGATAATTTGTAATCCCACTTCCGGTACCGGGAATATAAGCATTAACAGTGGAAGTTGGAACAGCTGCAGTCGCTGTTGGATTCATCGTCCAATTTGCAGCAGTATTCCAGTCAGTACTGGAGATGCCATTCCAGTTGGCAGCATTAAGCGCTGAATTGTCTGCTGCAGATGTATGCTGATATATGTTTGTAATTAATACCCTAGTTCCAGTACCTCCTGGAGGAACAATGGCATAAATATATGTTTTTGCAATAAAGTCGTCGTCTCGCTCTATTCTCATCGGGATCGATCCAAATGCTTTTGGCGTGGTATGAGTAGCATCTGTCCAATTTTTCAGTTGAAATGTTCCGATGCATGTGCCAGGGTCACTGGCTGATATCAGATACCCATTGCTTGTAGGAGGTGTTCCATTGATCCGGACATCCATATGATTATACAAGTGACCGGAGGTCCCGCTTGCCTGGTAGGCAACTGTGACGCCGCCAGGGGTCAACCCGGGAATTCCATCACCGATATAGGCACCGGTCATATATGTATCTTGCAGCCAGTCAGAATTGTTTGTCTCCATACCTATTTGAAAATTATTCAGGTATAGCAAGGTACCACCGGTTTGCATTATATATACCTTAAACTGAAATGTAAAGGCATCCACTTGCTGAAAATCCCGCATTTTACAGCTATATGTTACAGGAGCAGTACTGCCGGGTATAAATGGGATTACTTCACCATATTGTTTGACTCCGCCAATAGTCACGTAGCCGCAGGCGTAATAGACAGTACCGGTAACTAAAGTTCCGGTGGTCTTATAATACGTTCCGGTATCTGTAATGGTTTGACTGGGAACACCTCCGGAGCTATGCCACCCGGTCGATCCTTCACTTCCTGGAGGTGTATCAACGGTACCATACCAAATTCCCCGATCGGTAAAAGACCCAACTCCTCTGGCAGTGTAGTAAACATCTCCAGTGGTAGCGGTAATATTCTGTACGTTATTCGTTGAAACACCATTATCCGTAGTAAATGAACTGCCAGTACCATATGAGGTGCCAGCAGAGTTGACTGCAGCAATCCTGTAATAATATACGGTATTTGGGGCTAATCCCACAAGCGTTGCGGAAACCGAAGTCGCACCGCTCCCGGCGGTGATAGTATAAGGTGTTCCTATTACATTAGAACCATAACCCGACGTCTTTCCATATTCAAAATAGATAGATGTGACGTTAGCACCGTTTGGATCAACAGTGGCATTTAAAGTTGCTCCGCTCATTGTTGGTGTGCTTGATCCGGTTACAACTATAGGTGCTGCAGCCATCACTCTCCCCCCCGCCATCACAAGCAACAGGAGAACAAAAGTCATTTTCAATTTGTATACGTTTTTCATATTGTATTTGTTTTGTGTTTCAAAATAGATTTTGGAAAAATATGGTTAAGATCTTTTCAGGAAGCGGGTTGGAGCGGGGTGCACGGAGAATGCACAAACGGGCCGCAGGGTGAAGTAGCGGCCGTATTGGAAATTTGTGTTGGGAAGGAAGGGGAGGGGGTAGGTTTGTTGCATGTAAAACAGTTAGGTTTATATATTGTTCAGCTGCTGCGAAAAATAAAGGTACAACAAATTATTGAATTCTGATCAGGAGCAAAATTATTTGTTAAATATTTTAAATACAAGCGATGAATTACCGAATTTGTGTCGGTTTTTTCCGCACATATTGTGTGTTTGTACTTGGATTGTATACGTATATTTACGTGAAAGGATTCAGGGTGGGAGGTGAAATTTACAATTGCACAGGATGGACGACCGAAAGACGAACGATAGACGGTTGAACCCTTAATGTCAACCGGGCAAGTTTTTTATCTGAAAAAAGCGATATGACTGGAATGGACGGGAAAATCAAGGCAAGTTCTCGCAGATTTTCGCAGATGTATTCGCAGATTTCCACAGTTTTTTTTATTTCGCCATTTCGCCATTTCGCCTTTTTTTTCACTATGTCACCAAGTCACCAAGTGAAATAGAATTGCTACTTCCCAAACACCCTCTTCAGCAACTCTGTAGTCTGCTGGGCTGGATTCTGGCGGATCTTCGCCTCCTCTTTGGCGATCATGGTAAAGAGTCCGACGATGGCCTTGTCGGTAACGTAGGCGGTGAGGTCGGGGTTTTGTTTGGAAACGAAAGGGAGCTGGTTGTAAGCGTTGATGAGGTCGGCCCAGAGTCGCGTGGCATCCACCTTGTCGAGGGAGGACTTGATGACCGGCGAGAATTTCTCTTTCAGGGCAGGGGTGGTGGTTCGTGACAGGTACTGTGTGGCGGCATCGTTGCCCCCCTTCACGATCTGGATGGCATCGGAGATGTTGATCCCGGTGACAGCATTCACGAAGATCGTCTGGGCCTCTTTGGCGGCATCCTCTGCTGCGCGGTTCACGGCCAACACCACTTCATCCACCTGGCTTCCCAGTCCGATGGCCCGAAGCTTTGTCTCAATGGTGCGGGCCTCCTCGGGAAATGGGATCTTGATCTGGGGGTTGGAAAAGTAGCCGTCGGGCTTCGATACCAGCGCCACCGCCTGGCCGGTACCCTTCACCAGCGCCTCCCTGATACCACCTGCCGCATCCTTCTCGGTAAGACCGCCGCTGTTCTGGTTCACGATCTTCATGGCATCCTGGAAGTACTGGGCGGAATTTGGGTCGGTTTTTCCGCACAAATTGTGTATTTGTACTCGAATTGTATATGTATATTTACATGAAAGGATTCAGGGAGAGGAAGAAAATTTTCGGTTGATGAAAAAAGGTCACAGGGTCACATTTTTTCACCTTCCGCTTTACCTTTTCGCTTTTTCCCGATTAAGCATAAAAGCGAACTATGAAATCCGAGGTGCAAATTCAGGTGGAATATGTTTCCGGACTGATCCATTTTATCAGAGGAGAAAAAGTAATTCTCGACTATGACCTTGCAACGCTGTATAGGGTTGAAGTAAAACGATTAAAACAGGCCGTAAGAAGGAATATCAAAAGGTTTCCAATTGATTTCCTTTTTGAACTAACTCCGGCTGAGCAGAAAATCTTGAGGACACAATTTGTGACCTCAAGTTGGGGTGGGTCACGTTATCAAATATTTGCCTTCACTGAACAAGGTGTTGCGATGCTTTCAGGTATACTTAATTCCGAAAGGGCTATCCATGTAAACATAGCCTTATGAGAACTTTTGTTCAGCTCCGAAAATTTTTAGAAGAAAACAAGAAAATAATCGAAAAGATAGATGAGCTGGAGAAAACTATCTCAATCCATGATGAAAATATTCAATTGATCTTCGAAACCATCAGGCAATTGATTGAAAAAAAGAGTGAACACAGAAAGCCGGTGGGATTTAAAATTGCAAAAAAGTAACAGGGTCATAGGGTCACAAGGGCAAGTTTTTACGGTAAAGAGGCCGGGGAGGGGTAATAGAGATCCGGAATCATTTCGTCGCGCTCCATACCAGGTTCCAGCTGATAAACCGGGTTACGGGTCCGCCGGGGGGGAATGAACCTGAGGGGAAGTTTCCGCCAGAAGCTACCCAGGTGCTGTTTGCGATTCCGGGGTCGAGGCTGTTGGAGAGGGTACGGCCATCGGAACTAACATTCAGGTTTCCCGGACTGTTGCTGGTCATGATGGTTGATCCGTTGGGGAACATGACTACGATACCTTGGCCTGATGCTGAGGGATTCGAAGGGTTGGCGGGCGGACTTGCAGGCAGTGTGGCCACCGAAGGCATGACAGGGGTGCAGCCACCCAGCTGACAACCGAAAGCGGGATCGGAACAGTTGGCATGGGTAATGTTAAGCACGGTACTTCCGCCTGCCGTTGCCAGACATTTCAGGGTAACCGTAAGCTGCAGGCTGCCCAGCACGGGAGAATAACTGCCATCCTGCCCCTTTACAAAATATTCATATTTGAATTGTCCGATATAATTTCCGTCGTACATGGAGGGACATCCGATAACGCCACCGCCGCCACCACCGCCGCCTCCGATGGGCACAGGTGCGTTCACGGCGAACAGGGCCGACATGGGTGAACCACTCGCCTCGTTGCCGTTCGCATCTGTCAGGCTGATGGTGATGGAGGAGCTGGAAGCCGCGGTAGGGGAACCGCTGATCACGCCGGTGGCGGGATCATACGTAACGCCGGCGGGCAATCCGCTGATGGTGAAGTGCCAGGGCAGCGCTCCCCCCTGCACAAAGAACTGGTACCCGGCATCTTGGTTTTGTCCGTAGGCGGGGATCTCGGGGGTAAGGATCATAAAAGGAACCGATCCGGTGGTGCCGATCTTCTGGGTAAAGTTGCCTTTCGCCGTTGCGCCTTTTGCGTCCTTTACCTGGAGCGTGTAGGTGTAGTCGCCGGTAGCGTTGGGCGTACCGCTTACCCTGCCGGAGCTTTCAACCACAAGTCCCGGGGGAGGCGACCCGGAAACCAGGCTCCAGATGTAGGGAGGGCGACCTCCGCGGGCGGGAAGCTGTCTGACGAATGACTGCCCCTGAACGGCTGAGGGAACACTGGTGTAACCGAGGATTTGCAGGGGTACGGTTGTTACTGTGTATTGGGTCTCTTCGGCTGTATCTTTTTTGCAGCCAATGACCAGCAGAACAAGCAGTACAAAGGGGATCAGGAGATTTGCGACGATATTTTTCATGACCGTAGGGATTAGTTGTGCAGCAGGGAAACAACAATTGTTACGGTAAAAATAATACAAAAGTTGGTTTGCAACAAGGAAATTATCAAAATTTTGTAATGGTTTGTGGTGCGACCATGGTTACACTGATGTGAAAGCAGTTTGATGCAACCTGCATCCAAAAAGTTGTATATTTGAGCCGCAAAACCAAGGTAATATGGGTGGAAGCAATATCCGGGTGATGATCGTGGAGGATCACACCATATTCAGGGAGGGTCTTAAAAAGGTCCTGGATGAGATCGGGGGAATCGAAGTGGTGGGAGAGGCGCCCAACGGCCGGGTGTTTCTGGAAATGCTGAAAACGGAGATACCCGACATTGTGCTGATGGACGTTAAGATGCCGGAGATGGACGGGGTGGAGGCGACCGGTCAGGCGCTTCAGATGTACCCCGACCTGAAGATCATTGTGTTGTCGATGTTCGGAGAGGAGGAGTACCTCTATTCGATGGTGATGAAGGGAGTTCAGGGATATCTGCTTAAAACCACGAGCATGAATAACCTGGAGCGCGCTATCGGGATGGTCCATGCCGGACAGCAGTACTTTTCGCCCGAGCTCAACGGGTTGCTGGCCAACCGGATTCGCCAGTACTCATCACACGAATTCGTGAATTTCACCGGTAAGGAGGATGAGGTATTGCGACTTATCTGCAAAGGGCTCTCCACCGAAGAGATGGCAGATCAACTGAATATAAGCAAACGCACCGTGGAGGGATACCGTGCCAAGCTCCTGCAGAAAACCGGATTGAAAAGCACCATCAACCTGGTCATTTATGCGATCCGGAACAAGCTGGTAACCATCGAAGAGCTTGAATCGGGCAAAGAGACCGGACGATGAGCGATCTTTTTCGAATTCCTGAGTTTGAACCGATTTCACAATTTGTCAATACCTTGCCACTGCCGGTTTGGGTGAAGGATGACCAGCACCGGCACGTGTTGGTAAACCATGCCTTTCTCAGGTTTTTCGACCTTGCGCCCGATGCGGTGCTTGGTAAAGCCACGATGCCGTTGTATGCCGGCGGACAGACGGAGAAGATCCTTTCAGCCGAAAGGCAGTTGCTCACAACAGGGATCACCTACGAAACACGAACGCTCATTCCGGCGCCCGACGGAAAATCACAAAGTGTGTTGATCATTAAGAACCGGTTTATTTCCAGACCGGGGCAGATTTTTATCGTTGCCGCACTGTTTGATATTACAGGAAGGGATAGCAGTCCCGGCACAAAGGTGGTGATCGCCAGCGACGCCATATTTTCCTACTTCGTCGACATCACCGAGCAGAAAAACCTCGAACAGTACCTGTTTAACCGCATCATCGAAACGGAAGAGAAGAACCGCAGGCAGTTTGCCAGTGATCTTCACGACGACCTGGGGCCCATGCTTTCGGCCATCAAACTTCAGCTGGGGTTGCTGTATGGCAGTGCCGGTGAACCCAAACGTATCGAGACCCTCAGGCTGTGTGAGGATCTGTTGTCTGAGGCCATCGGGAAGATGCGTTCGGTGGCCAATAACCTGATGCCGCGGCTTATCGAAAGCTATGGTCTGGAGACAGCCCTGCAGTCTTTTTTCCAAACGATTCAGAATGAGAAGGCATTTGTGATCGATTTTACCAGCAACCTGCTCGACCGGAGGCTTGCCGCCGAAAAGGAGTTGCACCTATACCGGATCGTCTCCGAACTCATCACCAATACCCGCAAGCATTCTGCAGCCACGGCGGCGTTGCTCTCCCTTTACGTTACCGGCGATCATCTTACGGTTACCTATTCCGATAACGGGTCGGGCTATTCGCCGATTGATCCTGTTACCAAGATGCAGGGAATGGGTTTGCAGAATATCATCCGGCGGGTGGTGGTGATCGGCGGGACTATTGAATTCCTGGAGAGTGACAGGCGCACCTCGGTGGTGATCCGCCTGAATATCTGATCAGTTACGATCAACGGGAGAGGATCCCCTGCAGTCGCTTGAGTTCAAACTCCGTCTTTTTTCTTTCGGTGATGTCTGAAATGGTGATCACGACGCCATACCCTGCGAGGGGCACCGGTGCGGCGGTAACCTGAAGCCATGTGATGACGCAGCCATCTTTCACCACGCCCATCTCCACGTTTTCGACCCTGCATTTGTTTTTCAGGGCGATCACCGAAGGGAATTCCTCAGGTGGCATAGGGGTACGGTCGGGCCGGATGATGGTCCACTCTTCGCCGGTAATATCCAGTCCGGCAGCTTCGTTTTGCGTCAGCCCCACGAGGTTGCATGCCGCGGCGTTCGCTTCGAGGATCTTTCCGGCTTCATCGGTGATGAACACCCCCAGCGGGAAGGTCTCAAACAATGCCTTGAATTTTACCAGGTTCATTTCAAGCTTCTCCGAATTTTCGCGGTACTCCAGCTCGGCGCCGGCACGCGGTCCCACCAGTTTTAGCAGCGATTCGGCCAGTTGCGGGTTGTTCATCGGTTTGCGGCTGATCACCGCAATGAGTCCGATGGGTTTTCCCTTGCTGTTCCAAAGCGTGGTCCCTGCATAGCTTTCCGCAACCATATCCTGCAAGGCCTTGTCGTGTGGGAAAAGGTGCCGTACATTCTGCCGGTAACAACATACACTGCGATCGAGAACTACTCCGCAGGGGGTATCGGCCAGAGTATAAACCTGGTTGTCTTCAAACTTACCGTCGAAAAAGATGGACAGTGTTTCGGCCGAGAGGCCATCGCCAGCAAGGCGGTCTATGCATACATAATCCATCTCCAGCGCATTGGCCAGGTACCGTGCCAGAGCGCTGAAGAAATACTCGCCCGAAAGGGTCCATTCCGATTTGATCAAAAAATTACGTGCATCTTCCAGCCGCTTGGGTTCGGTAATGTCGAGCATCAGCCCGTCAATGATGGTATCTTCTCCACTCACACTGGTGGTGGCCAAGCCATTGAACCACTTCAGCAGGCCATCCAGCTGGATCAGCCGTCCTTCAAAATTCCAGGAACCGGTGAGGGTGGCCCGGGCCAGAGAGACGATAAAACCCTGCCGGTCGTCGGCATGTATGTAATTGATTATGTCCCATCCCGGCTCTTCAAAATTGACCGGAATACCAAACAACGCTTCGGCTTTCGGACTCAGGTAGGTGAATTTATTGTGTCCCCCGGGCAAAATTCTCATCTGGAATACGGTACCGGGAATGTTTCGTACGATCTCGAAAAATTTGCGTTCACTCTCCCGCTGTGCTTCATCAGCCCGGCGCCGGTCCGATATCTCCGACGCCAGCTTCATCCGGTTGGCCTGCAGATCGAGATTATTATCTTTCTGACTGATGTCGCACTGACAGAGATCTTCCCGGCATTCATTCAGTTCGCCGGTCAGCAAGTCAATGGTCTTGTGACAATTCGCTAATTCCTGCCTCAGGGCTTCATATTCAGGGATAGGGGTCATGTTTGGAGCAGTATAAAGGCAGGAGAGGATAAAAACACGCAAATGTAATTCCATACAGTTGTCATGGCAAGCGTGTATTTACCCGAAATCAGCACGTGTTTTTACTTTTTTTTCAACCACTTTGGCAATTTTTACCTGTCAGCACATTTTTCTCGTATCGGGGCAGGCAGAAAATAAATTTTTGCGAAAGAGTTTTTGTATCGTGGAAATTTATAATTTCGGCAGCCAAATGAGAAATAACCATTTAAAATAAGCCAATTATGACCAAAGCAGAGATTGTAAGCGACATTGTTGAAAAAACCGGAATCGAGAAGGTTACTGTGGAAGCAACTGTTGAAGCCATCATGGAGACGATCAAGAGCTCGATGACCAAAGGTGAAAATATATACCTTCGGGGCTTCGGAACCTTCCTGTTGAAAAAGCGTGCTGAGAAAACCGGTCGCAACATCTCCAAGAAAACTGCGGTCAAGATTCCCGCCCACATGGTTCCTGCATTCAAACCCTCCAAGGAGTTTGTATCGGACGTTAAAGTCCGCGTTAAGGTAAAATAATAACGTTGCAATCAGGTCCAGTTCTTCACCATCTCCACCAGCAGGTCGGGATCGAAGGGCTTTGAGATATAATCATTGCAACCGGACATGAGATACTTCTCACGGTCATCTTTCATCGCATGTGCAGTGAGGGCAATCACAGGAATATGGTTTCTTGACGGGTTCTCCCGGATTCTTCGCAGAACGGTAAGTCCATCCATTTTAGGCAGCCCCATATCCAGAAGGATGAGGTCGGGGTTGACTTTTTCCAGCAGTTCGAGGGCAGCCTGTCCGTCGGAAGCTTCCACCAGGCGGCACACTCCGCCAATCACAGCCCTTACGGTTACCTGGTTGTCGGGATTGTCTTCAATGAGCATTACGGTCGGCATAGTTCCGGTTCCGGGTTTACCGGCTGCTTTGGTTTTGCCGGCAACGGGTTTGGCCGGTTCAGCCACCGCCACTTCGGCAGCAGGGGCGGGATTATCCCGGGTGATCATGTGCTGAACTTTTGCGAGCAACTCCTGCCGGTCGATGTCTCCTTTGTGAAGCAGCTGTTTGATGTTGTTCGATTTCAACCGTGCAAGGTCTTCACGTGTCAGGTTCTTGGCGGTTAAAATCAGCACCGGAATGTTGCATGTTGCCGGCGCACTGCGGATGGAATCAAGCACCATGAATCCATCTACCTTCGGCATCATCAGGTCGAGAATGATACCATCCGGCACATGGGTTTTGGTATACTGAAGCGCCTCCTCCCCTCCGTGGGCCACATCAACCTGGTAGCCGGCGGGTTCAAGCACCGATCTGATCTGAAGGATAACGATCTCATTGTCGTCAACTATCAGTATCCTGGGTTTGTTGCCAATTGGATAATAACGGGTCTCTTCAAGGTCTTTCAGCAGCCGGGTCAACTCCCCGAGGACCTTTTCCGAGTCGGTGCTGCCTTTAACCAGGAAGGAGCTGATTTTACCCTGGAGTTCAGCTTTTTCATTGGTGGACAGGTCCTTTGCCGAGATAATGATCACCGGGATGTTTAGGGTTCGCGGGTCGTTGCGTAACAATTTGAGCAGTTCAAAGCCATCCATGCCCGGCATCACCAGATCGAGCAGGATCAGGTCGGGCATATCATTGCGCAACAACTCCATCGCTCCGTACCCATTCTCTGCCTCAAGAACCTGGTAATCCTGCGATTTCACAAGGCGAACCACCTCTGAACGTTCAATAATATTATCGTCGACCACCATGATTGTTTTGGCTCCGGATGGTCTGACCCGCTGTATTTCGCGGAGGAGTATTTCCGGCCTTATCGGCTTCATCAGGTATCCCGAAGCCCCCAGTGCAAAACCGGTATCCTGATCGGGAGAAACCGAGATCATGATCACAGGTATATGGCTGGTATGCTGGTTTTGTTTCAGGGTTTGAAGAATTTTCCACCCGTCTATTTCCGGCATCAGCACATCCAGCGTAATGGCGTAGGGCTGCATCTGTTCAGCCATCTTTACGGCTTCACTGCTTTTCAGACAGGCAACGGTGCGGTATCCTTCTCGGGCCAGACTAGCAGCCACGAGGTTGATCACGGCAGGTTCATCGTCTACGATAAGGATGGTACGGTCTTTCTGTTCATTTCTTACCGCTACAAACGGGTCGCGTGGCAAAGGCAGGTTTGATTCTCCTTCATACTTCAGCGGAAGCAGGATAGTGAACGCTGACCCTTTGCCAGGTTCGCTCTCGGCATATATCCTGCCGCCCAGCAGCATGGCCAGTCTTCTGGCAATGGCCAGTCCCAGTCCGGATCCCTCGAAGGAGCGGCTGGAGGAACCGTCAACCTGCCTGAATTCATCGAAAATGGTGGGCAGGTCTTGTTTCGAAATCCCGATGCCGGTATCGGTGATGGTTATGGTTACATGGGTTGAGTCGGCCTTTCCGGCAATGGTGATTTTTCCTTTGCTGGTGAACTTCACCGCATTGCCGGCAATGTTCTGTACGATCTGGTAAACTTTCTTTTCATCGCTCTGGATCCGGGGAAAATTTTCGGGAAAGGAGCAGTCAATGTCGATGGACTTATTTACGCAGATCGGCCGGAGTCCGGCAACGATCTGGTCGGCGATTTCGGGCAGGGAGATATCCCTTACGGAGATGTCCATCTTGCCGGCTTCGATGCGGGAGAGATCGAGGATGTCGTTGATGAGGGACAAAAGCAGCTTGCCGTTGCGTTCGATGATATCGAGATAATTGAGCTCATCGCTGGTGAGTTTATCCTTGGCTTGCATGTTGAGCACCCTGGAGAGCGCCATGATGCTGTTTAGCGGTGTTCTAAGTTCGTGGCTCATGTTCGACAAAAACTCGCTCTTCATCCGGTTTGCGTCATCCACCTGCTTTTTCTGCATCTCCAGTTCCACATTCTGGGCCTGCAGTTCCGTGGACTGATGCTGCAGCTCTTCCGTTTGTGTCTGCAACTCTTCGGCCTGCGCCTGCAGCCTTTCCGATTGGGTCTGAAGTTCTGTGTTACGCAACTCCAGCTCTGTTGCAAGCAGCCTGATCCTGAGGTTCGATTGGAGGTTGGCAAAGGCGGTGTTGATGGCGATCTGAGTGTTTTTCACAATGGTGAGGGTCTCTTCCGAAAATTCAGACAAGGTACCCAGAACAACCATGGCGGTAAGTTCTTTGCCGAGTGACAGGGGAATATAGAGTAACTCCCGGGGCATGGTTTCGCCAAGCACATTCCTGTAGGTAAACATGCTGTCGGGCGGGAGCTTCTGAATAAGCAGGATATCCCGCTTTAAAATTACTTCACCCATATCACCTTCCATACTTTCGATGTCGTACGGCCTCAGCGCCTCCTTGTTGATGCCGATGGAGACCAGCGGAACCAGCTCCTTGTGGTCGCTGCTTACAACATACACCAGCCCTACGGAAGATTTCGAAAGCTCAATAAGTTTTTGCAGCAGTCCGGTCGAGAAGGTGTCCATATCCTGTGCATGGATCATGGTAGAAGAGATAACCCCCTCACCATGCTGAACGAGGATACGGCTCTGGAGGGCATCGGCTGTTTTATTGATTGTTTTGGCGAGGAATCCGAATTCGTCGTCGCGGGTTTTTTCGATGCGGCTCCCAAAGTCGCCATTCATGATCTTCTGTGCGATGTCAACCATGTTCTTTATTGGTTTGCCCATGTTCCGGGCAATCGCCAGGGCCATGATCACAACCGCAACAATGCTGAGAAGTGTGATGATGGCGAAGAAAGTGTACATCCTGTCGATGGCCGACATCATGTCTTTTACGTCGCGTTTCACGATCAAACCCCATTTCATTACCGGAATCGGCGCATAGGCAGCGATGACCGGTTCGCCGCGATAGTCCTTGGTTTCCGCTGTATTGGTAATTCCCCGTGAGGATTCGGTGGCAGGCCGGGTTTTTAACATAACCTCCAGGATGGCGCCCGGTTTATGGCGCAGTTCGCTGAGTACATAACCTTCCCGGTTTACGATCAGCGATTCTCCGGTGGTTCCCAAGCCGATACGGTTCATCAGCAGCGGATACAACACATTTTCAAGCGAGATCCGGAGAACCACCACGGCGATCAGTTTATCCGGCTTTTGAAGAGAGAATACCGGCATGGCGAAGGCCATGGAAGGCCTCTTCTCAATAGAGGAGAGGTAGACATCTTTCAGGAAAAGATTCCGGGTAGCTTTGGTCACGGTGAAGTAGGGATCTTCGGATTTGTTTAAACCTTCCTGCGACCGGTTGCTCGAAATCACAATGTTGCCATCGCTGCCATCCAGAAGGAATATTTCGATGTAGTCCTTGGTGTTTTTCACCCATTCGTTGAAATACTGACGTGCCTCTTTAATGAGACGCTGCTGATTTTCGCCCTTTTTGTTGTCGAAATAGCCGCTTCTGTCAAGGTTTCGCAGAACAGGGCTCCGGGAAATCGTAAAAGCGTCACCCTGGCGGTCAAGGAGCCAGGTATTGACCTGCATGACCTTAAGATCGCGGATGGCCAGCAGTTTCTCCATTTCCGACTCGTGGATGTGAGCGGTGAAATAGAGAATGATCGCGACGAACGAAGTGAAGAGGGGAATCAGTGAGATGACAAGAAACCAGAATATGAACCGCGATTTGATGGTTTTGAAACTAAATTTTTTCATAGCTGCATTTTTTGAAAAACTTTGGCGATTCGGTTAATTTCCCTGAAGGCGTTACTGTATTTAGCATGTATGCTTTCTGACTCCCCGAGAACAAGGTATCCGCCGGGGCTGAGAGAACGGAATATTTTGTAGAAGATTTTTTCCTGGTATTCCGGATTGAAGTAGATGAGGACATTCCGGCACAGGACCATGTCGAACATCCCGAATACACTTTCGGGCGGTGCAAAGTTGGTTGGATCGAGCAGGTCGTACCGGGAAAAACTTACCATGCTCTTTACCGCTTTGGAAATTTTGTAAAATTCTCCATCCTGTTTGAAATATTTGTTGAGATAACCAAACTTGACTTCATTCATGGTGGCAGCTCCATAAATTCCTTTTTTCGCGAACCGGATTGCTTTTTCATCCATGTCGGTGGCGAAAATGGTACTTTCGAATGGCTGACTCTCCCGGCTAAAGGTGTCTGAAAGAATGATGGACAAGCTGTAAGGCTCCTCACCTGTTGCGCAGCCCGCCGACCAGATCCGGAATTCATGGTTTCCGGAAGTGATTTTACTGTGAAGCAAGGCAGGCAGAAGCTGTTGTGAAATTATTTCGAAGGTGAGCGAATTTCGAAAAAACATGCTTACCGAAATTGTCAGTGTTTCGATCAGTTTTTCGGCTTCACCCGGTGTGCTTTGCAGCAGACGGGAGTAATCGCTGATGTTGCCGGCATGGGTCTCCTCCACACGCACCATGATCCTTCGCAGAAGCATTGATGGGTAGTGCCCGGCATAGTCATAACCGCACTCCTTATTCAGAAAGTTGATTATATCGGTGATGGTTTTTTTCAAGATTGGGTAAAGATATGCAAAAGATGCATCTATTCCCGTTTCCAGGAGGTAAAAAGTTTGAGGAACTCCCGGTGGATACTTTTGTTTGTGGCAATGATCTGTTTTCCGAAGATATAACCGGCGTTGCCTGTAAAGTCACTGACCTGTCCGCCGGCGTTCATAACAAGCAAGGCGCCCGCTGAAACGTCCCATGGGCTAAGTCCGTATTCGTAGAAGCCGTCGTACCTGCCGCAGGCTGTATAGGCAAGGTCGGCGGCAGCCGATCCCAGCCGGCGTGCACCACGGCTGTGCTGAAGCAGGTGTTTGAAGATGGCCAGGTAGTCGTCGAGATGTCCGTAATCGTAATAGGGGAAACCGGTGGCAAACAACGAATGCGCGATCGACTCCGTTTGCGAAACCCTGATCTCCGAGCCATTCAGCCAGGAGGAGGCGTTTTTCCAGGTGTAAAAGCACTCCTTCAGGTTTACTTCGTATACCACCCCCAGGATGGTTTCATCGCCTTGCATCAGTCCGATGCTTATGCAATACATCGGTACGCCGTGAATAAAATTGGTGGTTCCGTCGAGCGGATCGATCACCCAGGTATATTTGGCAGGCAGGAGTTCGGGACTCTCTTCGGCAATAAACCCGCTTCCGGGAAGCAAAAGGCTCAACCGTTGCATGATACGGCGCTCCGATTCCTTGTCAACCCAGGTTACATAATTATGAATGCCTTTGTGCTGGATATCTGCGGAAGAGAGGTTGGTTACCTCGTGGCGCAGGAATTCGCCCACCTCGCGGACAAGGTTGCATACATCGTGGGTCAGGGTTTCGAGATTCATGCGGGTGTTGTTTTTGGAGAGACAGATTGATCAAACAAGGTCACCTCCACGATCTGGTTTATCAGTTCAGGATTGAACGGGGTCTTTACCTTGATGTAGTTTTCCGTAAACCCATGCATATACCCATTGGCGTTGTCTGATTCGAAGAGGACCCTGGCAGTTTTGCCGGAATTCTGCTGGTAGAAGGCACGTTTTTTCTCCTCCGACAACTGATGAAGCACCTCGCTCCGGTGTTTCCGGGTGGTTTCATCCACCGGGTCGGGCATACGCGCAGCGAGGGTGTTGTCGCGTTTCGAGTAGGTGAAAACGTGCAGGTAGGAGATCTCAAGATTTTGCAGGAAGAGACGGGTCTCCTCAAAATCCCCGGCTGTTTCGCCGGGAAAGCCTACAATCACGTCGGCGGCAATACATGCATCCGGCATCAGCGAGCGGATCATTGCCACACGGCCGGCATAGAGTTCGCGGTCATATTTCCGGTGCATGGCCTTGAGGATTTTATTGTTTCCACTCTGCAACGGAAGATGGAAATGGGGGAGGAACTTCGCGGAGGCGGCTACCTGCGCTATGATCCCGTCGCTGAGCAGGTCGGGCTCAATGGAGGAGATCCTGATCCTCGAAATCCCCTCCAACGATTCAAGTGCCTGAATAAGACCGGTGAAAGTCTCTCCGTTCTGCCGGCCAAAGTCGCCAATGTTGACACCGGTCAGCACAATTTCCCGGATGCCTTTTCCGGCAATCTCCCGGGCGTTTTTCAACACATTTTCGATGGTGTCGCTGCGGCTTTTACCACGTGCCAGCGGAATGGTGCAATAGGTGCAATAGTAATCGCAGCCATCCTGAATTTTGAGAAATGAGCGGGTACGGTCGCCATAGGAGTAGGAGGGAACAAACGCCGCTTTTTCCGATTTTTCGCGTTCCTGTGTTCCGCCGTGGTAAGGTGTACTTTGACTGAGGTGCTCCAGTTCATCGAGAAGGTTGAATTTGCCTTCGTGTCCCAACACCAGATCAACCCCATCCATTTGCGCAATTTCACCCGGTTTCAGCTCCGAAAAACAGCCGATCACGGCGATCTTTGCTCCCGGGTTGAGTTTATGGGCCCGGCGGATCGCAGCCCGGCACTTTTTCTCGGCTACGGCGGTAACCACACACGTGCTGATCACGTAGATATCGGCCTGGTCGTTAAAGTCCTTCAGCTCAAAGCCTTTTTCTTTGAATTGCCGCGACAGTGCAGATGCTTCCGCGAAGTTGACCTTGCAGCCGAAATGATGGAAAGCGACGGATTTGGAATTCATCCGGCAAAGATACAAAGTTACCGCTTAAGATACTGCTGCAGGACAATCCCGGTAACGATGAAAACGAGTCCCGTTACCGTAGACAGCAGGATGGTTTCGCCTACCAAAAAATGGATGATGAGTAGGGAGAAAAACGGGGAGAGGTAGATCAGGTTAGATACTTTGGCTGTGGTGGTGGAGAATTTCAGGGCGTTGAGCCAGAGCACGAAGGTGATTCCCATCTCGAACAGGCCGATATAAACGGCGCCGGCTACTCCCTCCCATACCGGTACGCTAAACCCCCGTGTTATGGCGATGGCGATCAGCGTGTAAAGAAATCCGAAGCAAAAATTGAGAAAAAGTTTGGTTACCGCCTCCCGGTTGTCTTTCAGACTGAATATCCAGTAGAGCGCCCAGAACAGGGCACTGCCGACGGCAAGCAGAACCCCGGCAGGGTTTGAGAAGGTCAGGGAAAATATCCGTCCCCGGGTTGAAATGATAAGGATGCCAAGGAAGCTGATGAGGATGGCTCCGACACTCCACAGGCTGATCTTCTGTTTCAGCAGCGGGATTGAAAGCAGCACGAGCACCAGCGGCCAGATGTAGTTCAGTGTGCCTGCCTCCTGCGCCTGCAGCATGTCATAGGCCTTGAGCAGCACCACGTAGTAAAGAAAGGGATTTAGCAACCCGAGCCAGGCAGAGGTGAAAATTTCCCTGGGCGTAACGGCCTTCAGCAGGGGGAGTTTGCGCTGGTACAGGAGGATGCCGAGCAATACGATGCAGGCCACAGCCGACGAATACAGGAGCAATCCGAGCGGGTCGAGGTAGCGCAGCGAGAGTTTAAATGCCGAGCCGATGGTCGACCAGAAGCCGATGGCCGCAAGTGCAAACAGATAGGCTTTTTTCTGCATGTTCATAGGCGCGGCGAAGTTAGTGAAAGATGACAAAAAAGTGCTATTTTTGCCCCTGCTTAACCTTACAATCCATGAAGAAACTTGCTGTTGTTGCCCTCGGAGGTAACGCACTCCTCCGCTCTGATCAGAAAGGCACCATCGACGAACAGGAGGCCAATGCCTACGCCACCGGCGAAAGCCTTGTAAAACTCATCAAACGAGATTATAATATTGTTATTACCCATGGGAATGGTCCCCAGGTCGGCAACATCATGCTGGCCAATTCGGCCGGGTACAAGATGTTCGGCATCCCGGAAATGCCATTGGATATCTGTGTGGCATACTCCCAGGGATTTATCGGTTACATCATCGAACAGCAGCTGAAAAATGTGCTTGAACTGCACGACATGGAGCGCGACATCATGACCATTGCCACGCGGGTGCTGGTTAACAAGGACGATCCTGCCTTTGCCAATCCTACCAAGCCGGTCGGACCCTATTACACGCGGGAAGAGGCCGACAAATCGACAGCCGATACCGGTGCGGTATTCAGGGAGGATCCGCGGGGACGGGGGTGGCGGAAAGTGGTAGCCTCTCCGCGTCCGCTGGTCATCCTCAACAAGAAATCCATCGAAAAAATTGCCCGGGAGGGTCAGATCGTGATTGCCGTGGGCGGCGGCGGTATTCCGGTATTTTACGTGGAACCCAATAAACTGCAGGGGATCGATGCCGTTATCGACAAGGACCTTGCTTCGGCGCTGCTGGCTTCACAGATCAATGCCGACAAGTTTTTTATTCTCACCGATGTGCCCAAGGTCTGCATCAACTTCAACACGCCTCAGGAGAAAAACCTCGACCGTTTGTCTATTTTTGAAGCCAAGAGATACCTGGAGGAGGGTCAGTTCCCGGAAGGAAGCATGGGGCCGAAAATTCGGGCAGCCATTCATTTCGTTGAAAATTCGGGCAAAGATACCATCATCACCAAGACCACAATGCTGGGTATCGACAATGGTGGAACACGAATTACCTTAGTGTAAATTACCCCGGAAACACCATCTTCTTGACGTCGAGTCCGTCGATCTTCAGCAGTTCGTTCTCGAGCTTGTAAAACTCTTCCTCGTTACCGGTCAGTTCAAGCAGCACAATGCCGCAGGAAGCGTTATGTCCCTCCTTCAGGTCATGCAGTCCGAGTCGGGTTTTGATGGTGCATCCGAATTTGGAAAGAACTGCCTGTACCGCTGATACATCCTTGGTGCGGTTGGTTATGTGAAGTCCGAGAATCCAGGTTTCGTTCATGACTGTGGGGTATGTTGGCTGAAATTTGTGTTCGGGATCAGATTTCGGAACTGCATGGTAAACGAGGTGCCGTGATCGTTCCGGTGAACGATTTTCGCGTCGAGTTGCTCCACCAGCAGGCGAATGATGAACATACCGAGCGAGGTCTGGGTTTCCATGTTGAAATTTTCCGGCAGCCCTATGCCATTGTCTGTCACCGTAAGGGTCAGGCTGTCTCCTTCCCCTTTACGCAACCGAATGGTGATCTCACCCTGGTGTTGGATGGGGAATGCATATTTGAAGGCATTGGTAAGCAGTTCGTTGGTGATGAGGCCGAGGGGGAGCGCCGTTTCGATACTTACTTCGGCAGGATCGAGATCGGTGATGAGATTTACCTTGTGTCCGCTGAAGGTTCCCATGATAATGGAGGCCAGCGAACGTAAGTAGCTGTCGAGCGGGATCCGGTCGAGGTTGTCTGAGCGGTAAAGATGTTCATGGATCAGCGCCATCGACCGGATGCGCATCTCGATATCCCTGATGATGCGTCGCAGTTCAGGATCGGAATTGTTGCGGAGTTGCAGGTTCAGCAAGCTTACCACAATGGCGAGATTGTTTTTGACGCGGTGGTGTATTTCGCGAAGCAGCGTCTCTTTCTGATCGATGTTTTTCTGCTTCAGCTCCTCGATCTCTTTTTCCTTCGACCGGTTTCTCATGATGATCATGACCTGGATCACTTCATTGTCACGGAAAATGGGAACCTTGCGGGTCTCCCCGTAAATGGTCCTGTCGCGCAGGAAAAGCTGCTGTTCTCCAATCAGGATCTCACCGGTTTTGAACACGTGGTTTATCTCGTCCAGTGTTGTAGCGGGGATGTAAGGATAAACTTTGTTGATTTTCTTACCGATGCAGTTGATGGGAAAACCCTGCCGGAGATGTTCCTCCTCAAGGAAGGAGTTGAGCATGACGAATTTCATCTCCTTGTCGAGCACATATATCCAGTCGGGAATTGAATCGAGGGTCTGATGATACTGGTGTTCAGAACTGCGAAGGGCCTCCACCGCATCTTTTCGCTCCCGGGTTTCAGCCAGCAGCTTTTTGTAATTCTCTGAAAGCGTACGTTTATGAATGAAGTTTTTCCAGTTAAGCTTTTCGATGGTGAAAGCCATAAAAAAGCCGAGCGAATATACCGCGATCACGAAAAAGAGGTTGCTGTGGAAAGCGTAGCTGTTGCCAGCCAGGGTTCCGTTGATGATCGTGGCGAGAGTATAGGAAAGAACCATCAGGGCGCCGATCACGGTGAGTGTGCGGAAACGCAAACGATGAAAGGTGAAGAACCCGATAATCACCAGCATCACCCACGAAGAATAGTGCTGATAACCCGGTTGCGACAGTGTGGCCGACTGACCTACATAGAATATAACTCCACAAGTGGTGAGGTTCAAAACGATAAAAATGGTAGACAGAAATCGCTTCAGTGCCGGAATGTAAATTGCAACCACTGCCGTCACGATGAAGGGTCCGATCAGTCCGAATCGCAGGTAAAATTTTGTCTCCGGCAGACCGGGATACATCACCCGGTTGAAAACGGCAAAGAGGATGAAGAGCGCCAGGGTAATGATCAGGCCAACCTTCATCAAAGGCAGCGAAGAGGAGAGGTAAAACTGTAAAAATTCCCTGTTCAGATCATTTTTCGGAACCTTGCTCATCCTGAATGCTTTTACAGCGTGAATACCATATGCTGGAGTTCAAGTCCACCTATTTGTCTGAGCTCTTCTTCCAGTCTCAGACACTCCTCTTTATCTCCGGCAAGCTGAAGTATGATCACGCCAACACGGCTGCACACATCTTCGGTTACTTCATGGAATCCGAGCCTCGATTTGATTACGTGGGCAAATTTCGACAAAAGCTGCTGGGTTCTGCCGGCCTCTTTGATCCGGTCGGTGATGAGCAAGCCAAGGATCCTGATATCTTTCATCGGGCTGATATTTGAATTAAAAATAGAGGTCGCGCGCACCCTCCTTTATTTTTCTGAGGTTCGCTTCAAGTTTGTCTTTCAGGGTTTTGTCATCAATCTCATCGAGTTTCTCCTGCAACATGGCATAACCTTTGATTTTCGTCTCGGGTGGTGCATAATCTTCCAGGTATTCGGCCATGGTCATCAGCGCATTGGGCTGACAGTAGCGTTTTATAAAGCCCGGCACCGAAAATTCCATAAAGTGTTCGCCGGTGCGTCCAAGCCGGTAACATGCCGTGCAAAACGAGGGGATGTATTTCTGATCGATGAGCTCTTCCATGATCTCGTTCAGACTGCGGTTGTCGCTGATCTGAAATTGCTCACGGTCGATGTTCTGTTTTGCCGAAGATTGTTTATCGGCTGCCTGCGGTTCCGTAGCGCCATCCTTGGTATAACCGCCGATTTCGATGTTGGTGCCGCCATCGATCTGCGACACACCGAACTGCATGATCTCGTTCCTGATGGCGGCAGGTTCACGGGCGGTAAGAATAAGTCCGGTATAGGGCACAGCCAGCCGGAGAATGGCAACCAGCCGGGTAAACGCTTCGTCACTTACGGTATGGTCGGCGCTTATCTTCATCTCGGAGGCATGCTGAATGCGCGGAAAGGAGATCGTGTGCGGACCGACATTGTACACCGCCTCAAAATGGTTGGTGTGGCGTACCAGTCCCATCACCTCAAACCGCCAGTCGTACAATCCGAACAGTGCCCCGATGCCCACATCATCGATACCGGCCTCCTGGGCACGGTCGAGGGCTGTAAGCCGCCAGTCGTAATTTCGCTTCACCCCGCTGAGGTGAACTTTCATATAGGTCTCCTCGTGGTATGTCTCCTGAAAGATCTGAAAGGTTCCGATGCCTGCATCTTTCACGGTCCTGAAGCCGTCAATGTCGAGCGGAGCGGCATTGATGTTCACGCGACGGATCTCACCCGGACCGCTCTTTACCGAGTAAACCGTTCTCACCGTATCGGCAATAAACTTTGCATTGTACCAGGGATGCTCCCCGTAAACCAGGATCAGCCGCTTCTGGCCTGCATCCTCCAAAGCTTTTACCTGGTCCACAAGGTCCTGGTTGTTCAGTGTAACCCGCTGGATTTTTTTGTTGGAGGCTTTGAATCCGCAGTAACTGCAGTTGTTGGTGCACATATTGCCGATGTACAGCGGTGCGAAAAGGACGATGCGTTGTCCGTACACTTTTTCTTTCAGCGCCTTGGCCCCCTGCTTTATCTCTTCAATTAGGTCGGGTTCGTCGGCATTGATAAGGATGGCCGTCTCCTGCAGCGTAAGCCTGTTCTTGTCGAGCGATTTGGCAATAATCTCGCGAACGCGTTCCTTTGTTGCCTTTGATTGTTTGAGGTAGCCCCAGAGTTCGTTCGCATCAATGAACGGCCTCATGCGCTGATCCTTTATCTTGAGTTTTTCCGGAGTGAAAATCATAGGACTGTTAATAAGTAACAGGAACGCAAAAGTACAAATTAAATTGCCAGTTAGATTTCAGCACGGCCTTTCGTTCGTTCTGAGAGATATACTCCGCCAATTACCAAAAATGTTCCGACTATCTTTCTGATACTGAACGATTCAGACATGAGAAAGTAGGAGAAGAATGCCGTGAATACCGGAATGAGATTTGAGTAAATATTGGATTTACTGACTCCGATGAGTTTTATGGAATGGGCAAAAAAGACAAAGGCTACAGAAGAGGCGAAAACTGAAAGAAAAACGAAGGAGCGGATGATCTCTGAATTGACGGGTACCTGTATCGCTGTTTTTGCTTCAAAGACCAGAAACAATGGCAGGAACAGCACGATGCCGGCGAGGTTTTGCCAGGCAACCAGCAGCAGGGCCGAATACTTGTGGGTAAGTTTCCGTAGCAAAACGGAGAAAAAGAGGGCCGACAACACAGCGCCGAAAAGGAAGAGCACACCGCGCAGATCCGTATCCAGCGCAAAGTCGTGGCCGATCAGCATAACGAGTACCCCGAGAAATGATACAGCGATTCCCATCTGGCTTAACCCTGTTAGTCGCTCCCTGATCAGAATAAATGCAATCACCGGCGAAAAGACCGGGATCGTGGCGATGATTACCGCTGCAACGGTGGGTGAAGAGTATTTAAGTCCGTAATTTTCACACAGGAAATAGAGGAATGGGTTGAAGAAGGCGCTCAGGATCAGAAGCCCGTAATCATTTTTTGCTATTTTTTCGGCACGAAATAAAAAATGGTGGATGGCAAACAACAGCGCGCTTGAAATGACCAGCCGCACAAAAATGATGGTCACCGGCTGATAATATTTCAGCAGCTGAGCAGACCATATGAACGATAGTCCCCAGAAGAGCATTGCAACAAGTGCATAGAAGTGTGCCGGTAAATGAAATTTTTTCAAAGGATGACAAAATTAACTTTTTTATGTTATTTTTATGGTGCGGCTTAAACATTCTGAAAAATTTGTCTCCCGGATATCGCCATGTAACTTTTTTACAGGAAAGGAGTCTAACCATTCGTTTTCAATTCTCAAATTCAATTTTCCACTAAACCTTCGCCTTATGAAATTAACAAAGATATTTACTGCCTTTTTAATTGCAACCCTGTACCTGGGTTTGTCGAGTCTGTTTGCCGGTTGCCATTACCTCGCCGGAACCCATGGAGATGGGAACGTTGTGAAGGAAACACGGGTGGTCCCTACATTCGACGCCATCGATCTTTCAGGTGCATGGGATGTAACCCTGAAACAGGGTGCAAACCAGGAGCTGACGGTGGAGGCCGATGCCAACATCATGCCGATGGTACGCACAGAAGTCGTCAACGGGGTACTCCGGATCGATATCAAGCACCCGGTGGGGCATACCACTAAAATGGCGCTCTACATCACTGTTAAGGCTCTTAAAAACATTGATGCCAGTGGAGTTGTTGATATTCACACCGAGACGCGCATTGCAGTTCCCGAACTTGCCATCGATGCGAGCGGTGCCACGGATGCCAAACTCGAGCTTGCGGTGCAGAAGCTGAGCCTGGATTGCAGCGGCGCCAGCAAAATAAAACTGAGCGGAACGGCCGTCGGTGTAAGGATGGATTTATCGGGAGCATCTGATATTTTTGCGTACGAACTCCTGTCAGAAAGCTGCGACCTGCAGATCAGCGGTGCCGGAAATGCACAGGTGAACGTTTCGAAAAAGCTGGCAGCCGAAGTGTCGGGCGCAGGAAGCATACTTTACAAAGGGTCACCGACTGATGTCAGCCAGAATGTGTCCGGCGCCGGTTCTGTCAGGAAAGCAGATTAACGCACGAGGGTGGAGGGGCGACCTGTCAGACGGTCTCTGGTAATGGTCGCCACTGCATAATCATGGCCAGAAAATCATTTTCGGAGATGATGGGAATTCCCAGTTTTTCTGCCTTTTTACGTTTTTCAGGACCCATATTTTCACCAGCCAGGAGATAGCTGGTTTTCGCCGATATCGAGCCGACGTTTTTACCTCCATGATTTTCAATCTCCTTTTTAAGGTCGTCGCGCGAAAATTTTTCGAACACACCGCTCACCACAAAGGTAAGTCCATCGAGTTTGCTGCTCTTCCGGATGATCTCCGATTCCCTGATCTCAAACTGAAGTCCGGCATCCATTAACCGGTGTATTATCTGAAGGAACCCATGATCTGCGAAGGCTGCAAGCACACTGGCTGCGATCTTTTCGCCGATCTCCTCCACTTCGGTGAGTGTGATAATATCGGCCTTCATCAAATTGTCGATGTTGCGGAAGTGAAGGGTCAGCTTTTTCGCTACGGTCTCTCCCACATATCTTATCCCAAGGGCAAACAGCACACGCTCAAACCCAACCTCCCGGGAGGCCGCAATGCCATTCAGGATGTTGGTGACGGTCTTTTCCCGGAAACTGATCTTCTTCTCCTTTTTTTCTTGCGTAGCTGAATAGGTTCTCTTCAGCCCCAGAAGATCGTCGCTGTCGAGATCGTAAAGGTCGGCGGGGTTTTCCAGCAATCCGTTTTCGTAGAGTATCTCGATCTTTCCTTCCCCAAGGCTGTCGATGTTCATCGCCCGCCGGGAGATAAAATGTTCAAGTTTGCCTTTTATCTGTGGCGGACAGCCCAGTTCATTGGGACAATACCATGCCGATTCGCCGGCTTGCCTCACCAATGGCGCCGAACATTCGGGACACTGTTTGATGAATTCGAGCGCTACCGAATCCGGCGGCCGCATCGCATGATCTATTCCAACGATCTTGGGAATGATTTCACCGCCTTTTTCCACAAATACAGCGTCGCCGATCCGGATGTCGAGCGCTGCGATAACGTCGGCGTTATGCAGCGAAGCCCTTTTTACCACTGTGCCGGCAAGCTGCACCGGCTTAAGGTTTGCAACCGGGGTAACGGCGCCGGTACGGCCAACCTGGAAGTCGACAGAGAGGAGCGTTGTGGTTACCCGTTCGGCTTTGAACTTGTAAGCAATTGCCCACCGCGGCGATTTGGCGGTATAGCCCAGCAACTCCTGCTGACGCAGCGAATTGACCTTGATCACCACCCCGTCAATATCGTACGGGAGTTCTTTTCGTCCTTCATTCCAGCTGTTCAGGTAATCGAAAATGTCATCGATTGAATGACATTTTACGGCGAATTCAGAGGTTTTGAACCCCCACGACCGGGCTGCCGTAAGCCGTTCATAATGGGTAGTGAATGGGAGATCGTCGCCCGGCAGGTAGTAAAGAAAGCAATCAAGATTTCGCTTTGCCACCTCGGCGGAGCTTTGCATTTTAATGCTTCCGGAGGCGGCATTGCGCGGGTTGGCAAAAGGCTCCTCACCAATATCCGTGCGTTGTTCGTTCAACTTCTCAAAGCTGGCATGCGGCATGAAAATCTCACCGCGAATTTCAAATTCAAGAGGATACCCTGTTCCGCGAAGTTTAAGCGGGATGCTCCGGATGGTTCTCACATTGTTGGTTACATCATCGCCTGCTGTTCCGTCGCCACGCGTTACGGCCTGCACAAGGATGCCCTCCCGGTAGGTGAGCCCGATGGCCACGCCGTCGAATTTCAGCTCGCAGACATACTCTACGGCGTCGCCGATGGTTTTATGAATCCGGTCTTCGAAATCGCGGATGTCCTCCTCCGAGTACGTGTTGCCGAGCGACATCATCGGGTATTTATGCTTTACCTGCTTAAACTCCTTCGTAATATCTCCGCCAACCTGAAGGGTGGGAGAGTGGGGCAACAAGAATTCAGGGTATGCGGTTTCAAGACGGATCAACTCCTCAAGCAAATGGTCGAATTCCGTATCGCTGATCAGCGGACTGGAAAGAATGTAATACTGATGGTTGTGCCGGTTTATCTCCTCCGACAACCATTCAATACGTTCCTTGGCAGCTTCCCGGTCCATGTCAGAAATTCAGTTTGCCGAAGCGGATTTTTAATACTGTGGCAGTATAGCGGATAAGTTCCTTCTTAAGGTTGGTCTTCGACAAACCACCTTTGCGGTCTTTGTAAACCACCGGGATTTCCAGGATGAACTTTTTACGCTTTTGCATGATGTAAAGAAACCGGATGAAATAGTCCCCATATCCATAAAAGATCGATTCCAGCCGCACACCATCAAGAATGGATTTGTTAAACGCAAAAAAGCCGCTCAGGTTATCCGTGGTCTTTACACCCAGCGAATAATGGATGAATTTGTTGAAAAACTTGCTGCCGAGATAACGGAGTCTGGAGGTCTCCATCCCTCCTCCGAAAACGTAACGGGAACCAACAGCGATGTCGAAAAATTCGGTGATCTTCACCAGCAGCGGTATCAGGCCAGGAGGGTGGTTGAAATCCGTATCCATCACCACCAGCGTATCTCCGGTCGAATTCCTGATCCCGTGAAGAATGGCCGATGCCAGCCCTTTTTCATGCTCGCGCAACAGTGCTGCCACGTGAGGGTTGGTACCGAAGGTCTCCATGATTTGGCGGTAAGTGCCATCCGGACTGTTGTCATCCACCACCACAATTTCATACTCCAGGCCCGCACCCGATAAAATCTCGGAAATTTCCCGGATAAGCAGCGTGATGGATTCCCGTTCGTTGTATGTTGGCAGTATGACAGAGATTTTCATTCGCCAGCTATTTCAATACAACCAAGCAGTGATTCGGCGATGAATTTGATCTCTTCCCGGGTGAGCCCAACATAGGTTGGCAGACTGATGCCCTCCTGCGATATGGCAAAGGAATGGATCAATTCTCCCGGGGTATAGATGGCATCATGGTAAAACGGCATAAGGCTGATAGGATAAAACACCGGCCGGGAATCGATACAAAGATCTTTCAGCATATCCATGATGGCATCTCTGCGGTCGAAGGTCATGCCGGTAATTCTTACTGTGAACATCCAGTTTACATTGCGCTGGCCGTTTACATCCTGGAGACGTACCACGGAACTGGCGCCAAGTTCACTGCAATACGCCTGGTATATTTCATCACGGGCTGCAATCAGTTTATCGACCTGCTCCATTTGAGCCAGCCCAAGTGCCGCCTGCATATTCGTCATCCGGTAGTTGAACCCCGGGTGGTCATACCAGTATTTTTTGTTCCTGTTCATTCCGTGATCCCGGAGGATCCGCATGCGTTCGGCGAGTTCATCGTTGTTGGTGATACACATCCCGCCTTCACCGGTAGTGATGATCTTGTTGCCGAAGAAGCTGAAACATCCGATGTCGCCGAACGTTCCGACTTTTCTTTCCTGGTAAAGCGCGCCAAGCGCTTCCGCGCAATCTTCGATAACCAGGAGGTTGTGCTCACCGGCAATCTCCATGATCTCTTTCATGGCGGCAGGATTGCCGTAAAGATGTACGGGAAGAATTGCCTTGGTTGCCGGAGTGATGGCCTTCCGTACTTCCTCCGGACTGATATTCCAGTCGCCGGGCGAAACGTCGGTGAGGATGGGTGTTGCATGGCAGTACCGGACACTGTTGGCGGTAGCGATGAAGGTGAGGTCTGGAACAATGACCTCATCGCCTTCGCCTATACCGCTGGCGGCCAGGGCAAGATGCAGGGCGATGGTTCCGTTGTGGGTGGCAATGGCATGTTTAGCTCCATGGTATGCGGCAAAAGATTTTTCAAAACTATCGATGTAGGGTCCGATCGAACTTACCCAACCCGAATCCAACGCATCAAGAACATATTTTCTCTCGTTGCCCAGAAATGTTGGGCGGGCTATATTTATTTGCTTATTCCCCATGCTTAATTGACTTGTTTTGGAAAGAATTCAGTGTTCCTGTAGATTATTACGCGGCGGTTTTTATTGATCGGGTTGAGCCGGTGAACCAGCCAGTCAACAAATCCGGGCTCAATGGTAGTTTCATAAACAAGGCCCGGATATTGTTTCGTTGCCTTGGCAATCAATGTGTTGAGGTCCGCCTCTCCGGTGAAGAGAATGAATCGCGGCTGGTTTTCAGTTTTGTCCCGGGAATAACGCGACAGCAGGGTGTCGGGGTTGGAACCTCCAACATCATCACTGCCAATATGAGGCCACTGACCAAGATAGAATTTGGGTTGCTGTTCCGGACAATACTCCGCATCGAATACTGCCAACTCATGGATGTTCTGATATCTTGAGAGATAGGTCATGCTTTCGACCCTGGCTTTTTTTGAGTAGGTGAAGGTGAAAAGCAGCAGGGCGAGGGTATTCAGAATCCAGAAAAACAGCCATCCTCCTTTCAGAAGTCCCGGTCGCCGGCTCCAGAAACCCGAAGTGGCGACAAATTCACTCCAGCCAACAGAACCGACAAGGATAAGCACCGGTATCATGGGGAGGATAAACCGTTCCTGTTTGTTGGGAAAATAGGAGTGAAACAGGAAAAACAGAAGGACGGGAATAAAAAAGACCAGGTACCGCTTCCACAATCGCACAAATCCAAAGAAAAGGAAAAAACTCACCGGCGGTATCAGGAGGGCGAAGATGGTTAAAAAATAGTTGTACCAAGGCAGGCTTATGTAATCGTTTCGTTCGGTAACGCACACCCGGATATAACCAATGATCTCGGCAAAGGGGTAATCCCAGATCACCGCATCAATCAATCCCTGGATGATCAGCACCGGGATAACTGTGCCGAGTGTGAGTGCGAAGAGTTTTTTCCATTCCAACCCAAAGAGGAGCAAGGCCACGATCCCGAATGGAAAAAAAACGGTTTGGGGACGGATGTTAAAAGCCAATCCGAAAAAGATCCCGGCGAGGAAGAAAGAGAGGAATACCTGCAAGGCGGCCTTTTCCCGAAGCATCATCCAATAACCGAGTACGACCAGCGGCACGCAGGTCATTTCAACCAGGTTACGTACACTCATCCATGGCATAAACCACATGACGGCAAGCAGCAGTCCGGCAAGCCTGGCTGATCGTTTCCCACCCAGCGTTTCTGCAATCCTGTAACCAAAATACACGGTGAACAGGGAGAACCCGGCGTGAAGCAGTCTGACGATAAACATCTTCCACTGCGGATCAACCAGTCCAAACCATTTCAGGAAGGAAAATAGCAGAAAGTGTATGCCCGGATAGAACCAGTTGTGCCCGGTCGGACCCGCATTGCCCGGCGATCCGGGGAGCCATGCGTTATAATCAGTACCGTCAACCCACGACTGGGCAGATTCAATGACGATGAAATGGTCGTCGAACATCCCCCAGCCTTTGGCGAAAATTGCAGCCAGCAGCCTGAAAACGATCGCCAACCCCATGATTATTACCAAAGGCCTCTCCTCCCAACTCAACCTCAACCGCTCAGCCATAAATTGCTATTTCGCCATTTCACCATTTCACCATTTCGCCATTTCGCCATTTCACCATTTATTATGCCAGCATGCTCCACTCGTAATACATATAACCCAGTTGAATGGGATTAACGGCCATGATGGGGATCTGCGCCTCGTTAAACATCAGGCGCTCATTCCACGCCGACAAACTGAATCCGGGAACCTCTGTGTTGGGCTGAGTCATGATCATAATAAGATCGGCACGATTGTAAACGCTGAACGACATGATCTGGGTGGTGAAGTCGCCCGGCTTTTCGGCCTTGGTTACTTCGTAAGGGATCTTCTCGGCATCAAACACATCGGTGATCTGGCGGGTGATGATACTTATCTTGCCGTTCAGGGCTGCCTCCTTTTCTACTGCCTGGAAGAGGTGAATGGTGGCGTTGAATAGTTTGGCCATCAGTTTAACCCACTGCACTTCCTGACGCGGATCAACGTCGTAGCTTACCGGGAACACAATATTATTGTATCCCTCTTTGAAGGAACGTTTCTGAACCACTACAACAGGTACCGGCGATTCGAGTACCACCTTCAGCGCATAACTTCCGAACACATGCTGAAGCCCTTTTTTGCCGTGGGTTCCGAGAACCATCAGGTTAGCTTTGATCTGTGTCGCCACATCGTTTATTGTACTGAAAATACTGCCCTCCACTGCCATCGTGTCAACCGTAACGGAATATTTCTTTTCATAATACTTCTTGTACTCCTTCAGGCGCCAGTCTATGTAATCCGGACCGACATTCTTTTTCTTCAGCGCTGCTTTTGTCTCCTTGTTGATTACATGGAGTACGCAAACTTTATACCCAAGGAACTGGGCAAGTTTCACACCATGGGAGATGGCGTTGCCACATACATCCGAAAAATCGGTCGGAATCAGCACAATGCTGTTGTACTTTTTTTCTTCTTTTACCTTTGACATGGAAGTTGGATTTTTAATTTACGATATATTTAATTTTGTTTTCGCCATTTCGCTATTTCACCATTTCGCCATTTCACTATTTCGCCATTTCGTTTATCTCCTTCAGATTCTTTGCCTTGATTTTACCTCTGAGGTCTCGGGCTGATATCGTGAAATAATCATGCTCCGAAAGGAATTTTACCTGCACCTTCAGCCACTCTGTAAGGTTGGTTTTAAGGACATTGTTCATTTCCCATTCCAGTTTCAGCTGAAAGGAGTGAATGAAAAAATCATCCCGTCCCAGGTAGTCAAGGTCGGCATCGCAAAGAATCTGTTCCTCGATGGTGACTGCCTTTTGAGGGAGCTTCGTGATCCTGATCAGGTTCACCACCGCGTCAATATCATCCGCCGTGTAACCAAACCCGGGGAGTGTCTGACAGGCAATATCCACGGAGGCTTCTTCATGATCGGCATACCGGATGAGCATACCGGCGTCATGATACAGCGCTGCAGTTTCGAGTAGTTTTGCAGCGTGGTCTTTGATGTTCTCGAGCGCGTTCAACCGGCGCGTCGCTTCACAAACATCAAGTGTGTGCTCAACACAATGGTAGTAAAGTTCGGGAGGTAACTCCCTGCGAAGCAGGGAAATGATGTGTGTTTTGGCCCCGTTAAAATCCATTTTGCCTTATTGAAGCGTAAAAATAGCAAAAAACAGGATACTATCAAACCAACATTTAAGGGTATTTATTGGTTGTTGTTTTATGCGATTTGCTTCAACTGGCGAATTGTTGCCATCGGATCAGCAGCGGTGAAGATGGTGTTTCCGGCTACCAGTACATCAACGCCGGCGGCAACCAGTTTCGGGGCATTTTCAAGATCTATGCCGCCATCAACCTCAATCAGAGAATCTGACCCGGTGGAAAGAATAAGTTCCTTTAGCAGGCGACACTTTTCGTATGTATGGGTAATGAACTTTTGTCCGCCGAAACCCGGGTTTACCGACATCAGCAGCACGAGGTCAACATCACGGATGATGTCCGAAAGCAGATGTACCGGTGTATGCGGATTCAGCACCACCCCGGCTTTCGCACCGGAATTGCGAATGGCATGTACTGTGCGGTGAAGGTTATTACAGGTTTCATAATGCACCGAGATCCGGTCGGCTCCCGCCTTCCGGAATCGTTCAATGTACCGGTCGGGATCAACAATCATAAGGTGCACATCGAGCGGTTTTTCTGCACACTGCGCAATCTTTTCTGTCACGGGAAATCCAAAGGAGATATTCGGGACAAAAACACCATCCATCACATCCAGGTGAAACCAGTCGGCTTCACTCCGGTTGACCATGTCAATCTCCGTTCTTAAATTCAGAAAATCTGCGGAAAGAAGCGAAGGTGCGATTATGGGAGACACAGGAAATTTACGATTTACGATTTCTGATTTACAATTTCACCATTTCACCATTTCACCATCTCACCATTTCACCATTTTTCCATGTCACCCAAGATAGGTTTTAAGGATCTTACTTCTGCTGGTATGCTTCAGCCGGCGAATGGCCTTTTCCTTGATCTGGCGCACGCGTTCACGGGTGAGGTCGAATTTTTCGCCGATCTCTTCCAATGTCATCGGGTGACTGCCGTTCAGGCCGAAATAGAGACGGATCACATCAGCTTCACGCTGGGTAAGTGTGGAAACGGCGCGCTCAATCTCCCGTTTCAGCGATTCATAAAGTAATCCGTTGTCGGGGGTGGTATTCTCCTCGCTGCGGAGCACATCATACATGGTGTTGTCTTCGTCCTGGATCAGCGGGGCATCCATGGAAACGTGACGGCCTGAATTGCGCATCGATTCCTTTACTTCATTCTCAGAAACCTCGAGAAGGATTGCAATCTCACCCGCATTGGGCTCTCGCTCATACTGCTGTTCAAGTTGTGCGTAGGCTTTGTTGATCTTGTTGATGGAACCGATCTTGTTCAGCGGGAGGCGCACAATACGTGATTGTTCGGCAAGGGCCTGCAGAATAGACTGGCGGATCCACCATACCGCATAGGAGATGAATTTAAAACCACGGGTTTCGTCGAAACGCTGTGCAGCCTTGATCAATCCGAGATTGCCTTCGTTGATGAGGTCGGGCAGACTAAGACCCTGGTTCTGATATTGTTTAGAAACGGAAACCACAAAACGGAGGTTGGCCTTGGTCAGCTTCTCAAGGGCTGCCATATCGCCCTGCTTAATGCGCTGTGCGAGGGCTACTTCCTCATCGGCGGTGATCAGTTCCACCTTGCCGATCTCCTGGAGGTATTTGTCCAGTGATGCGGTTTCGCGATTGGTAACCTGTTTTGTGATTTTAAGCTGCCTCATGCGATCGCCTTTTTTATTAACTGTGAATACGGGACTGTTTACGAAAAACGGGAAGTAAAGTTACATAATTTTTACCTGATTATGCAACCCTTTCAGAAAGCGCTACCTTCTTGGACCACGATGGTCACGATCGCCTCCGCGTCCCCGGTCACGGTCACGGTCACGGTCACCTCCCCGCTCTCCGCGATCACCACGGTCGGGGCGGCCGCCACGGGGTTCCGGTTTGCGTTCAACGTAACCTTCCGGCTTGGGTAAAAGCACCCTGCGCGAAAGTTTCAGTTTTCCGGTTTTAGGATCCACTTCGATCAGTTTTACTTCAACTTCGTCGCCAACCTTCAGCGCATCTTCAACTTTTTCGAGGCGCTCCCAGGCAATTTCCGAAATGTGAAGGAGGCCGTCCTGGTTGGGAATGATCTCAACAAATGCGCCGAAAGACTGGATGTTCTTTACTTTCCCCTTGTAGATTTCGCCTACTTCAGGAATGGCAACAATGCGTTTGATCTTATCCAGAACCTTGTCGCGGGCTTCGAGGTTGTCGGCCACAATGTCAACAACACCGAATTCGCCAACCTCTTCGATAACGATCGTCGTTCCCGTTTCGCGCTGCATCTCCTGGATAACCTTCCCGCCGGGACCAATGATGGCGCCGATAAATTCCTTGGGTACTTTGATCTGGGTGATGCGCGGTACAAATGCTTTGTAATCTTCGCGCGGCTCGGTGATGGTCTTGGCCATTTCACCAAGGATGTGCATGCGTCCGCGGCGTGCCTGTTCCAACGCCTCTTTCAGGATGACGAAGGAAAGTCCGTCCACCTTGATGTCCATCTGGCAGGCGGTGATACCGTCACGTGTTCCGCAGACTTTGAAGTCCATGTCGCCGAGGTGATCTTCGTCGCCAAGGATGTCGGAGAGTACGACATAACGTTTGTTGTCGGTAATGAGGCCCATGGCGATTCCGGAAACCGGCTTGATGATCTTGACGCCTGCATCCATCAGTGCCATGGTGCCGGCACAGACAGTGGCCATGGAAGAGGAGCCATTGGACTCCAGAATGTCGGAAACAACGCGGATGGTGTAGAGGTTATCGGGGCCTTGAGGAATCATGGTCTTCAGGGCACGGAGGGCCAGGTTTCCATGGCCGATTTCGCGGCGTCCGGTGCTGCGGATTGGTTTTACTTCACCCGTGGCGAACGAGGGAAAGTTATAGTGCAGGATAAAGTTGATCTTTTCTTCAATCACGGCGCCATCGATCATCTGTGCATCCATCTTGGTGCCAAGGGTTACGGTGGTGAGTGACTGGGTTTCGCCGCGGCTGAAAATAGCCGAGCCATGGGCTGCCGGCAAATAATCGATTTCGCTCCAGATGGGGCGGATCTCGTCAAGTTTACGTCCGTCGACACGCTGACGGATATCCATGGTGGCATTGCGGATGGCTTCCTTCTCAACGTCATGATAATAACGACCGATGAGCGCCTTTTTTTCGGCTTTTTCTTCGTCCGTGAGGGTGGCTACAAAAGCATCCTTTATCTCACCGAGGATACGCTTACGTTCTGCCTTGTTGGCGATGCCTGATTTCGACATGTCATACACCTGCTGATAGGTGGCTTCATGAACACGCAGTTTGAAATCAGGATCGTTGTTTTCGTGGCAATAGGTGCGCTTCGTTTTCGATTTCTCGATCATGGCAGCCAGTTCCAGCTGAGCTGTACATTGCACTTTGATGGCTTCGTGCCCAACGCGGATGGCTTCTATCATATCATCTTCGGAAACCTCTTTCATTTCGCCTTCTACCATCACGATATTATCCATGGAGGCGGCTACAATGATGTCGATGTCCGACTGCGGCATCACGTCGAGGGCGGGGTTCACCACGAACTCACCGTTGATGCGGGCAACGCGCACCTCGGAGATCGGACCGTTGAAAGGGATATCGGAAACGGCAAGGGCTGATGAAGCTGCCAGACAGGCCAGTGCATCCGGCAGGAAATTCTTATCGGCCGAAATCAGGGTCACCTGAACCTGTACTTCAGCGTGGAAATCATCCGGGAAAAGCGGACGCAGTGCCCGGTCCACCAGCCGTGAGATCAGTACTTCGTAGTCTGACGGACGTGCTTCGCGTTTAAAGAAACCTCCCGGAAACCTGCCGGCGGCGGCATATTTTTCGCGATATTCCACCGACAACGGCATGAAGTCGACATTCTCTTTCGCCTCCTGCATGGCCACAACCGTGGCGAGCAACATGGTGTCGCCCAGTTTCACAACAACTGAACCGTCGGCCTGCTTGGCCAGTTTCCCGGTTTCAATAGATACTTCCCGGCCATCGGGCAGGGTAAAAGTTTTGGTAATTCCAATCATGTGTTAGTTTCTTTCAGATATTAAAAGAGGCAATTAGGAAATTGCCTCTTTTGGATTTAAAACTGGAAATGTATTCTTTATTTTCTGATGCCAAGTTTCTTGATGATGGCACGGTAACGCTCAATATCTTTGCCTTTGAGGTAATCCAGAAGTTTTCTCCGTTTTCCTACCATGATCACAAGCGAGCGCTCGGTAACCATGTCTTTCTTGTTCACCTTGAGGTGTTCTGTAAGGTGCTGGATCTTCATGGTGAACATGGCCACCTGGGCCTCCGTTGAACCACTGTCAAATTCTGATTTACCGTAATCTACAAATGCTTTTTTCTTTACTTCAGGCGCTAAATTCATCTTTTTGTATTGTTTCTGTTAAACTGTTTTATTAGAGCTTTTTAAAATGGGCTGCAAAAATACCAAATTCTTTTGTAAGAACCAAATAAATCTTCCGTCCGGATTTATTTTCGGCTCGACCGGAAAATTGCTAATTTTGAGGAGAATCCGTGCAAAGATAAATTATTTGTACGATCTCCTTTCATGGTTAAGTTACTCCCCTTCACAAAAGGGATACTCCCTGCCCGCTGGTTCGATGTGGTAGCCGGAAGGTGGTTTGGCATCTATAAATCGATGGAAGACTTTAAAGGACATTAATCTACCCGCCCCAAACCCCTCCCTGCAGTTAGCGAGGGGCAGGGGAGGGTAAAAAAAATAGACCATGATAAACAATATACAATCGGCCTTAGAGAGGCAGCGGGAATTTTTCTCAACACATCAGACCAGGGAGGTCAGTTTCAGGATCGCCACGCTTAAAACATTAAAGAAGGCCATCCTGGTTTATGAAAAGAGGATCTGCGAAGCCTTATGGAAAGACCTGCATAAATCGGAGTTCGAGGCGTATGCGACGGAAATCGGACTGGTTCTTGAGGAGATCGGAACCCACCTGCGGAAACTGCACTCCTGGGCAAAACCACAACGTGTGGGTACCAACCAGCTGATTCACTTCTGGTCCCGGAGCAAAATCTACAAGGAACCCTATGGCGTTGTGCTTATCATGTCGCCGTGGAATTACCCTTTTCAGCTGCTGGTCAATCCGCTGGTAGGCGCAATTTCCGCCGGTAACTGCGCCATCCTGAAGCCTTCCGAATACGCCCCGTTTACAGCTGACGTGATGGGGCAGATGATCGGCGAATTCTTCCCGGAAAATTATATCACACTTTTTCCCGGGGGATTGGAAGAGAACCGTGCCCTGCTTGCGCAACAGTGGGATTACATTTTTTTTACCGGCAGTCCGATGGTGGGCAAAGTAGTGATGGAGGCGGCGGCAAAAAACCTCACGCCGGTGTCGCTTGAACTTGGTGGTAAAAGTCCATGCATCGTTGATAAGGATGCCGATCTGAAGGTCGCTGCCGCGCGCATTGCCTGGGGGAAATTCATCAATGCCGGGCAAACATGTATCGCCCCGGATTATCTTTTTGTTCACAGATCCGTGAAAACCGAAATGCTGGAGCACCTGAAAGCATGCATTACACGGTACTTTGGGGCGAACCCGGAACAAAGTCCCGATTTTGCAAGGATTGCCACCATCGCCAAAACGGAACGGCTGGCGCTGTTCCTTAAATCGGCAGAGGTATATACGGGCGGGGGCATCGATATCCCGCAAAAATATATTGCCCCAACAATCCTCGTAAACGTCAACCCTGCCGATGACATCATGCAGGAAGAGATATTCGGCCCCATCCTGCCGGTTTTGGAATTTGATGACATTACGGAGGTCATCAGATTTGTTAACTCCCGCCCGAAACCACTGGCCTTTTATTATTTTTCCAAAGACCCCGCGAAACAAAGACAAGTCGTGCATCAGACCTCCTCGGGAGGAGGTTGTATCAACGAAGTGGTGATGCACATCGGCAACGCCAGGATGCCATTTGGAGGTGTCGGGCACAGCGGTATCGGAAATTATCACGGCAAATACAGTTTCGATACTTTCTCCCATACCCGGTCAATTCTAAAAAAGTCGAACCTCATAGATATTCCTTTGCGCTACCCGCCTTATGGAAATAAGTTGAAAATCATTAAGATGGTGATGAAATAGCCGCTTCCTATTCCAAACCCCTCCCTGCTGGCAGGGAGGGGCAGGGTAGGTAAAAAAATGAATAAAATCAGACTATGGAAAACATAAAAGAAGAATTCAGGGTAAAAGGTGAAGAGTTGGTTGAAAAGGTCAAACAACTCATCAACGAAGGTAATGTCAGAAGGGTGATCATAAAAGACAACAGTGGCAAGGTTTACCTGGAAATTCCGCTGACCTTTGGTGTGATCGGTGCCTTTGTTGCGCCCTGGCTGGCAGCTGTTGGCGCAATTGCAGCCATGGTGGCCGATTTGAAGATCGAAGTGGTGCGGAATGAGGAGCCAGGCGATCCGCCGGCATCCGGTTCCTAACCGTTGTTGAATATTCGCCACGCGGCCTCTGCCTGACCAACAAGCATCCGGAGTCCGTTTATTGTGTGCGCCCCGTTCTCTCTGCCTTTGCGCAGGAACAGGGTCTCTTTCGGATTATATACCAGGTCGTACAGCAGATGATCGGTGGTAAGTGTTTCGTACTGTAACAGGGGACAAGCATTTACTTTTGGGAACATGCCAACCGGTGTTGTGTTGATGATAAGGGTGTACTCCTGGAGAATTTCGCGGGTGATCTCCTGGTAGCTGATAAACCCACTGCCCTGCGACAACCGGGAAACCATCAGAAACTTAACGCCTGATTTTTTTAACGCCCAGGCAACGGCCTTTGAGCCTCCTCCGGTGCCCAGGATCAATGCGTTTTGGTGGTGAAAAGGCGACGGCAGACTATTCAGAAACCCTTCGGCATCGGTATTGAATCCTTTAAGCCGGATATGTTCTCCATCACGGATAACCTTCACCGTGTTCACAGCACCGATCTCCCGCGCAATGGCATCGGTTTCGTTGAGAAATGGAAGGATGCTGACTTTATATGGAATGGTAACATTAAACCCGCCCAGCTCAGGATTATCCTTCAAAAAACCTTTCAGGGCTTTGATTTGCGGCAAGGGGAACAGACGGTACTCCGCGCCGGGAATGCCCTCTTTTTCAAATTTATCTTTGAAGTATTGTGCAGACCAGGAGTGAGTGAGCGGAAATCCAATCAGACCAAAAACCTTCATGACTTTCGCTGTTTTACCATTTTTACGGTTGAAATTTCTTCAGCTTAGTCGGCAGGAATTGAAAAAACGTATCTCCACGCAGTCCGAGCCGCAGGGTTTCGAGCGCGATTACTTCGGCAGGGGGGATGTTTCCCAGGTTAACATTGGCGCCGAAATGGCTGATGAACCAGGCTTGTTGCGATTTCAGCGGAGCTTCCCAGAGGATGTCGTTTGCCTCCACCTTGCTCAGGATCTTGTTGATAAGGGCAACATGGGCTTTCCCTGTGGGGCGGTAAATTCCTACGTTTCCCCCTTCTCTTGCTTCGCCGATCACCTTAAAAGCACCGGCCGCGAGCTCCGACTCCATCATTTCGATCCAGCGGCCCGGAGCAATAAGTATCCCCGACTCTTTGGATCCTACCTCTGAAAGTACGGTATAATTTTTTGCCAGTGTGAAAATATATTCACATTTCGCATGATGGTCCATTACCATCGATCCATCCGAAATCTCAACCGTGTCGAGCCCCAGTGCATCGATGTACTTCACATATTCATCAAACATGCCACGCACGGCAAACGCTTCAAAGAGCGTTCCGCCGGCATAGACCTTAATGTTCGCCTTGTGATAAACCTTCACTTTCTCTTTTACCCCTTTCGATACCACCGAAGTGCCGAAGCCAAGTTTTACGAAATCGGTCAGGTGGCCGGCAACAGCGGTAAAGTCTTCGGCTTCACGAACGCTGAGGCCTTTGTCCATGACCATGACAATACCGGCATTGCGCGGTTTTTCGGGACGATCTGGAAGAAACGGGAGGAGCGGTTGTGTCATAGGTCAGAGTTTTCTATAGCTTGCAATAATCTCCACAACCTTTGGGTGGTTCCGTGCCTCAGGAAAGGTTGTGAACAATCTTTTGTGGCCCTCATAATCCATGTCGAGCGCCTTGGCGAAAATTTCGTTGGCTTCCTGGTGCCGGCCCATCAGGAAAAGGTAATAGGCCATGCCATATTGAAAGTCGGCATGCGTTTCGTGGAAATGCAACCCGCTGAGCAGGGTATGGTATGCCTCTTCATAATTTTTACGGTCGGCATAAACGACAGAAAGGTCGAGCCATATATCGGCATCCTCAGGATCGAGTTCAATCACTTTTCGGTAGGAGGCGATCCCCTCTTCCGTTTTCGAAAGTTTGATCTGGAGGTCGCCGAGGATAAACCAGTATTCAGGAACTGCCGGACTGAGTTTTATCGCTTTGTTTACATAAGGGAGTGCCTTCAGCGGTTGTCCGAGTTCATCCCATGAAATTCCGATCCCAAGCCATGCATCGCCAAACTCAGGGTCGAGTTCTACAGCTTTCTGGTAGTATTCGATGGCAGATTCGAAATTCTTTATTTTCTCATAACACTCGGCGATATAATAATGTGTTATGGCTTCAGGATCTTCGTAGTAAAACGTTTCGAGGTAGGTTTCAATGGCCTTATCGTACCGGCTGATATTGGCATAACAGTTGGCTTTGTTGAAATAGGCAGACGAAAATGTTTCATCGATTGCCAAAACGAAATCATAGGCATCTATCGCTTTTTCAAACAGTTCGAGGTTGCTGTACGCAATTCCAAGGTTAAACCAGGCCGCGTTTGAATAGGGATTGCTATCCAGAAATCCGGTAAGAAATTTAATGCTCCGTTCCGTTTGCTGAGAAACTTCGAAACAAAAGGCAAGTTCGAACAGCACGGCATCGTTGTCGGAATTGATCTCGATGGCTTTCAGCAGAAATTCAATGGCTTTATCGTATTTCCCGAGATTTTCGTATTCAAAGGCAATGCTTGAATAGATGTCATCAGTAAAATCAGCACCCTGGAGTGCGCGTTTGTATTCTTCGATCGCCTTGTCAGGTTTCTCCAGCTGGCTATACAGGTTTCCTTTGGCAATAAAAAGCTCATAATCACAACCTTCTGTAAGATCAGCATCCTTAAGAATCCTGAATGCTTCATGATCTTTATTGGCGTTTACACAATACTGAGCCAGTTTAAGCTGCAGTCCGGTATTTCCCGGATGCTGTTCAAGGCCCTGCTGAATGCTGATGTGGGCTTTACGCTGATCGTTTTTGAAAAAATAATATTCTATGATCTCCTCATATTCGTCAACATCAAAGAATCCATGCTGGTCCTGTTGCAGGGTTTTCTCAAACCGTTTTACCAGGGCCAGTGTTTCTCTGTCGAAATGGGATTCAAAAGGTTCTTCCATTCAATTGCAGGGTTAGTTTCCCTTTGTTCAATAACCGCTGCAAAATTACGAAAAATAACGAGACTGGGACCCATGTCAGACTGAGATTTTACTTTTTTCAACACAACGGTTTCGATACAAAGAAAAACTTTACATTTGCCTAAAAACAAGCTCATGGCTCTGATAAAATCTATATCCGGAATTCGTGGCACGATTGGCGGAAAGGCCGGTGAGGGCCTGAGTCCGGTCGATATCGTAAGGTTCACATCTGCTTATACAGCGTTCCTTAAGCTCAGCCACCCGAAGGAAAAATTACGTGTGATTCTTGGCCGCGATGCCCGCATTTCCGGTGTTATGGTTAATAACCTTGTGGCCGGTGCTTTGATGGGCATGGGTGCTGATGTTCTTGACATCGGTCTGACCACCACACCCACAGCCGAAATTGCCGTAGTGGAATCGGGCGCTCACGGAGGAATCATCCTTACCGCAAGTCACAATCCCAAACAGTGGAATGCGCTCAAGTTGCTGAACAGCAAAGGGGAGTTCCTTTCCGCAACAGATGGGGAACAGGTGCTCAGCCTGGCCGATTCGGCCAGTTACAAATTTGCCGAGGTGATGGACCTTGGAAAGTATGAAACCGACAACACATTCATTCGTAAGCATATTGAAAAGGTTCTTGCCCTGCCGCTGGTTGATGTTGATGCAATCAAAGCCGCACGCTTCCGGGTGGCAGTTGATGCCGTGAACAGCACCGGGGGTATTGCTATTCCTGAGCTGCTGAAAGCGCTTGGGGTAAGTAAAATATTTGCGCTTTACTGCGATCCTACCGGAGATTTCCCGCATAATCCGGAACCGCTGCCCGAGCACCTGCGCGACATCTGCGAATATGTGGTAACCAACAAGGCCGACGTGGGGTTTGTAGTCGATCCCGACGTGGACCGGCTGGCTATCATCAACGAAGTGGGCGAAACTTTTGGTGAGGAGTATACGCTTGTGGCCATAGCCGATTATGTACTTCAGCACAACAAAGGGAACACGGTATCGAACCTCTCCTCCACGCAAGCGCTGAAGGTGATTACCGAAAAGGCCGGGGGAAAATATTACGCTTCGGCCGTCGGAGAAGTGAATGTAGTGGAACTTATGAAGGCTAACCACGCAGTTATCGGAGGAGAAGGTAACGGTGGAGTGATCTATCCCGAAATTCATTATGGCCGTGATGCACTTGTCGGCATTGCCCTGTTTCTCACCCACCTGGCTAAATCCGGAAAAAAGTGTTCCGCCCTGCGCGACAGCTACCCCAATTATTTTATCTCCAAGAACAAGATCGAATTCAGTCCCGACATGGATGTCGATGCCATTTTGAAAAAGATCGTCGAAAAATACAAAAAGCAACAGATCACCGACATTGATGGCATTAAGATCCATTTCGACAATGAATGGGTGCATATGAGGCGCTCAAACACCGAACCGATCGTGCGGATTTATGCCGAAAGTGATATGCTGGCCAAAGCTGATAACCTGGCTAAGAAAATCCTCAACGATTTCAAGGACATCCTGAACAACCGCTGATTGCCATGCCACGCAAGAAATCAAAAAAAAGCAGGAAGCCGACCAAATTCAAGACCATCACCATCAAGGTAACGGCCAAACAGAAGAAGTCGCTGGTCAACTTCGCCAAATCCAGGCGGACTACAACAAATAAAGTCATCAAAAAGGCGATTCGTCCGTTGCTGCAAAATTATGCCGGGCTGGAGGTAACTTCAACTTCCACAAAGGTTAACCAGTTGGCATTGTTCGAGCAGGAGTAGTTTCAGGACTGTTTTCGCGAAATGATCGATTCGTAAGGAGTGCGGTTCAGGATCGATCGTCCGAGGGTTACTTCGTCTGTGTGTTCCAGTTCATCTCCGATCGAAATACCCCGTGCAATGGCAGATACGGTAATCCCGAAATTCATGATTCTGCGGTAAAGGTAAAAGTTGGTGGTGTCGCCTTCGATGGTGGTAGGCAGTGCGAGTATCACCTCGCGGATAACTCCGCTGTCCATCCTGCTGATCATGGAGGCTATATTGAGGTCCTGCGGGCCAATCCCCTCCATGGGTGAGATGATGCCGCCGAGAACATGGTAAACGCCATCGAACTGCCCCGTATTTTCAATGGCCATCACATCCCGGATGTCTTCTACAATGCAAACCAGTCCTTTGTCGCGCTTCGGATTGGAACAGATGGCGCACACCTCCTGGTCGGAGATATTTTTACACTCCCTGCAATAATTCACCTCATTGCGCATTTTAATTACCGAAGTGCCCAGGGCCTCCACTTCTGCCGGATGGCGTTTAAGCAGGTTCAACGCCATGCGTAACGCGGTTTTACGACCAATTCCCGGAAGTTTTGCCAGTTCGTTTACGGCACTTTCAAGCAGCCTTGAAGGATAGTTTTGCAAGAAGATTATTGTTTAGCTTTGCAAAAGTACTTTTTTAACCGATCATGACCCGTATTTTCCTCGTCGTTTTTTACATTCTTTCAGCCTGTTATTTATTTGGACAGGATGCTGTCAACCGTACCGGTGCCAAGGGAGAAAAACAGGGCTTCTGGCGAAAGGAGGATTCCCTGCACCGCAAAATCTACGAAGGCAATTTCAAGGATGGGGTTCCCTGCGGCGAATTCAGATATTATTATTCCGACGGCAAGCTGAAAACCGTTTCATTGGTTTCAAAACATGGAAAACAGGCTGAAACGACTACCTATTTTCCAAACGGGAAAAAGATGGCCTCAGGAAGGTATCTTAACGAGAAAAAAGACAGCACCTGGCAGTTTTTTAGCGAAGAAGACGGGGTTCTGGTGTCAGAAGAAAATTATCAAGCAGGGAAAAAGTCGGGCATATCACAGGCCTATTTCTCCAACGGAAAAGTTTCTGAATTAATTACCTTTCTTGCAGGCATTCGGTATGGATTATGGGAACAGTATTACTCCGACGGAAAAATCCGCCTTCGGAGTGCTTATCTCAACGACCAGAAAAGCGGCCCTTTCAAAACCTTTTATAACTCAGGTCAGCCCATGATGAACGGCGCCTATGTCAATGGCCGGATGGATGGCACTTGGATCTATTACGACGAAAAGGGAAAAGTGACCAAAAAGGAGATCTACAGCAACGGTGTTCTGATTAAGAAGGAGTTGTAATCCCACGCCGGTTGATCTTCTGATCCTGATCCGCTCCGGAATTATTCGTTGCGAAAGGTCAGTTTTCCATCTTGTTCATCCAGCACGATGACATCCTCTTTTCCACCTTGTCTGCCAGGATCATCTTGGAAAGTTCGTTCAGAACTTCGCGTTGTATGACACGTTTGATGGGCCGGGCGCCATATTGCGGGTCGAATCCCAGCGTGGCGATTTGCTCGATGGCCTTTTTTGTAGCCGTGAGTCGAATGTCGTTTTTTGCCAGCATCTGCTGCACGGCTCCGAGCTGAAGTTCGACCACCCGGGTGATCTCGGTTTTCGTGAGCGGTTCGAACATGATGATCTCATCAACGCGGTTCAGGAATTCCGGGGGGATGCTCTTTTTCAGCAAATCGAAGACCTCATGACGGGTTTTGTTCAGCAGATATTCCCGGTTTTTGTCATTCACCTTCTCCATGTTCTCCTGGATGATGTGCGATCCGATGTTGGAGGTCATGATGATGATCGTGTTCTTGAAATCTACCGTACGGCCTTTGTTGTCGGTGAGCCGTCCGTCGTCGAGTACCTGAAGCAGGATGTTGAACACGTCCGGGTGGGCTTTTTCAATCTCGTCGAGAAGCACTACGGAGTAGGGTTTCCGGCGAACCGCTTCGGTCAGTTGCCCGCTCTCCTCATAACCTACATATCCCGGCGGCGCCCCGATCAGGCGTGAAACGGTATGCCGTTCCTGGTATTCCGACATGTCTATACGCACCATGCTGTTCTCGTTGTTGAACAGGAATTCTGCCAGGGCTTTGGCCAGTTCCGTTTTGCCAACACCAGTGGTTCCCAGGAAGATAAAAGAGCCGATGGCTTCCTCCTGTCCTACAACCCGTGTGTGAAGTTCGGCCTCGAGGTCGAGGAGCTTCTGCCGCTCACTCTGAAGCAGCCTGGTTTCGTCGCTTTCACGCTTGATGGCTTCCCGTTCGATCTCCATCTGACGGATCCTGCGTTCAATTTTTTCAAGTTCTTCCGGCAGGGAATTGATCTCAAGTCTCAATTTGGAAGCAGCCTCATCAATCAGGTCGATGGCTTTGTCGGGGAGGAAACGTTCGGTAATGTAACGCTGGCTCAATTCCACAGCGGCAATGATCGCTTCATCTTTGATCCGTACATGGTGATGCGTTTCGTATCTCTCTTTCAGCCCGCGCAGAATGGCGATGGCATCGAGCGTGTCGGGTTCGTTGACCAGAACCGGCTGAAACCGGCGCTCGAGCGCTTTGTCCTTCTCAAAATATTTCTGGTACTCCTTCAGGGTGGTTGCCCCGATGGCTCGCAGGTCGCCCCGGGCCAGGGCCGGTTTCAGGATGTTGGCTGCGTCCATGGCTCCCTCGCTTGCACCTGCCCCGACAAGGGTATGTATCTCATCGATAAAGAGTACGATCGCTCCATTGGATACCATTACCTCCTTAACCACGCTCTTAGGCCGCTCCTCGAACTCTCCTTTGTATTTGGCACCGGCGATCAGCGAACCCATATCAAGCGAATAGATCTGCTTGGTTTTGAGATTTTCGGGCACGTCGCCGTCAATGATACGGTGGGCAAGTCCTTCGGCAATGGCGGTTTTGCCTACCCCGGGTTCCCCAATCAGGATGGGGTTGTTCTTGGTACGTCTGGTAAGTCTCTTCCGCATTCTGACCGGTTACCGCACTGCCCTGGCGAAGTTGACGGATCGCCGTCGTCAGGTCCTTCTCGGTAACTCCATTGTCTTTGAACAGCCGGGAAGCCTGTCCTTTGGTTGTGAGCAGCCCCAGAATCATATGCTCGATCGTGACAAATTCGTCTTTCATCTCTTTGGATATGGTATCGGCTTTCTGCAGTGCCTGGGCAATCTCCTGGCCTTTCTGCACTGCCTCCTGGGCTTTGATTGTGAAGTTGTTGAAATTCATATAATTTATTGCTTTTTAATTTGTTTACTGTGATTTGGTACGTATCTATTTCATCCTTCCTTATTGCATCTGTGCATTCGTGCATTCGTGCGTCGGACCATTCACACAAGCCTCCTGCCAACCCTGAAAACAGGCATTTTTGTCATAAAAATTACCATATTCCGGTCGTTTTGACTGTTTTTCTGTTACTTTTGCCATTAAATTGTGAATTAATTAACACATGATCAAAAAGACGCTGGTACTCGGTGCCAGCACTAACCCTGAACGGTTTTCGTACCTTGCCGTACGAAAGCTGAAATTCAACAATATCCCGGTTGTAGCTTTGGGATTGAGGGAAGGGGAGATCGCCGGGGTTAAGGTGGAAAAACCCTTTCCCAAGTATGAAGACATCCATACGGTTACCTTGTATATCGGACCCAAAAATCTGCCTCCGTTTTACGATTATATTCTGGGGCTTAAACCTCAGCGGGTTATTTTTAATCCGGGTACCGAAAATCCCGAATTTGGCGAGATTTTAAAGCGTGAACACATTGAAGTAATGCATGCCTGTACTCTGATCATGCTCACCAACGGGCTTTACTGATGCACTAAAGGGTAATCTCCTGCGTTATTATCATGTCCTGTTGAGGCGGTCATCCGGCCTTGTATTGATGTGGTACCGCGGTGGGAAATAATTCAAATATTTTCGTAATTTTACAACCGAATTCTACCCTGGATGAGATTATTCCCGTTTATTATCTTGTTTTTGACCAGTTTGTCCGGCATGGGACAGATGCATGTCGTAATTGCACCTACAGATACGATTGCCTGTTTCCGCGACAGTGTTGCCTGCACGGTAACCATAACCAATGCCGGACCGGGAGCTGACACTTCGTATGTCTGGCAAAAGAACGGCATCATCTTCTCCTGGAAAGACACCTCCTTGTTTTACATTCCCCGCGTTCAGGCCGGCGATACCGGTTTTTACCGTTGTATTGTTTCTGTTGGCATCAATACCGACACAAGCAACGCTTTCCACCTTGGAATGCACCCGAAAATGAAGATCGACACCCTTTACCGCTACAATGCGCTGGGATGTCCGGTGGATTGCAAAGGACAGTTCAAGGTCAAGGTTACCGGAGGTACGGAGTTTTCGGGCTATCCGCACTATATATACGATTGGAAAGCAGGTCATTCGCAGGATACGATCGTTTTCGGACTCTGCCGGGGGAAATACACATTCACGGTAACGGACTCGATGAAGTGTGCCTACGACACCTCCTATTTTGTGGATGTGCTAAGGTCGCCGAAAGTTGATTTTGAGCGCCTTCCGGGCGATACTGTGTACCTCACCAACCCGAACCTTACCGTATTTTTTCAGGACAGTCTGAAAAAACACATGACAAACTGGGAGTGGGATTTCGGCGACAACAAAAAAGTTGCCAACCTGAATCCCGCCACACATACTTATGACAAAACGGGCACGTTTCCGGTGCGCCTGAGTTTTACCGACCTGAATGGTTGTGATACTACGATTTCTCACGACATTGTGGTGAAAGTGGTTGAGTTGAAAATTCCCAACGTCTTCACGCCGAACGGCGACGGGTACAACGATCAGTTCAAGATCACCATCAAAGGCAATGGATCGGCTGATTGGCGAGAAGCTTACCTTGGCAACGAGTTCATCGTGTTCGACCGCTGGGGCAAAAAGGTTTATCAGCAAAGCAATTACAAGAGCGGAGACTGGGATGGGGCCAATCTTTCCACAGGTACCTATTTTTATGTGCTTAAGTGCCAGGGCCAGTTTGGCGACGATGTTTTTAAAGGTTCCATCACCATCCTCCGGGGCGAGGCGCAGCAGTAAAAGATCCTCATGCGCAAGGAAGAACGGTTCCGTTTTGTTATCGGTTATTTCCTAGAGAACAGACCTCAGGCTGAAACTGAGCTGTCATACAAAGATCCTTACGAGTTGATCGTGGCCGTTATCCTTTCGGCGCAATGCACTGATAAACGGGTGAATATGATCACTCCCCTGTTTTTTGAGCGGTTCCCCACCGTGCAATCCCTTTCCAATGCCGGCACAGAAGAGGTATTCAGCCTGATCAGGAGTTGTTCTTATTCTAACAATAAGACCAAGAGCCTACTGGGAATGGCCAAAATGCTGGTGACCGACTATAACGGGGTGATGCCACGCGATGTTGATGAGCTTCAGAAACTGCCCGGGGTCGGACGAAAGACTGCCAATGTTTTGGCTGCAGTACTCTTTAATCAGCCCGCTCTTGCCGTCGATACTCATGTGTTCCGGGTTTCTGCCCGGATTGGTTTGACCGTTAATGCACGTAATCCGCTGCAAACTGAACAACAACTTGTAAAGCATATTCCCGAACATCTCCGGTCGATTGCCCATCACTGGTTAATTCTTCACGGCAGATATATTTGCATTGCACGAAAACCTCATTGCGAACAATGCGGACTGACGACAGTATGCAAGTATTTTGCCTCCCGTCAGAAAGGTTAATTTGTTGATAACTCATTCTGCAGCACCCCTTACCGTCGCCGAATAATTTCTACTTTTGAGCAAACGCTAATGGCTATTGGCTAATGCCTAATTCCTTAATCATGACCCATTTAAAAATTGGTGATATTGCACCCGAGATCGAATCATTCGACCAGGATGGAAAGCCTCTCTCCCTGAAATCGTTTCGTGGGAGCAAAGTAATCCTTTATTTCTATCCGAAGGACAATACCCCCGGCTGCACGGCAGAAGCCTGCAATCTAAGGGATAACTATCAGATTCTTATTGCAAAAGGCTTTAAAATTATCGGGGTAAGTGCCGATGATGAGAAGTCGCATAAAAATTTTTCTTCGAAATACAGTTTACCTTTTGCCCTTATTTCCGATAAAGCCAAGAAAGTCATCCTGGATTACGGTGTATGGGGAAAGAAGAAGCTCTATGGTAAAGAATATGATGGGATCAACCGGTTAACCTTCATCATTGATGAAACAGGAAAGATCGCTCACATCTTCACGAAAGTAGACAAAAAAAACCATACCCTGCAGATCCTGGAAGCTTTGGGTAACTAACTTATTACAGACGCACCGCCGTGCGTCTCCATCAGTAAAGACGCACGGCGGTGCGTCTAAACCAATAGGAGAAATAGAAAATGGCAAATGAAGTAAACAAGGAGAAGGTAAAGGCTTTACAGCTTACTTTGGATAAGCTCGAAAAGACTTATGGAAAGGGAACGGTCATGCGGCTTGGCGAAAACGCCATCGATGCAGTAGAGGTGATCCCAACAGGATCTATCGGATTGGATATCGCACTTGGTGTTGGCGGGATGCCAAAAGGCAGGGTAATTGAAATATATGGACCTGAATCATCCGGAAAAACCACGCTGGCATTGCATGCAATAGCAGAATCTCAGCGGATGGGAGGCATTGCCGCGTTTATTGATGCGGAGCATGCCTTCGACCGGTTTTATGCCCAGAAACTCGGGGTAGATGTTGAAAACCTGCTTGTTTCACAACCCGACAACGGTGAGCAGGCCCTGGAGATTACCGAAAACCTGATCCGTTCGGGTGCCATCGATATTATCGTGATCGACTCTGTGGCAGCCCTCACCCCAAAGAGCGAAATTGAAGGTGAAATGGGTGATTCGAAAATGGGATTGCAGGCCCGGCTGATGTCACAGGCGCTTAGAAAACTCACCTCCACCATCAGTAAAACAGCTACCTGCTGCATCTTTATTAACCAGCTGCGCGAAAAAATCGGCGTCATGTTCGGTAATCCCGAGACTACCACCGGCGGTAATGCCCTTAAATTCTATGCTTCCGTGCGTCTTGATATCCGAAAGATCACCCAGATCAAGGATGGTGAAGAAGCCATCGGAAACCGCGTAAGGGTAAAAGTGGTCAAAAATAAGGTGGCTCCTCCATTCCGCAAAGCCGAATTCGACATCATTTATGGAGAGGGAATTTCAAGGCAATTCGAGATCATCGACCTGGCTACGGAATACAACGTAATCAAAAAGAGCGGTTCGTGGTTTAGCTATGGAGACACCAAACTCGGACAGGGCAGGGATGCAGTGAAGAAGATCTTGCAGGATAATCCTGAACTGGCCGATGAACTGCAGGGTAAGATCAAGGAGGTTCTCAATAATCCCAAATAGTATGAAGAGGGTTGAATCCGGGTTTCTGATCATTCTCCTCCTTGCACTCTCCGGATGCGGGGGAGCGGGTGGAAAGAAACAAGCAGCAGTTGCCGGAGATACGACACGGGTTCGTCTTGAAAACCTTAACCGGCAAATTGCCGGCGACGCTGCCAATCCGCAGTTGTACAACCTCAGGGCAAAATATTATCTGGGTGATCATCAAACCGACCTTGCGCTTAAGGACATCAATAAGGCAATTACATACGACGCCAAAAATCCTGATTACTATATTACGCTCTCGGATATTTATCTTTTGATGGGTCAGCCGGCTAACTGCCGGGAGAATCTTGTTAAAGCAATCTCCCTCGATCCAAAAGGTCAGGAAGGATTGCTGAAAATGGCCAAGTTGCTGCTTATCATGAAGGATTACAAGGGATGTTATGAAAATATCCGGCAGTTACTGTTAATCGATAAGAATAACTACCAGGGCTATTATACCCGGGCCCTCGCCTTGCTTGAACAGGGAGATACAAACCGGGCAATTGCAGACCTGATGCAGGCGGTAGATAAAAACCAGGATTATTTTGATGGGTATGTTGAACTGGGTGAATTGTATGCGCTACACAAAGACCCCAAGACGGTATCTTATCTTAAAAATGCCTTGAAGGTGAGGCCGCAAAATAAGGAAGCATTATATACATTGGGGATGTATTACCAGGAATCCGGACAGTACATCAGCGCAATGGAGGTGTACCAGACCCTGGCTAATATAGACACTACCCTGCGAACGGCGCCTTATAACATGGGGTATATCTGTCTTGTTTATCTGAAGGATTTTCAAAGGGCAATCGGGTTCTTCACCGAAGCCGTAAAGCGCGATCCGGCTTATTTTGAAGCATTTTTCAACCGCGGATATGCTTATGAACTGGCGGGCGATTGTCAGAAAGCCAACGACGATTACAAACGTTCGCTGAAGATCAAGGTGAATTATGAAAAGGCCATCAATGGTCTCAACCGGCTGGATAAGCTCAGGAAATAAGCCCGTTTTTAATGGAAATCAACTCTTGTAACAGGAGTTCTGAATTCTTTTCAAGGTCGTTGTAGAGTTCTGTCAGGCCTGCTTCCGTTTTGTTTTTTGCCATTTCATCAAGCCTTCTGGACAGGTCGATGGTTACCGGGTCCATGAAATTTGCGATGACTCCTTTCAGGCTGTGGGCATTGAATTTCAGCTTTACAAAATCCTTCTCCTGAACATTCTGCCTCAGGTTCCGGTAGCGCTCATCGTACTCCGTGATGAATATGTCGATGATCTCAACAATGATCTCTTTGTCAAAATACTGGAAATTATCATTGAATTTCTGGCGGTCGATCATAGGGCGTTTTTTAGACAAATATATTAAAGTAACACAATCGACGAAACTAAATACTTAATCCGGTTTCATCCTGCTGGCAAACCAGGTAATGAACGGCACACTGGGCATTCACCATGCGGTAACCATAGCGTGTTTCAAAAAGATGCCTGCACTCTCTTACAGCATTTTCCTTGAAGGACCTGAGGGGTTTCTGATAGAGCAGTACAAAGTCTTTCAGATCCTGGTAAATGTCTGTAAAGCTTTCTGCGAGACTGCCTCGCACCGGGTCAGTATGACTCTTCTCATGGTTGTCGACATAGTAAAAAAGATCATCATCGCCGAACTTTGAGCGGAGAAGGTTGAATAACTGTTCCCATTGTTCTTCTGTTACATAATGTTCAATGGCTTCATCATCCTGAGGTTCAATTTCAGGAAGTAATGTGGCTTTGATATAAATTAACGGACCGATTTTTTGCAGAAAACTCAGCAGTTCCTGTTTTGAGTAACTTTCAGCTTTTTCCAGAAAGAGACAAAATTCGTTGGCCACAGTAAGCAACTCAAGGACATTTCTTGAATAAACCGGTTCATTTTGGACATTCTGTGGTGTTTCATTCATCGGGTTAAATTTTATTTTATGACGGCAAAGGTAAGATTTCTGCCAATCAATTGCCGAGTGATTCCTGGTGAGGTGCACCAACGTTGAAGTCGTACATGTTGATCCGGTACACCGATGACATATTTCCCAAAACCGAAGGAACACCCGGCGGAACAACGGGGTAGAGATATCCTGAGATGAGAAAAGTGGGGAAAACGAGATTTTCGTTCTTGATCATGATCCCAACGCCGAAGCCGGCAAAAAGAGGAGCCTTCCACAAGGGTTGGTTTTTTGTGGCTGCAAGACCGGCCTGTATCTGTCCGGTGAGTGCAAAACGAAAACCATACACATACCAGGGTGTGAAAATGTTGGTGGAGAGACTTGCTGTAAAGGTTTCCGTTCCGAAAAAGGCATTTGGGCGCTCAAGATGGATCACACTGAAGTCGTCGTTCGCATTGTAATAATCCAGGTTCTCAGGCCGCATGTTGATCCCCGTTCTGTAGTCGGCCGAAATAAACGTCCTGAATTTATAGTGGGGATCCGACATCCTGATCAACGGGGTGAAATACCGGAGATTCAATTTCACCACCCCGTCTTCTAAGGAGCTTTGCCGTATAAATCCGCTTAATTTTATATACCCTTGCAGGTAGCCGAAACCGGGAATGAAATTTCCCGCCGAGAGACTTACCCCGGCATAAAAACGGGTATAAAACTCATTGTATGTTGGTCCGAAGGTTACCTGGAACAACTTTCCGAAGGGCAGGTTTTCGGTCTTTCCAAATTCGAACAGGTAATCAGTAACATAATAGTTGTTCTGGGAAAAGGAGAGTCCGCAAAGAAACTGCAGATTATTGGAGTAGCCGGAGGTTGAGTCGGGTTTCCGCTCCGGACGGAAAGAGTACTCACGGCGGGAAAGAGAAACCGCAGCAACGAAGCGCGAGATCTGTTTATGCCGTGTGAGCAGAAACGCCTTGCCAATCCACAGCGATTCAGATTTATACCGTGTGGCAATTTTTGTAAATTCTGTGGAAAAGGTTACATTTCGTACCCAGGATGCACTTGTTCCACCTGCCCATTTGGTTTTGTTGGTAAAGAACGGACGGTCAAATCCAACAAGGAAAAGCTGGTTGCCCGTGTTGTCCTGGTTGTAGGCAATCCCGGCATCAATAAAGGTTCCCAAAATGTTGGTGAAAGTATATGAGCCTCCGTCGAAGCGAAAAAAAGGTGCCCTGTAGAGTTCGGTCGACATGTTGAGCGTCAGGCGGTCGCCAAGTCCGAGGAAGTTTGCATCATAAATACGAAACCCGACTTTTGTGGTCGTCACGACAGGCACATCAAACCCGATCGACCATACATCCTTCGCAATGACAAGCAGATCAACGGAATCGTTACCCGCAGGGATGACTAAAATCCTTACGTTGTCAATGGATTCAAGGTCCCGGATGATTCGCTCATTATCACCCAGAACCTGTGGGTCGAGCATCTGTCCGCGCCGGAACAACAGGTTTCTCCGGATAATATATTCGCGTGTTCTGACATGCATATTATTGAAAGCTTTCCCAATCCCGGTCTGGGTATTATCAGCTGTATCATAAATGGTGTAGCCGAAGGGAGGAAGCACCTTGATGGTGATATTCCTGATGATATTGCCTTTGTATTCAATATATGGGATCTGACTTTCAATTACCTGCATACTGTCAGGCAGAGAGGAAATCTGAGGTGGTACGAATGCCAGGCCGTAAAGCAACTGGGTGAATTTTTTCCGGTAGAATTTATGGTATAACGAGTCGTAAAACGACTGTGACCGCTTGTAAACACCGGTGTCAGGTTTGCAGACAGATACCGGCACAGTCAGCGCCTTTTCCGGCGTAACCGTAAATATGAACAACAGGAGCACAGATAAACAGAAACGCCACGGCATCTATTTTAGCTTCATGGAAGCAATAATCCCTTCAATTTTCGCATCCAGCAGTTGATCAGTTCGCTCATAATCTCCGGTCGATACCAGCTTTTCCCGCACCCCGAAATAAAACTTTATCTTGGGTTCGGTCCCGGATGGCCGCACACCAATGATAGATCCATCTTCGAGGATAAACTGAAGTACGTTCGATTTCGTCAGGTCGATCGGGCGTTCTGTACCCGTAATCAGATCCTTTTCACAGAGCGTAAGATAGTCCTTGATTGTGATCACCCGCGAATTGTTGATCAGAACAGGCGGATGGGTGCGGTATTCAACCATCATCCGCTGGATCTCTTCGGCGCCGCTTTTGCCTTTTTTAGTAACAGAGAGCAGGGACTCCTTGTAAAAACCGTATTGCAGATATAGTTCTAACAGCAGATCGAAGAGTGATTTTCCCTGGTCCGCCATCCATGCTGCCGTTTCTGCGATGAGGGCACAGGCGCTGATGGCATCCTTGTCGCGCACAAAATCTCCGATCAGGTATCCGTAGCTCTCCTCCCCGCCGATAATATACCGTTTCAACCCTTCATTGCGCCGGATGACATCAGCAATGAACTTGAAACCTGTCAGGCAGTTGAAATATTCCACCCCGAATGATACGGCGATGTCGCTCAGTAACTGAGAACTTACAATGGTCTTTACAATGAATTCGTTCCCTTCTAACCGTCCAGCTTCCTTCCAGCGGTTAAGCACATAATAGAAGAGCAATGCGGCAGTCTGGTTTCCGTTCAGCAGGATCATCTCATTCCGGTGGTTCCTGACGGCAATGCCAACCCTGTCCGCATCGGGATCGGTAGCCATCACGAGATCTGCGTGGATCTGTTCGGCCAGGTTGATGGCCATATCGAGGGCGTTATGTTCCTCCGGGTTAGGCGAATGTACTGTGGGAAAGTTGCCATCAGCAATGGCTTGTTCCTTTACCATATTGATGTTCTCAAAACCGAACCGGGCCAGAATTTTTGGCACCAGTTCTCGTCCGCATCCATGAAGAGGCGTATAAACGATTTTTAGATCCTTTTGCCTTTTGATAACATCCGGAGAGAGACAGAGCTTTAAGATCTGATCGAGGTAGTGGTTGTCGATCTTCTCTCCGATACTGATAATGTTCGCCGGGTTTCCCTGCCATTTCACATCGTCGACAGAGGCTATTTTCTGCACCTCTCTGATTACATTCTCATCATGTGGTGAGATCATCTGGGCACCATCATCCCAATACGCTTTATAGCCGTTGTACTCCTTCGGGTTGTGCGAAGCCGTAACCATAACCCCGCTTTGGCAACCAAGCTGACGTATGGCGAACGAAAGTTCCGGGGTGGGACGGAGGTCTTCGAACAGGTAGACCGTGAATCCGTTTGCAGATAAAACTTCTGCAACAACAGTTGCAAAATACCGGCTGTTATTGCGGCTGTCGTGCGACACTGCCATTTTGACCGGTTTCTGTTGCGAAAACATGAGCTTCAGATAATTGGCCAAACCCTGCGTTGCCATACCTACGGTATACTTGTTCATGCGATTGGTGCCGACACCCATCACGCCACGCAAGCCACCTGTGCCAAATTCCAGATCGCGGTAGAAGGAATCTGTAAGTTCCGCAGGATTTGTTTCAATCAGCGCCTGTACCTGCTTGCGGGTCGCTTCATCAAAATTTTCGCCAAGCCAGTTGCCTGCGCGTTTCAGAATAATATCTTCAATCATGATTCGATGCTCATTTTACCAATACAATCCTTGAGACTATCCCTCCAATAAGGGATCTCAAGGCCAAATTGCTGTTTGATTTTTGCTTTGTTAAATACACTGTAAAACGGTCGCACGGCAGGCAAAGGATAATCCTTTGTCTCGATCGGGTTGATTTTACATTTGATTCCTGTAAGTTCAACGATAGAGATGGCGAAATCGTACCAGCTGATCACTCCTTCATCAGAAAAATGGTAGATTTCCGTTTTTTCGGGTTTCCTTTCTGATTTTAGGATCGTGAGAATAGCCATAGCCAGGTCACGGGCATAAGTCGGCGTGCCGATCTGGTCGTAAACAACATTGAGGAGGCCCCGCTCTTTCCCGTATTTCATGATGGTCTTTACGAAGTTCGCGCCAAATGGGGAGTAGAGCCATGAGGTCCGGACGATATATCCATGCTGTGCAAATTTATGCATCTCCGTCTCCCCGTTATTTTTGCTCCTGGCGTAAGCCGAGGCAGGGTTTACGGGGTCGTTTTCCTGGTAAGGCCGGTGACCTTTGCCGTCGAAAACGTAATCGGTGGAAATATGTACTATGATGGCATTTTGCATGGATGCTGCCCGCGCAAGGATGCCGACAGCTCCGGCATTGATGAGGTTCGCCCGTTCTGGTTCCTGTTCAGCCTTGTCAACCGCTGTATAGGCCGCGCAATTGATCACTGCATCCGGTCTTTCCTGCAGAAAAAAGGCGGAAACAGCAGCTTCGCTTGTGATGTCCAGCTCTGCGATGTCGGTGAATATGAATTGCAGGCCGGATTCAGCTTTCGACAAAACCTGCAACTCATTACCCAGTTGTCCGTTTGCACCGGTAACCAGTATTTTTATTTTTTCAGACATGACTTTGTTCTGCTATACAATCGTTTTAAAGAAGGAGATGGTCCTGGTAAGTCCCTCTTCGAGCATGACTTTCGGTTCCCATCCAAGCTCCTTTTGGGCCAGGGTGATATCTGGTTTCCGCTGTGTAGGGTCATCGGCCGGAAGCGGCATATGCACAATCTTCGACTTCGATCCGGTGAGCCGGATCACCTTTTCTGCCAGTTCGAGAATGGTAAATTCATTGGGATTGCCAATGTTTACAGGGCCTGTGAACGCTTCTCCGGAATTCATCAGCCGGATCATTCCGTCGAGGAGGTCATCAACATAACAAAAACTGCGGGTCTGGGAACCATCACCATAAATGGTGATATTTTGATTTTGCAATGCCTGCACGATAAAATTTGAAACAACCCTTCCGTCGTTGGGGTGCATCCTGGGACCATACGTGTTAAAAATCCGGATGATCTTGATACGAACATCATTTTGCTGATGGTAATTCATAAAGAGCGTCTCTGCCACCCTTTTGCCTTCGTCGTAACAGGACCTCGGACCAATCGGGTTTACATGTCCCCAGTAGGATTCCACCTGCGGGTGAACTTCCGGATCGCCATACACTTCGCTGGTGGATGCCTGGAGAATACGGGCCTTTATACGCTTTGCCAGGCCGAGCATGTTGATGGCTCCCATCACCGAGGTCTTAACGGTTTTAATGGCATTATACTGGTAGTGAATGGGGGAGGCAGGACACGCAAGGTTGTAAATTTCATCTACTTCGATAAAAAACGGCATGGTAACATCGTGCCTGATGATTTCAAAGTAAGGATTTTCCAGGAGCTTGACAACGTTCTGTTTCTGTCCGGTGAAGTAGTTATCAAGACACACCACTTCGTTGCCTTCATGCAGCAAACGCTCGCAAAGGTGAGATCCGAGGAATCCCGCTCCACCGGTTACCAATATTTTTTTTCGGATCATGGCTGATATTTGGATGTTATTTTAAGGTGTCTACACCAATACAATAGTAAGAGAACCCTTTGCGCTTCATCTCTGCGATCTCGTAAATATTACGTCCGTCGAATATAGCCGGGGATTTCAGTAATTTTTTTACCACATTGAAGTTGGGAAATTTAAACTCGGGCCACTCTGTAACCAGCAACAGGCAATCCGCATCGATAAGCGCATCGTATTGATCCTGACAATATTCAATGCTCTCGCCGAGAATATGCTTTGCTTCGTGCATGGCTACCGGGTCATAGGCTTTAACCTTGGCGCCGGCTTCCAGGAAGTGTTTTACCAGTACCAGGGAAGGAGCTTCACGCATATCGTCGGTTTGAGGTTTGAATGAGAGGCCCCAGATAGCGATGGTTTTGTCTTTCAGATCGCCACCGAAATGAGCAACCACCTTGTTGAAAAGGACAGACTTTTGACTATCGTTCACGGCTTCGACTGCTTTCAGAACCCGCAGACTGTATTTGAATTCATCGCCGGTATGGATCAGTGCTTTTACATCCTTCGGAAAGCAGGAACCGCCATAACCTACCCCGGGATAGATGAATTTATTTCCAATCCTGGAATCGGAACCAATGCCGCGCCGGACCATATTAATGTCGGCCCCCACGATTTCGCAAAGGTTGGCGATGTCGTTCATGAAACTGATCTTGGTTGCCAGCATGGAGTTGGCCGCATATTTGGTCATCTCGGCGGAGGTTATATCCATGAAGATGATGGGATGTCCGTTGAGAGTGAATGGTTTGTACAACGCTTTCATAAGATCTTCAGCACGGGTCGAGTCGCAGCCAACCACGATGCGGTCGGGTTTTAAGAAATCATCAATGGCTGCACCCTCCTTGAGAAACTCGGGGTTGGAGGCAACATCGAATTCAATGTTCAACCCGCGTTTGCCTAGCTCTTCCTTCACGGCATTCCGCACCTTTTGAGCAGTTCCGACAGGGACTGTACTTTTGGTCACAATCAGCAGGTAATCGTTCATGTATTTCCCACAGTCGCGGGCCACACTTAACACAAACTTCAGGTCGGCGCTTCCGTCGTCATCGGGCGGAGTTCCTACGGCGCTGAAAATCACCTCACAATCAGTAAGTGCTTCGGCAAGGCTCGTAGTGAACTTCAACCGGTCCTTTTTCATGTTCCGGTGAACCATCTCCTCAAGACCCGGTTCATAGATCGGGATGATCCCGTTTTTCAGGTTCTCAATTTTTTTCTGGTCGATGTCGACACACACGACTTCGATGCCTACTTCAGCAAAACAAGTACCAGTAACCAGTCCGACATACCCGGATCCTACGATAGCAACTTTCATGATTGTTGAATTTAATGTTAACGTTTGATGAACAAATATAATAAGAAAGCCATTTGATGATGCTAAATTAAATTTATTTGGGTTTGGATTGCTGCAACATCCTTTTTCAGCTGCTTAACTGTTTCGGTGAGGTTGTAGGTTTCCGAGATCCTGTTTTCCGGGATCTGTGGACTGATAAAGTGCACGAACTGCCATATTTCTCGGATCTCCTTTACTGCCAGATCGAAAGGGGTGTAGTGGGGGTTCAGGGAATGGAGGATCAGTTTGGCTTCTGTCTGGATCCTGTTTTCCACCACTTTGAAAACCACCCCATCTTCCGCGGTAAGGATAATGCAGGCATCCTTGTCGCGGATGGTTGTCCAATCCTGGATAAATACTCCGGTTACCCAGGCTCCGCTGGGGATGGGAAGCATCGAATCGCCGCTGATCTGGAAGGTGCGGTATTTCTTTTGCCGCGACAGGAACGGGAGTCTGAAAGTAGGCAGGATGCTGATGTATTCCGGATCGGCGAACCCGCTCGTGTAGCCGGCTTTGGCCTTCTCCGATACAAGTTCGATGTTCTCGTCGTTGTCTTTCCCTACCGTGGTGGCCAAAATCCGCAGGTTGCTTCCCTTGAGGAAGACATCATAGCCCCGTTCCACCTGACGTATCTGACTTTCGGGCAATGTCTGAAGGTCGACCTTGATCAGGGTGTCGATGGCGATGTTGAAATAGTTGGAGAAACTGATCAGCGCCTCCATGCCCGGCTGAGCTACTCCGTTCTCATAACCGCTGAGCGTCGACCGCTTCATCTCCAGCGCTACTGCCACATCATCCTGTGTTCTTCCCCGGCGCTTGCGCATGAACTTGATATTTTTACCGAAATACATATTTTTTTTGGAGTTTAATGAAAACATGATTATATTAACGTCGGAAATTTGATTAAAAACACGACAAAGATAAAATAAAATAGTGAAATGGTGAGATGGTTAAATGGTGAAAAATAAAAAAAATGATTTTAGGGTTTACTTTTTAGGGGGAAGTCCGATTAAGCATAAAGGAGAATATGGACAACTTAAATAATGTGACCCATTTTAATGAGAAAATGAGGATACGGACAAAGCAGTTTGCAATCAGGATATATAAAACTCTCAATGCTGTCTGGCTGAATGACATGTCTAGGGTGCCGGCCAGGCAATTGCTGAGATGTTCCTCCTCTGTTGCTGCAAATTTCAGGTCTGCTGCAAGAGGACGGTCAGCAGCTGAGTTTTATTCCAAGGTGTGCATCGTGGCCGAAGAATGTGACGAATCTGTTTTCTGGATCGAATTTATGACAGAAACGGAAATTCTTAGTCAAGATGAAACCAAGGAGATTCACAAAGAAGCCGCAGAATTATTATGCATATTTCCCACCATCAAGAGAAAATTAAGACTCAAAAAGGAATCTCAATAATTTTCCTATCTCACTTTTCACCATTTAACCATCTCACCATTTCGCTATTTCATTTATGATCATCCACCTCGACCTCGATACCTTCTTCGTCTCTGTAGAGCGCCTGCTGCGCCCCGACCTTGTGGGGAAGCCGGTGATTATCGGAGGCACCTCCGACCGGGGGGTGGTGTCAAGCTGCAGCTACGAGGCGCGAAAATTCGGTGTTCATTCGGCCATGCCCATGAAGATGGCGCGGGCGCTGTGCGGCGATGCCATCCTGGTGAGGGGCGACATGGAGCGCTATTCTAAATATTCCGGTACGGTTACGGATATCATCGCCGAAAAGGCTCCGGTTTATGAGAAGGCTTCCATCGATGAACATTATATCGATGTGACCGGGATGGACCGTTTTTTCGGGTTGCAGAAATGGAGCCACGAACTGCGCGAAAGCATTATTAAAAATACGGGACTGCCCATCTCTTTCGGACTTTCGGTAAACAAGACCGTGTCGAAGATCGCCACGGGCGAGGCAAAACCCAACGGGGAGCTCTTCGTGGAGCGCGATTCGGTGCAGCCCTTTCTTTCGCCGCTCTCCATCCGTAAGATCCCGGGAATAGGGGATAAGAGCTACCGCCTTCTCCGGTCAATGGGGGTGGTCACGATTGATACGCTGAGCCACGTGCCTGTCGATATGCTCGAGCGGGTGATGGGGAAGAACGGCATCGTGGTCTGGGAGAAAGCCAACGGCATCGACCGGACTCCTGTTTACCCGTACCATGAAGCCAAATCAGTCAGTACCGAGAATACATTTGAACAGGACAGCATCGACATCGTCAGGATGAAGGAGGTCCTGGTGAAGATGGTAGAAAAGATATCCTTTGAGCTACGCGACAAACAGAAGCTCACCTCGTGCATCACGGTAAAGATCCGCTATTCGAACTTCGACACCCACACGCTGCAGCAGCAAGTTCCCTACACTGCGTTCGACCACCAGCTTATCCCGGTGGTGAAAAACCTCTTCGACCGTATTTATCAGCGCCGCATGCTCATTCGCCTCATTGGCGTGCGCTTCAGCGGACTTATTTCCGGAAATCCCCAGCTGAACATGTTCGACGATAATGTGGAGATGGTGAACCTGTACCAGGCGCTCGACAGAATCCGCCGGAAGTACGGGCAGAAGAGCGTGAGACGAGGGGTGGCTGTTAAAAATAGCGAAATAGCGAAATAGCGAAATGGTAAAATGGGTTGGGAGGGAAAGGGTTAACAATCATTTAATTTTCAATAAAAATAATTTTCGTAAATTTGCGATTATTTTGTCTAATTAAAAATTACAGAAATGAGTATCGAAAAGAAATTCTTAAAAGCAAAACCAGTTTCCAAAGTGAAATTTTCTCTCTCCGGAGATCAGTATAACGCAGCATCCTCCATCCTCCTGGTTGGAGATTTTAATCATTGGCAGGTAGGTGAAACGCCGCTTAAGAAAGCCAAGACCGGCGTATGGTCGGTAACGCTCGACCTGCCAACAGGCAACATCTACCAGTTCAGATACCTGATCGATGGTACTTCCTGGGAGAATGATCCTGAAGCCGATCGTTATACCCCGAGCGGACTGGGATCCGAGAACTCCGTGATCGAATTATAATCTCAATCTGTAAATCTTCTTCAAACATTCCACTTCACGATTAAAACTTGGCTCCACCCGGAGATTCATCCATAATCTCAGCGGCTTTTCAGCTACCGGCCGGTTATCGATAAAATCTGGAATGATCAATCAGTTTCTTTCGGAATCTAATCTCTTTAGGGGTTAGTTCCCCGCCGCTTGCGGCGTAAATATTTTAACTTTGTATTTATGGGCAATAGCGAATACATACATAAATCGCATAATGTAAGCGTACTGTTGTATCACTTTGTATGTCCTGCCAAATATCGCAAGGTTGTATTCAGCAAGGCGGTTGATCAAACCCTGAAAGAGATCTGTTTTGAGATTGAAAAGAGATACGAGGTTCATTTTCTTGAGATTGGCACAGACAAAGATCATGTTCATTTTTTGGTTCAGTCTGTACCCAGGAAGAGTGCAAATGAGATCATTACTTTGGTGAAGAGCCTCACGGCTCGTGAGATATTTCGAAAGCACCCTGAAGTGAAAAAGAAACTTTGGGGAGGTGAATTTTGGACGGATGGCTATTTTGTGAACACGGTCAGCAAGTTTGGTGATGAAACGAGTATAACGAATTACGTTCGTGATCAGGGTCGAGAAAGGGAATACACCATTTTGCACAGCAGTAAACAGTTAGCCTTGTTCTAGGATACCCCGCTGCTTGCGGTTGAACTGTCCCATCTGCACCGCACGGAATGGTGACGATTGCGCCTTTGTTTTTTTTGCCGCAACAAAATAAATGATTATATTGTAATCGCGATAATGATCAAAAATTGATCATTATCGCGATTTTGCATTTCACCATTTCACCATTTCACCATTTCTCATGCACCTCTCCTGTCACTCATACTACTCCCTGCGGTACGGAACTCTCTCCATCGAGAATCTTGTGGAGGAGGCGGTGCGTGCGAATGCTTCCACGTTGGCGCTCACCGATATCAACAACTCCACCGGCATCATGGATTTTGTGGCAGCGTGCCGTGAGAAAGGTATTAAACCCATCGCGGGGATTGAGTTCCGGTGCGACGATCGGCTTCTGTTTACCGGCTTTGCAAAGAACAACGACGGGTTCCGAGAGCTGAATGAATTTCTGAGCCACCACAATATCAACAACCTTCCTTTGCCCGACAGGGCGCCGGAGATGGAAAATGTGTTTGTGGTGTATCCGTTTACCTCACCCCCCGGCCCCCTCTCCTTAAGGAGAGGGGGTGCCGCAGGCGGGGGTGAGGTGCTGATCGGAATACGTCCCTCCGACCTCAACCCGCTGATGCTCTCCCGTCGCCGTGATCTCATTCCCCGGATGGTGCTCATGACCCCGGTAACATTCAGGAATGCGAAGGAGTATGAACTTCATTGCAACTTCAGGGCAGTCGACCACAACGTGCTGCTGAGCCGGCTTGAGCCGCACCAGGTGGCCGCTTCCGATGAGATCATGCGGCCGGTTGATGAGTTGAATGAGATATGTCGTGATTTTCCCGAAATCGTTCGAAACACGGAGAAATTGATGGATGCCTGCTCGATCGACTTCGACTTCAAGGCTTGCAAGAACAAGAAAACTTTCACCGGAAACCGCTACGACGACCTGATCCTCCTGGAAAAACTGGCGCTCGACGGGGTACAGTACCGCTATGGAAAGGGGAACGGTGAGGCGATGCGGCGCGTCAGGCATGAGTTGGGCATTATCGACCGGATGGGTTTTTCTTCCTATTTTCTCATCGCCTGGGACATCATCCGCTATTCGCTATCGCGCGGCTTTTACCATGTGGGGCGGGGGAGTGGGGCAAACAGCATTGTGGCTTACTGCCTTCGCATCACCGACGTCGATCCCATCGAGCTGGACCTCTACTTCGAGCGCTTTATCAACCCCAAACGCACGTCACCACCCGACTTCGATATCGATTATTCGTGGAAAGAGCGCGACGAAGTGCTCGACTACATATTTAAAAGGTATGGCCATGAACACACTGCCTTGCTTGGCGCCATGTCAACTTTCCGCGATAAATCGATCTACCGCGAACTGGGCAAGGTACATGGCTTGCCAAAAGGTGAGATCGACGCTTTCCTGAAGCACCCGGAGGAGGCTATCCATAAGAATCACATCATCCGGAAAATAAGCGAACTTGGGGAGATGATGGCCGATTTTCCCAACATCCGCAGCATTCATGCCGGTGGGGTGTTGATATCCGAAGAGCCCATCACCTGTTATTCGGCACTCGACATGCCCCCGAAGGGCTTTCCCACCACGCAGTTTGACATGTATGTGGCCGAAGATGCCGGTTTCGAAAAGCTCGACATTCTGAGTCAGCGCGGCATCGGGCATATCTATGAGGCGGCTGAGATCGTGAAAAGGAATCAGGGGATCAGCGTGGATGTGCACAATGTGAAAGCCTTCAAGGAGGATGAAAAGGTGAAAGTGCAGCTGCGCAATGCCCATACCATCGGCTGTTTTTATGTGGAGAGTCCGGCCATGCGTGGATTGCTGAAGAAGCTGCACTGCGACAACTACCGTACACTGGTGGCGGCAAGTTCCATCATTCGACCGGGAGTGGCGCGGTCGGGAATGATGAAAGAGTATATTCAGCGTTTTCATCATCCGGGTGAGTTTAAATACCTGCATCCTGTCATGGAGGAGCAGTTGAAGGAGACTTTCGGAGTGATGGTATATCAGGAGGATGTGCTCAAGATTTGTCACCACTTTGCCGGCCTCGACCTGGCCGATGCAGATGTGATCCGCCGTGCCATGAGCGGAAAGTACCGGTCGAAAAAAGAGCTGCAGCGCATCATCGACAAGTTTTTCGAGAACTGCCGTAATGCTGGCTATCCCGAAGATGTGACCAAAGAGGTGTGGCGGCAGATCGAATCGTTTGCCGGCTACTCGTTTTCCAAGGCCCATTCGGCTTCCTACGCAGTGGAGAGCTACCAGAGCCTCTATCTGAAGGCGCACTATCCGCTTGAATTCATCACCGGGGTTATCAATAACTTCGGAGGCTTTTACTCCTCATGGGTCTATTTCAACGAAGCGAAGATCTCCGGGGGCAACCTCCATGTGCCTTGCGTCAATAACAGCGAGTACAAAACAAGCATCAGGGGAAAGGATATTTACCTGGGATTCATTCACGTAGCCGGATTGGAGACATCAGTGGGAAGGGCGATTTGCGATTTACGATCTACGATTTCCGATTCATCACCCACCACTGCAGCCCCACCCCCGACCCCTCCCCAGTCGGGGAGGGGAGAGCGTCCTTACACCGGCCTGGAGGATTTTATTGCGCGTGTTCCGGTCACCCTCGATCAGCTCATCATCCTGATCCGGGTGGGAGCGTTTCGTTTTACCGGCAAACCCAAGGCCACGCTGCTGTGGGAGGCGCATATGCTGCTTGGGAAAAATGGCGAAATCCGTCCAGTCATAAATCAGGTTTTATTCCCGGCCCCGGTCAGAAAATTCGTGCTTCCTGCATTGGAGCAAAACCTTTTGTCGGATGTGTATGATGAGATCGAACTGCTGGGGTTTCCGATCACCCATACCTATTTCGACCTGCTGCATACGAAGTTCCGGGGCGATATACTTTCGCATGAGATGCCGGCCCATGTTGGGAAAACGGTTCGTATGCTGGGCTTGCTGGTGACCATCAAATATGTACGCACCAGCAAGCGGGAGTGGATGCACTTCGGGACCTTCATCGATGTGAATGGCAGGTTTTACGATACGGTGCATTTCCCGAAGGCGGTGACAGAATATCCCTTCCGTGGCGACGGGGTTTATCTGGTAAAAGGAAAAATTGTGGAGGAGTTCGGCTTTCCAAGCATGAATGTGGAGAAGATGGCGAAGATGCCGCTGAAAGGCGACCCGCGGGGATAGACGTTTCTACTTTACATTCAGGATGTCATCCAGTCCGGCGATTTTGAAAGTCTTCTTGAGAAACGGGTCGCAATTGACGATGCAAAAATTTCCCGGAGGTAACTGTTTTCCAGTACTGACACAGATCCGGATGAATGAAGATGCAATATAGTTCACCCCCGACATGTCGAAAATAATGTTACCGTTGACAAGGATAGCCGGATCGATGCTGTCTTTTAAAGATTGAATCTTGTCGTTTATCTCGGTTGCCATTACCGCACTAACATTGGTGTCAAGGTGTCCGGTGAATGCACAGGTCAGTATTTTTCCTGTTTCATTGTATTCGAATGTTAACATGATATGGTTTTTAGTGGTTTTTATGATACTCTTTGAAAAGAACCGTTTCATCGCAGCTTTCGTCGAAGTATTTGGCATGATCGGCATCCATAAACTTGTGATTCAGCCTTCTGCGGCATACCCGCTGAATGTTTATCAGATGCCTGGCAGAGATGTTCTCGGTGGTGATATTTTTCCCGCCGGTTCCGCAACCCAGTGTCAGCGAAGGTGTCAAGAGATTAAAGGTTCCTCCTACGGCACCCTGAGAAGTTGGTGTATTGACCACAATACGCCCGGCATTGATCAGCTGTGAAAACTCCATGATCAGCTTTTCATCATTGGCATAAATTCCGGCGCTGTGTCCGATGCCACCCAGATAATTCAGATCGATGCACAGGTTTATGGCTGCATTGTGATCCTTGGCGGCATAAAATGCCAGGATCGGTGCCAGTACTTCGTGCGACAGCGGATATTTTTTCCCCACTCCGTCGAGTTTGGCAAGCAGTATTTTCGTCCCTTCCGGGATTGTGATGCCTGCTTTCTGCGCAATAACAGCAGCCGATTGTCCGACGATAAACGGACTCATCGACATGGTCTCCTGCACTACCGCTATCTTTTCAACCTTTTTAATCTCTTCCGGTGTGAGAAAGTAACAGTGCTGCTTTTCAAATTCTTCCCGGACTGTTTGTTCAATCTTTTCTTCCACAATAATAGACTGCTCACTGGCACAAATGGTTCCGTTGTCGAACGATTTTGAGGAGATGATACTGCTTACTGCAAAAGGGATATCCGCGGTTTCATCGATAAAGACAGGCACGTTGCCCGGACCTACTCCGATGGCAGGGTTTCCGGAACTGTAAGCGGCCTTTACGAGACCAGTGCCTCCTGTGGCAAGGATCAGTGCAATTTTCGGATGGGCCATCACCATCTGGGTGAAATCACGTGAACCGGCCGGTATCACCTGGATGCAATCTTCGGGTGCACCTGCAGCCAAAGCCGCTTCATACATGATCCTGGCCGCTTCAGCAGTACATTTTGCCGCTCCCCGGTGCGCACTGATGATGATCGGATTTCTCGTTTTGAGGCAGATCAGGATTTTGTACATCGCTGTAGAGGTGGGGTTGGTCACAGGGGTAACTGCGAAGATTGGCCCCAGTGGCTGCGCTATCTCCGTAATTCCGGTTACCGGATCATTGGAGATCAAGCCAACGGTCCTTTCATTTTTAATGCTTTCGTAAACCAATTGGGTTCCGATTACATTTTTCCACATTTTATGCTCCCAGATGCCGATACCGGTCTCTTCCACCGCCATTTTCGCCAGGCGGATCCTGGCATTCAATCCGGCTTTATAGGCCGCTTCGACGATCCTGTCAGTCAATGCCTGATCAAATTGCTGAAATTCAGCCGCTGCAAATATTGCCTTGTCAAGGATGATGTCTGCTTTCTCAATTAAAGAATCTGCCATATGTCTAGCCTTTAAACAAATATATTGTCAATTGTCTTACCAACAAAAAAATATTTCATCAACACTTTTTTCCGATCATCAGCAAGATGCCGGATGGGGTCGGCTGCAACCTGATTTCTGAAAGCCCTGCAGCTTCCATCCAGCCCCGGATCTCCGATTCGGTATAGGTATCGCCATGTTCGGTGCCTACCAGCATGTTCAGGGCAAACATAGCCCCGGCTGAGGGTTCTGTTCGATCTTCATGCATCACATGGTCTAAAATAACTATCTGGCCGCCCACGGCAAGCGCCCTGACTCCGGCAGCAATCAGCCGAATGTTCTCTTCGGGACTGTTAATGTGTACGATCGCCGACATGAACACCAGGGCATAACCCTCCCCGAATTCGTCGTCGAGATAATCGCCGGCAAGCGTGGAAACACAGTTGTCCAGGCCCGCCTCCTTGATGTACCGGTCTGTTATCGGCACAATATTCGGCAGATCGAAGACCACGGCAGTGAGTTCCGGAGAAGCATGAAGGAACGCAAAACTAAATATCCCTGACCCCCCGCCTACATCAAGGATTTTACCTTTTCGTGGAAGGTCAATGGCGGCAGCTACCTCTTTAACCTGGTTTGCAGCACGGGAATGCATGGCTGCGATAAAAGCTTCACACCATTGCTCAGAACTGTCGCCGATCGAATCCTTCACAACAACGGAGGTTCCTGCGGCAATCGAAGGTGTAAGCGTACTCCATGTTTGCCAGAGGTTTAACGCATGGTCAAGCCCTCCCATATATCGTGGTGAGCCGGATACGAGGTACTGTTCGGAAAAACCTGTGTTGGTAAATATACCCTCAGATTTGCTAAGTAAACCAATGGTTGTCAGCGCGTTCATGAGCCGGTCGGTAGCCCGTGGATGGGTGCCCAGCAAACGGGCAACCTCTGCAGATGTGGCCCGTTTGCCCTTCAGATGGTTGAAAAGACCGAGTTCATGGGCCGTCAGTATCACTCTGCTGGCACGGAATCCATTTACGATCTCCATCAACTGCCCCGGATTCGATATCTCCTGTGCGCTCATATTATTTCAGGCCTAAAACGTCAGTTCCCTGTTCGTAAACGATATCCACCGGTATGTTTGCGGTTTTCAACCGGGCAAGGTCCGATTGGAGAGATTCACGGATCTTGCCATTGGTCTCAAGGTAGGCTTTTGCACCGTCATAGTTCCCGTCGCCTTCAAACATAAGCACCTTTGCAGCCCATTCATTCACGGCAGTCCGGATCTTTTCAAAATTTACCTTATAGGTCCCTTTGGAATCCCTTTCAAAGGCTCCTTTGTCTTCAAAAAAGTTGAAGCACATCATGTTGGCCTTGCCATGGGCGCTTGCCGCTCCGAAACGAACCGAGCGGATTAGTCCGGCCATGTAGGTTACCAGGCAATCTTCCGAAGTCATTTCTTCGATCTCACCTTTTTCTATCAGCCGGGTTGTCATATACAAGCCCAGGATGTCGGCTTTGGCCTCTTCAAAAGATGAGTACTTTTCCTTCAGCGCATCACGAACAGTTCCTTTGCCGGTGATGGTTTGTTTGATTCCTAACCCATGCGCCACTTCATGAAACATAACATTCGAGAAAAATGCATCAAATTTGATGTTTTTCCGCTGTAATGAATCGATCAGTATTCCGGCGATAGGGGAGAGTATGTTGTCGAACTTGGCCCGCATTGCATTTTTCAACTGCAGGCGGCGCGACCCTTTTGCCATCTGTACTTTCTCATCATTGGGCAGGTTGATGGCGATCGTTTTGCTGCCGGCATTCGAGTGGCCTGATACATATATAATGTCATAGGCATTCAGGTCGGAATCCGTTCCCGGTTTCTCCTTTTTATATTTTGCGTCAACAGGAAGGTTCGCCTGGAGCCCCGGAAGGAATCCGGCGAACTTTGCAAGCCTGAGGCTCCACTCTTTATCTTTGACAAGCAAGGCCGATTCATAGGCAGTCTTATACCCGAACAGTTCATCCTCGTAATTCTCGATGGGGCCGACCACGAAATCGATGACATTGGTTTTCATCTCCATCCATGCCATGTCACTCAGGAAATAGTCGTCGGTTTTCAACGCGGTTGCCCGCAACTGAAGATATTTTTTCAACCCGGGATCTTCTGCAAGTTCTGCTGCGAGGTTAAGTAACGCAGCAGCTTTTTCAACCTGACTGGCGTAGGCTTCGTGATACCAGATGTTTTTCAGACTTTTATCGGCGTTTCTTCGAATAATCGAATATTGGCTGGTCTTGTCTTTGTCTTTCCATGCAGCAAACTCCTCCTTGGTCATGTCTGCGGGATAAAAATTCGCACCGGCAGGTTTTTCACCAAAACCCTTAATAAATGGCTTATTGCCGTTCAACCGCTCCCATGGACCATAATTGATACCTGCAAAACAGCGGGCCAGCGAGTCGGGAACTGAATCCATGAATTTTTTCTTGTCGCCCAATGCCTGTTCCCAGAAAAGCGCATCCATGATCTGTGCAGTTTCGATCAGCAACGGGATCATCTGTTTCTCTTTTTCCGTGAGTTTGGTCAGGTCGGTGGTGAGTTTAACAACAGCAAATTCATTTATTTTTGCCTTCATCAGCGAGTCTTCGGGGCTGAGCGCGCCTGCTTGACTGCTTGCCGGGCTATTGGAACAGCCAACAACAAATGCCATTGATGCCGCGATGGCTATCAGAGTAAACGTTTTTTTTATCATCATTTCCGAGATTTTGATCGATGGCAAATGTAGAAAAAATCGGTAATCAAAGTTAATGGTCATTTTCAATTTCTTTGCTCTCCTATCTGCAGCAGCGGGAGGCCTGGCTTTTATATTTTGTCCGGAAACAGGTTTGACCAAGGCAGCCTGCGAAATTTCATAACAATCAATTTGAATCCATCAGAAATTATTCATATGTTTGTTGGGCAAACGAACCACGTTTAACCAAAACAGAAACCTTTATGAATAATCTTATCTATTTAATTGTTCTTGGAGCGATCGGGCTGCTCTTTTTCTCAGGAATCCGCATTGTTCGCCCGACTCATCGCGGACTGATTGAACGTCTTGGCAAATACCGCAGATTTGCCATGCCGGGGTTTCACTGGATCATCCCCGGTATTGAAAATATGTACCAGGTGAATGTTACCGAAAAAATGATCAATGCAGAACCCCAGGAAATTATCACCAACGACAACCTGAATGCCAAGGTTGATGCCCAGGTCTATTTTAAGATCAAAAGCGACGAGGACAGTGTAAAGTATTCACAGTATAATGTTAACAGCATTGAATACCAGATCGTAAACCTTGCACGCACAACCCTTCGTAACATCATTGGTACACTAACACTGAAATCAGCCAACAGCGAACGGGGCAGGATCAACAAAGAGTTGCATACCACCCTGCTTGATGAAACTGTACATTGGGGAATTGAGATCATTCGTACGGAGCTCAAGGAGATCGAACCCCCCAAGGATGTTCAGGAAACCATGAACAAGATCGTGAAGGCGGAGAACGAAAAAATTGCAGCCATCGACTTTGCCACTGCAACTGAAACAAGGGCCGACGGTGAAAAGCGTGCTGAGATTCGCAAAGCCGAAGGTATCAAGCAGGCCGCCATTCTTAAGGCCGAAGGTGATGCCCAGGCGATTGCGCTGGTGAATGAGGCCGCGGAGAAATACTTCGTCGGGAATGCCCAGGTACTGCGAAAAATTCAGATGCTTGAAACCTCGCTGAAAGACAATTCCAAAATCGTAGTTCCCGCCGGATCAGACCTTGTGAATGTAATGAGCGATATGGCAGGGATGCTGCCGGTGAAAGTTGATAAAAACGCAACCAAAATAGAATAGGGTCGAATCCATCTCCCGGCTTCAATCAGCCGGGAGATGGAAACTGCCAACTCAGGCATATTCGATCTGAGCAAGGATAACCTCCAGTATATTCTTCACGCACTCCGCTACGGAAAGAAGATCTGTTCTGATCTCCAGGTCGATGTTCTCAGGTTTTTCAAATGGCGATGTAATTCCTGTGAAATCGCGGATCTCCCCACGGCGGGCACGGGCATACAGGCCCTTGGTATCGCGTTGCTCACAAACTTCCAAAGGTGCATTTACATAAAGTTCAATAAAATCCGCTTTGCCGATAATCCTTCGTGCCATGTCCCTGATCTCCTCTGTGGGGCTGATGAAACAGTTGATGGCGATCACGCCGCAGTTCACGAAAAGTTTTGAAACCTCCGAAATCCTGCGGATATTTTCGTAACGGTCAGTCTCAGAAAAGCCAAGATTATTATTTATTCCCGACCGTATATTGTCCCCGTCGAGTACCTGGGTGAGATAGCCACGGCTGAAAAGTTCCTCCTCGAGTAATTTTGCGATGGTCGTTTTCCCGGCACCCGAAAGGCCGGTGAGCCAGATGACTTTGCCCTTCTGCTGAAGCAGCTCCTCTTTTTTACTCCGGCCAAGTATTTCATCATGAACCGGAAAAATATTCTGATCGTTGACAAGCATGGATATTGAATGTTTCTCGGTCGCAAATATACCTTAAAACCAGTAGTCGGAGTCAGCAAAATTCGTAATTTTGTAAAAACTAAAACCCTCCCGATGAAATTACAAACTACACTTTTTGCTGTCCTTCTTTTTACCTGGATCATGCCCCTGTGTGCGCAGGATAAGCCGGTTAACCCTACTATTATTGTGAAAGGAACCTACCGCGGACAGAGTCGGCCACTGCGTGACATACCGGCCATGTCAGCAAATGAAATAGCGGCTATGAAAATCAAGGCAGAAAACCGGATTCTCAATGCCGGTCTGAAAACCCGCTCCTATCCTAATGCCGCCAATGCACTGCCCAAAGGTCCTGATGCTGTATGGCAAAAGACGAACGGGTCGGTAAAAAGCATGTCAGCCGGACCGCAGGTGAACTTTGACGGTCAATCCTCTCCCTATTATCCTCCTGATTGCAACGGAACGGCAGGTCCGAACCATTACATGCAGACCATCAATACGGTGTATGCGATCTATTCGAAAACCGGAACTCTCCTTGCAGGACCGACCAATCTGAACCAACTTTTTGGTAATGTCCCCGGTGCCAACTACAACGATGGCGACCCGATCATTCTGTATGACGAGCAGGCAGACCGCTGGCTCGTTACGGAGTTTTCCATCACCGGCTCAACGAATTATATGCTGATGGCAGTATCGGTAACCAACGATCCGACAGGTACATGGCACCAATATTCTTTCCCGGTTGCATCGATGCCCGACTACCCCAAGTTCAGTGTTTGGAGAGATGGATACTACATGGGTGACAACAACGGAGGCAGTACTGACATCTATGTTTTTGAACGGACGCCGATGCTCTCAGGGGGAACAGCCCAGATGGTTGGCTTCAGCAATCCTTACAGACCTGCTTCCATTGATGGTTTTATGTGTGTACCCCCGGTCGACAACGATGGCACCTTCTCCCCGGCAGGTTCACCGGGTTTATTCATTGCATTCAACGATGATGCCATCGGCGGAGGCGCTGATGAACTGTGGATTTATGAGTTATCAGTCAACTGGACAACACCCGCTGCATCCACTTTTGTTCGCGCACAGCAACTTGCCGTTGCCCCTTTCGACTGTAACTTCGGAAATAACTGGAACAATATCACCCAGAAGGGTACTAACCAGAAAGTAGATGCCATCCCCCAGGTGATCATGAACGTTCCGCAGTACAGAAATTTCGGATCCTACCAGACCATCGTTTGCTGTCACACCGTTGACGTTGATGCCACCAATCATGCGGGAATCCGCTGGTACGAATTACGCAGGACAACCGGAGCCTGGAGTGTACGGCAGCAGGGAACCTATGCACCCGATATCCACAACCGCTGGATGGGCAGCATCATGCTTAATACAAACAGCACGATCGGACTCGGATATTCGGTCTCCAGCACCGAGATGTACCCAAGTATTTTTTATTGCGGACAGTCGCCGGCTGCTTATAATGCTGCCAACAGTATTCTGGATATTGCGGAGGATACCATTCAGCTGGGTGCCTATTCACAGACCGGCGTAAACCGTTGGGGAGATTATTCATTGTTGTCCATCGATCCGGCCGATCCACAGAAATTTTGGTTTACAACCGAATACATCGGAAGCGGAGGAGCGCGTAAAACCAAGATCGCTGCCTTCAAATTTCAACTCGGTCCGCTTGCAACCACCCTTCCGGCAACCGGCGTAACAGGAACCACCGCAACCCTTCATGGTACGGTAACCCCCAGAGGGTCTGAAACCACCTACCGGTTTGAATGGGGATTCACCGCATTGAACCTTACCGACAGCACTACTTCGGTATCTGCAGGAAGCGGAGATACAGCTGTGAATGTTAGTGCAACCATTGTGAACCTGACTCCGGCGAAGAAATATTTTTTCCGGTTGCGGGCATCCAATCCCACCGGTATCGCTTCAGGAGGAACCCTGAATTTTACGACAGGAGCAGCCCCGACCTTGCTGGTTTCACCCCCGAACCAGAATGTTGCAACGGCCCCGGGAAACGCCCAGTACATGGTTACTTCAAACACTACCTGGACTGTCATTTCAGATGCATCCTGGTGCACCGTGACCCCCGCCGGAATCAACACTGACACAGTCTTTGCGACATTCAGCGAAAACCCGGTCGTAGGCACAAGAGTAGCCAACATCACGGTTACCGGAGCCGGCGTTGTCCCCATTGTTGTTACGCTCACACAGGCTGGTGTTGTACCGGTTTTGCTTGTGTCGCCTCCTAACCACCCGGTTACAACAGCCGCCGGCAGTGCCGATTTCAGTGTTACGTCGAACACCACCTGGAGCGTGGTCAGTGATGCAGCATGGTGTGTTCCTACAGCCTCCGGCATTGGAAATGGTACGATCGCAGCCGCCTATACCGAAAATATAACCACTACACCGCGGATTGCCAATATTACCGCAACAGCAAATGGAGTTGTACCGGTCACGGTCACTGTAACCCAGGAGGGGATACCTTTAACACTTGCGGTCACACCACCCACCCAAAACGTTAGTTCACCTGCCGGAAGTACAGCCTTTGCCGTGGCATCAAACGCATCATGGACGGTGACCAGCGATGCCTCGTGGTGTAACGTTACAGCTTCAGGAACAGGCAACGGTACCATCGTGGCAGATTATACCGTGAACACTACCGATCAGGCACGCGTTGCCAATATCTCCGTGACTGTACCCAGTCTGCCCGTGCAAACCGTAACGGTAAACCAGGCCCGCTCAGGGATCGGCATTGAGGAACAGACCGGCAGCAAACTTGAAATTTATCCCAATCCGAACCGCGGATTATTCAAAGTTGTTACCGGCGGAACCGTCGGGTTGGTTGAGGTTACCGTGCAGGATATGAATGGGAAGCTCTACCTGAAGAAGCAATTCAGCGGAGGAAAAGAGTACGATATTGATCTCTCTTCCGCACCCCAGGGAACCTATAACATCGTTTTGAAATCAGGAAACGACCTTACTGTCAAGAAACTGGTGATCATGAAATAGATCAACCGGTTGAACTGTCGCCCGGTGCGACTGCAGAACAGGTGTTAGAAACTTTTACTTATGCCAACCTGGTACATGGGGCCCTTGCTCTCCCATGTGGCTTTTTTGGTTGGTAACTCAGAGAGGAAAACCAGATTGAATCCCTTGCCCAGCGCTTTCCCGATAATGGGTGCAATGATCAGGTCAAAATTCTTATTAGTAAAATCATAAATGGGCCTGGGTTCCAGCACGAAGAAAAACCCTGACTTGCTAAATTTAGCACTGAATATCCTTACAGTAAGGATACTCAGTGTCGGATAAGCACTCCCTTTTACCAGGTCGACCCGTCGGGATCACCAACTCTGCTGCTCCGGCGAGCGCATGTTTTCCTTTTACAAAGAAGGCATTCAATGCACCGAACTTAATGTCTCCCGATCCGGTCTGAAAAGTGCCTGTAGAATCATTCGTGTAATTGGATACCAGATCGTATTTCACTGAAAAATTCCAACGATTGATCCCGAGGTTGAATACAAATTTATTGATGACCTGAATGGGTGGGCCTAATGGATCCCAGATGATAACGGAGTAACTCGCCCGCGATTGGACTTTGGTCGGGTCAACACCGGATTCTTTAATGATCTTTGCCAGATTGGCTGAGTCAGATTGGGCACGGACAACATTGACCGCCAATAATATTAATATAACTGCTGATGATCTTTTTCATGATGTTTCTGATTTGATAAAGTTACTTACTGATAATATCCTTGATTTTAATGACTTCGACGGTGGGAAATTCTGTATTGTCGCTTAAAAAATCCCTGGAGGAATAGGATCCCTCATATAAACCCCCGGTGTTGATCCAGTTAGGATGGTTTATTGGTTCAGGAGAAATATAAATATCAAAGGATCCGTCGGGATTCAACACCAACTCATCGGCAGTTCTGAAACAGTTTATTTTTCTGTAGTCAGGTGTTTGATACCAACGGTCGTAAAAGACGTACGATGCATATAAGGCTTTTCTGGGCGGTTTCCATGAAGATGAATCGCTTCGCCGGGCTTCGGGTATGCATTAAGTGATGTCTGACGAAGCATGTCATTGATCTCAATTGTTCCGGCAATGTAATTACCAGCATTTTGCCGGTATTCCTGAGCCTTCCCAGATTGGCTGTTAAAGCATCGTTGGCTGAAATAACACTGGATCCGATCCGTTCGATCTTAAGTTCTGCAGGCCGGATATCATTCCTGTACCTGAAATACTGCCGTACCAGAAAACAATGATCGCCGTTGGCAAGCAGTACCCAGTTTTTGGCGTTTTCCGGCCTTTTCTGACTGATATAAATTTCAAAGATGCCGTCGTTGTTTAATTTAATATCATTGAGTCCAATGTTGGCAGAAGGCAGGTTGAATCCCTGTTTCAGACTGTACAACTGCAGTCCGAAGTAAATTTCATTGCCCATTTTACCTGACAGTTTGTACTCGTATTTCACATTTACGGGAGATTGAGTATAAATTGTGTAGGGGTTGTCGCCTGCAAGTTTCCGGTACTTTGACATCCAGACGGCCAGATCCGGATCCGCCGGATCTCCCTAGTCGACATAGCTTTCCATCACCAGGCTGTAAGTGCCTGCCAGAAAGGTAGCAGCACGTTGCTTTTCAATACCGGATAACTCAGCAGAAAGATCGTTTACCTGTTTGATATACCGTTCGTAAGTTCTGTTGATCGAATCCAGGGCGTTTACGTATACATTGCTTTGTCTGACTTTTTTTGTGTTCAGATTGTTCTGACCAAATCCTGTAAGAACAGAGATTAATAAAATGATCGTAATTAGTGTCTGTCCATACAGTCCCCAATTTTGTTGATATCCGCCGGATTTTTGATGTGCACGGGGATTTTTCGCAACAAAAAGCCATCTTTTAGTGAAGCAGGCCCAGCATCCTGTTAATAACCAAGCCCCGCATGTTTATATCAGCTGGATTTTGATTTTTTGAACACTTCTTTCTCATCCTAAATTTAGGTTTATAATGCAAAACGCTTGTTTTTACTGATCATTCAGTCTATTAGACTAATTGCGGATCAGGTCTGAGTTTTACAAGGATCAATTCGGTCATCACCCTTAAGTTATATGCCAAGACACTCCAGATTACCTTTGCCTGAAAATGCTCCCAGCCCTTCCAGTTGTAAGTATATTGAAGCCACGTTTAATATTCGAGATGATAGCCTCCATGGCGCTACGCCATTTTTTCAACCGTGTCTCCATGTTCAAACTGCTGACTATATTCTGCATGCTGCCAACAACCTTATTATACACAATGTTTACAATGCCTGCTTTTTGCGCATGGGTACGATTGGCTAAACTTGCATATCCATCATCGCTGGCGCTGTCGCGCGGAATGATCTTAGAAACTGTTTTGATTTTTTAAAAAGGGAGTGTTTTGTCGAAAAGAATGTTCACATCTATTTGATAATCAGCTAGATGGTTATATAAATGTTTGTAACTTTATGATTATTAACCACATAATTCATAAAGCGATGCAAACCTATCCAACCAATCTAACCGAAAATCAGTGGAAAGTTATTGAAAATATCCTAAACGATAACCGAAAACGCAAACATGAGTTAAGAGAAATTTTCAATGCCATTTTCTATTTGCTGAAAACAGGATGTCAATGGCGTATGTTACCTGCTCATTTTGCACCATGGAATACTGTGTATTACTATTACCGACCTAAGAAGATGACATTCCAATCGAAAAGCTATTGCTCAAAGGTACAGCAAGCCTCTCTGATGCAGAACTGCTCAACATCCTTATCGGCTCCGGCACTCCACAGGAAAACTCACTTGACATTGCTCAGAAAATCATGGCATCATGCCAGAACAACCTCCGCGAATTCTGGAAACTTGGAATCTCTGACCTGCAGAAATTAAAAGGCATCGGGAAACAACGTGCCTGCCAGATTGCCTCCATGTTTGCGCTCTCCCGCAGAAGAAATGCTGCCGAAGTAGTGGTCAAACCGAAAATTTCCCGAAGCCAGGATGCCTATACGGTTTTCCACTCCCTGATCGGCGAGTTGCCTTATGAAGAATTCTGGATGTTGCTGCTGAACCGGGCGAATAAGATCATGAAAACGGTGAAAGTTTCCGAAGGCGGCATCTCCGGTACCGTGGTTGATCCTAAAAAGATATTCTTCATAGCCTTGGAAAACCATGCCTCATCGCTCATTCTTGTGCCCGTTGAACAGGGTGATATTAAAATTTGTCAGACAGGTTCTATCTCCCATTGTTCATTAAATTCGGTGGATACATTCTGTCGATTTGAAAGGAAATTGTGCTTTCTGCTTAAAAAAAGAGTCAAGGGACTTTCTTTGTTTTTAGGGTTAACGGTATTTTATCCGTAAATTTGAATAATATTTTGAACTGAATATGGCAGCACCACGATCGAAAAAGAAAGCTAATCTGGTCCCTGTGGATAAACCAGTTATGGAATTGGTAGTAAAACCAGATGAACTAAAGAATAATAAAAAAAAGACCTTCCGTGGAGACTACAGACAGACAGCCATCCTCATAAAGATAGGAAAGGAGGGAGCGCTCAATGCCATCAGGGAGTCTAAAGCATTAGGATTGGAGATTATCTATATGGAAAAGGGGGTTATTTTCAAGGAAGATGCCAATGGGATTAAGGTGAGGATTTCAGAGACTCTTGCCAATAGGAAAAAAACACAGAAAAAGGGATGGCAAATTCCGAAAGGTACAATCTTACATGAACGATAAAACTCGGCTCCGGGTGTTTGCTGGCCCAAACGGTTCAGGTAAAACGACTTTGTTCAAAGCATTTACTAAGCGCTACGATCCTGGATATTTTATAAATGCTGATGAATACGAGCAGCAGCTGACCAAAGGTGGACTGATTGACCTGACAGCTATTGGGATTAAGGCAACTCAGGCAGATCTGGATATTTTCTCGTTAACTATTGAGGCAAAATCTTTGGTTGAAAAAGCAACATCAGAAGGTGGATCCATTGATATCGAAATACGAGAAAATTTTATCGTAGATCGCACAAAACAGTCTCATAGTTATGAGGCATCTTATGCCGCAGCTTTCGTTAGATCATTGTTGTTCCAAAATAACCGCTCATTTTCTTTAGAGACCGTGATGAGCCACGAATCAAAACTCGAAGCAATTCGGTTTGCAAATTCATTGGGATACCGCACTTATCTTTATTTCGTTTGTACAGAGAATCCTGATATTAATATAGGCAGGGTTGCAAATAGAGTATTCAAAGGCGGGCATCCGGTTGAAGATAACCGAGTCAGGGACAGATTTAACAGGACACTCAAGTTGTTAATTCCGGCAATTGGACTTGTTTACAGAGCCTATATTTTTGATAATTCCGGAAAACAACAAATTAAATTGGTTGCAGAAGTATTTGAGGGCAATCTGAAAACCAAAGTTGGTCGACTACCCCAGTGGTTCCGGGATTATTTATTGCCACATTACACAGTCTAGTTCTCCTTATTTCCTGGTGATAAATGTGTTTGTTATTCGTCAAACTTCAAAAGTCATCCCCTTTCCTTTGTTTCCAAGCCATACCAGGATAATTTTCAAAACCACCAGTCTGCAGGATATTTCCCTCCATAAAAATCATGACCCCCACCTGCTACCTTCATCACTTTCCCCTCCAGTTTGCCTTGATTTTCCCGATTAACTCAGCACCAGTGTGGAAAATACGCACATACTGACCCCCATCGTACGTTTTAAGTTGACCCCCTGAAAACGCTCCAAATTGACCCCCTCATTACGGGGCAAATTGACCCCCTGAAAACAGATATCATATCTTAAGGCAAGTTTGCTTAATGTTGATGGCAAATCAACATTGAATGCCATGGCAAACAATCCGATAACTATGAGTAAGATACGACATTTATTGCGGCTTTACTTTCAAAAGAAAGGTAAAAAAGCCATTAGTGAACAGACCGGTGTTGCGCGCAACACGATCAGGAAGTACCTTCTGATATTCAGGTCATTGAACATTCCGTGGGATGAGCTGAGCAAACTCAGCGACAGCGAACTGGAGAAGCATTTTATCAAGGAAGTGCCAAAGGAGCCTTCAGAAAGGCTGGATCAGTTGCATGAGTTTTTTCCTAAGGTCGACAAAGGGTTGAAACGACGAGGTGTTACCCGGGGGATGTTGTGGGCGGAATATCAGAAAACCCACGGCAATGCCTTCGGGTTTACACAGTTCTGTAAACATTACAGAAGCTGGATTAGCAAGGTTGATTCGGTCATGCACATTGACCACAAGGCCGGTGATAAGGTGTATGTGGATTATGCGGGCGAGAAGCTGTATTTTGTTGACCCGCAGACCGGTGAGATCATGTATGTAGAGGTCTTTTTGGCCATCCTGGGAGCCAGCCAACTGACCTACGTGGAAGCGACCATGACGCAGCAGAAAGAAGATTTTATCAGCTCTTGTGAGCGTTCCCTGCAATATATTGGCGGGGTTCCGATGGCCATTGTGCCGGATAATCTTAAATCGGCGGTGACAAAAACCGATAAATATGAGCCATCGCTGAACGAAGCCTTTGAGGATTTTTGCGAACATTACGCCATGACGGCACTGCCTGCAAAGGCGTATCGTCCCCGTTACAAGGCCCTGGTGGAAGGTGTGGTCAAAATCATGTACACGCGCATCTATGCCATGCTCAAACTGGATATGATCCATTCATTGGAAGAGTTGAACCAGGTTATCAGAGGACTGCTGGAGGAACACAATAACAAAGCGCTGACCGGCAGGGACTATAGCCGCCGGCAACTGTTCGACGAGATCGAAAAGGAGGCTCTGCAACCATTGCCGGCGATTGGCTACGAGTTTAAAAAGCGCAGGGTGGTTACCGTGTCCAGGATGGGATATGCAGCCCTGAGTGAGGATAAACATTATTATCACGTTCCCTATGAGTTCAAGAATAAGAAAGTCACGGTTCTCTATAGCGGTACCCGTGTAGATATCTTTCACCGCTACGACTGCATTGCAACCTATCCGAGAGACCGCACGCCGTTTGACTTTACGACCACCGAAGCTTTCCATGCCCCACAGCACCAGTACCGCAAGGACTGGACCCCAGAAAGGATGATAGAACGTGCCGCTGTCATCGGCCCTGATGTGAAAGACCTTGTAATCAAGATCCTTCAGAAGCCCCAGCATCCAGACCAGTCGTTTAAATCCTGCGCCGGGGTATTAAACTTTAGCAAAAAAGTGGGTCCGGAACGGCTGAACAACGCCTGCCGCAGAGCCATGGAGTATGGCCTTTACAATTACAAGATCGTAAAGACCATCCTTGAAAAGAAACTGGACCTGGAAGAGGTACCAGATCCCCTGGCACAGACGCTGTTACCGGCCCATGAAAACATCCGGGGAGAATCCTATTTTGTTTAATCATCTAAAAACAAACGCTATGAATGATCAAACCCTTGACAAGATGCGACGAATGAAGTTCCATGGTATGCACCGGGCATTTAAGACCAGCCTGGAATCAGGACAATTAAATGCCCTCACTGCCGATGAACTGATTGCCTTTTTGATAGAATCCGAATACGATGATCGAAGCAACCGCCGCATTGAACGGCACATCCTGCAAGCCAAGTTCCGCTACAAGGCAAATGTTGAACAGCTTCATTTTGACATTGACCGCAACCTGGATAAAAACATGATGATGCGCTTTGCAGACGGCAGCTTTATCGACAAGCACGAGAACATACTAATAACGGGAAGCACCGGTATAGGCAAGAGCTTTGTTGCTTCAGCCCTGGGTAATCAGGCATGCATGCTCGGACATTCGGTCTTGTACACCAATGCTGCAAAACTGTTTTCTAAACTCAAGATGTCCCGGGCGGATGGATCTTATGTGAAAGAAATTGCCCGTATAGAAAAGCAGGATCTGCTTATCATTGATGATTTTGGCCTGCAGCCGTTGGACAGCCAGAACCGCAACATGCTGCTTGAAATCATGGAAGACCGTCACGGCAAACGCTCAACGATCATTACCTCCCAACTGCCGGTGGTAAACTGGTACGACATTATCGGGGAACAAACCATTGCTGACGCCATTCTTGACCGCATTGTCCATGATGCCCACAGGATCGAGCTTAACGGAGAATCTTTGAGAAAACGATACGGAATGAAAAAGGAAATGAATATCATAACAATGCAATAAAGTTTAACTTTGCTTATGGCATTCTCGCGTATGATAAATGTTGAAACAGGCCAGTTAACTTTGGGGGGTCAATTTGAAGCGTACAAGAGGGGTCAATTAGAGCGTAAAATCCACTTTATGTGTGATTCCTGTAAAAAGCTGAAAAACCGCACAATCCCTCGTCATCGATGCTGGTTTTTTTATCAATGTTTCAATCTCATTATCGTCCAAACGTGTTCTAATTTTATTCTTTCCCTTGCTAAATGTAAATTTCAAATAAGGATTAGCTCCATAAGCTAAAAGGTTTGCCTTGGTGGCCATATTGACATAGGTTTTTACCACCTGGTGATGTTTAGCAATAGAGGGCTGTGCTTTTAATTCCTTTGAAATGAACTGGTCAAAGGAAACAATATTAATATAAGTAAGATCTGTGAACTGTTTAATGCCATGCTGTTCCAGTCTGTTTGCAACTCTGGTGTGCAAGTATCTGGTGCCGCTGGCAATATCATTCCTTGCTGCTATCTGATCACGCATAAAGGCCAAAAATGATCCCGCAGCTTTCTTTTCCAGGGCGATATTGACTTCATTTCCGGTTAGTAGTCTGTTACTGTCAATCAGGATAAGCTCATGCGCCCTGATCTTTCCAACCTTATCTGAGATTTGATTATTCAGTTTAGTTGCAAATGGACTGTTGGTAATTTGCCGGGATTTGGCATCCCATTCATTTGCAGGTATTTTTAGTCCCGTAGCAACATATTTACGGGTACCATCAGGAAGATGTATTTCAATCTCAACAGGTGCAATCCCTTTGCTTCCTCTACGATCCCAAACAATTTTATAGGTAGAATAGTTTCTCATAATAGCATCAATTATGTATCAATTTTGTATCACTTTTTGTATCAACTTTGTATCAGGAATAGTGCAATATTACGCATTATTTAACTTTATTTAATGAACGAAATAAAAAAAGAAGATACCTTGAAACCCTTGTAAATACTATAATGATGTTGAAAATCAGGCATAAAAAAAGGAGGCCGTTAAGCCTCCTTCGTGATCAGCCTGGGGCTCGAACGATTTTTTGCTTTGCCGATGTATCTGAACTTTCCAGAGAGTCAATTTTTAACGGTACCAGATTTTCGTTATTTTTAAAATTCATTGGCCTCCCGCCAACGAATATGCATAATACAATGGCAGGAATATCAGTTTCTGTTCGCGAAGCTCTCCGTATGGGGCTGTTGATAATACATATCCTGTTTCAATATGCGGGTATTTATCCAGCAGCAGGTGCATACTCCTTAATTTCCCTGCTGCTCCGCCTTTAATCTCTACCGGAAAGATCTTATTCTTCTTTGATAAGATAAAATCTACTTCTGAAGAACTGCTTTTTGCTTCCCTAGCCCAATAATAAAGCTTGTCTCTTCCGGATGAAAGAAATTCTTGTCCGGCAAACTGTTCGGCAAGTGCCCCGTTATACATGGATAAGAGATCATTTTTAGTGTATTCAACATCGGGTGGAAGATTGTTAAGCGACCTCATTAACCCAATGTCCACGAGCAAAGCCTTAAATTTCTTCTCCGAAGCCGTGTTTTCGAATGGCAGCGAGGCGACAGAAGCCGAAGATATCCTGGTGATTACCCGGGCAAGCGAAAGTAATTCCAACGCCTTCTTATTGGTAGGACCCGTGAATTCTTCGGATAAACTTGAATATTTAACCTGGTGTCCGATATTTTTTGCAATTGAGCTTAATGCATGATTAAGACTTCTTTTGTCAGTATAGGGTGAATATTTTGAGAAATCCTGGCGATAGGTTTCCATAAGATCATTCTGAACCTTAAAAACCTCAGTCATGCTATTGGAATTCCGCCACAGATCGACACATTCGGGCATACCTCCGATAAACATGTATTGTCTCAGAGCGTCGAGTAGCGAGGTATGAATCGGGTCCGAAAGTTTTACAGGTTTTTCAAGAAGGAGATCAGCCAGTTTCTCTTTACCGGTATTTCTCAAAAATTCATAGAAGTTCATGGGTGCCATATTTAATATGCTCACCCTTCCGACCGGAAAAGATATCTTCTGCATGGTGAATTCAAGAAGTGATCCGGCTGCGATTAAATGCATTTCAGGCATCTCTTCATAGAAATACCGTAATGACATGATTGCTTTCGGCGCTACCTGGATCTCATCAAAAAATAATAAATCCATATCCGTGTTTATGGATGTATTCAACAGGAGCTCCAATTCACTAATGATCCGGACCGGGTCAAGGTTTTTCTCAAAAACGCCGATCCATTCAGGATGCTTTTCAAAATCAACCGTATGGATCTTTCCATTAAAATGTGTTTTACCAAAGTCCGATACCGTGTACGATTTTCCAACCTGCCGTGCCCCCCGGATGATGAGTGGCTTTCTCTTTGGGGTACTTCCCCATTCTTTTAACTTAAGGGTGAATAACCTTTCCATAGCCTCATTTTAAAAATACAGGGCAAATTTCGTACATTCACTTTAGAAATACAAGGGTAATTTGCTCGAATCACTTTGGAAAAGAAAGGTAAATTATGTTTTTTGAGGGTTATGATCCCAAAGTGATTCGAACCAATGATCCCACTTGGATTCTAACCCTCCCTGTTTTATGATTGCTCCCTGAGCGATTTTATGAGTTGTTCCTGCAATTCAATGATCTTCTTTAAATCCTTTACCTTGTCCGTCAATTCCAGTATCTGCTTTTCGGATTCAGGATCTTTGATGTAAACTACCTCTGCAGCAGGTACAGTTATAGGGTCACCATTCTCAAAGGTCGCTATCTCATTCAGATTTACTTTTAGGAAATTCGCTATCAGACGGGTATTAGCCTCACTGGTGTGACCAGACTTGATAAGTTTGCTGACCGTTGCCGTATTGATCTTACAATATTTTGAAAGCTCTTTCTGGGATGACCCGATTTGAGTTAACAGGGTCTTGATCTTCCTACCATCGACTTTCATTTTTCCAAATATTATTAAAATGGTGTTAATTAATTGCACAAAAGTAAACTATTTGATGTCATTTGTCAAGTAAATTGTACTATTTAGTCTTATTTACTTGACGATAAATATTTAAAATACATGTAATCAGTTAGGTATGGTTAATATTTCAAAAATTTAATAATTAGTAATTAAGTTTATGAATAATAAATACATTTGCCAAAAAAATAAACTACGACATTTTATGAGTAACGAAGAATTGATCTTAACAGAACTGAGAAACATCCGTCTTGCCCTGGAAATAGCAGCTCCTAAACGATGGCAGAAGATTCCTGAAGCGTCTAAAACGCTTGGCATTCCACAATCACGAATCAGAGTTTTGGCTGATGCAGGAACAATCCCTGTATCCGTATTGTCAGTTACTAAAAGCAGAAAGCATTACCTGGTTGATGTTGTAAAGACACGGCAACTGATTGAAGAAGGTGGTTTGATGCCAAAAGTCAAAGGGTTTTGACCTTTACCATGTGTTAATTGTCTTGAAATCTGTGTTTAAAGTAATCAATAATCATCAGTAAATGAAATCATTCTCAAATATGAGCCAGGGTGATCTGATCATTATCAGAGATGCCTTGAAAGAAGTAATAGCAAGACAGCCTGAGATTAAGCTATGGGTTCCCGAAACAACAGCTATGAATCAGTCTGATTTCAAGAGTTACATTGATGAAATGGTAAACCATTTACATCATATAGCTAACCAGATAGAACGAATAGGTGAACTTCTTAATGCCATTGATGATGCACTCCATCAGGATGATTCTGAGTAAACATTCCCTTACTCTAAAATGAACTTTATCCTAAAATACCGGAGACATCAAAATGATAGTGAATTCTGAAGAAATCAAAAATGCAATACAGATAACCGATATACTGGGTGACTTCCTCACCCTTAAGAAGAAAGGGATCAACTATACCGGCTGCTGCCCTTTCCATAACGAAAAAACTCCCAGTTTTATAGTCAACCCTGCCAGGGGAACTTTCAAATGCTTCGGCTGCGGCAAATCCGGTGATGCCATCGAGTTCCTTCGGGAACATGAAGCGATGAGCTTTACAGAAGCGCTGACTTATATCGCTAATCTCTATAAAATTCCGATTCGGCTGAATGGTTCTGATGCTGAGTATTCCGAGGCGGAAAAACGACGTGACGGAATTTTTGCTGTTCTGAAATGGGCAAAAGATCATTTCAAATCGAATATAGGGAGTACTCCCAACCAAATGCCCCCAATTGCCCCTCTTGTAAATCAGGCAGTTGAATATTTACAGCAACGTGGCCTTGAAAAAGCGATCGACATTTTTGAAATCGGTTATGCAGAAAGTGGTAATGACCTTTTCCGCGCAGCTCATCAGGCAGGGTACACAGACGAAATTCTGCTCAACGCCGGATTGATCAGGAAAAACGAACAAGGAAAATACTACGATGCTTTCACCCGGCGCATCATGTTCCCGTTTTTTGACCGTTCCGGAAGGGTGATCGGTTTTACCGGTCGGCTGATCAATGCGGAGAAGGATAAACCCAAGTACCTGAACAGCCCGGAAACTGAAGTCTTCAAAAAGAGCAGGTTCCTTTATGGCCTTTACCAGTCCAAAAAGGAGATCATGAAGGAGAACGAATGCCTGCTGGTGGAAGGTCAAACTGATTTGATAAGCTGGCACCTGGCCGGTATAAGGAACGTGGTTGCCGGTTCCGGGACCGCCCTGAGCGAAGACCAGGTGAAGATGATCCTATCCCTTACCAATTGCCTGACCTTCGTCTATGACGGCGATCCAGCAGGGATACAAGCCAGTGTATCAAATATCAAAATCCCCCTGCAGTTGGGTCTTGATGTTTATCTGGTGGTAATGCCCGAAGGGGAGGACCCCGATTCGTATGTGACAAAGCATGGCGCTGATCAACTTAGAGCGTACATCGAAGATAACCGCAAGGATATTGTCTCGTTCCGGACAGATATGGTAAAGGATGCCATCGAGAATGACCTGCTTCAGAAAGCCCGGCTGGTAAAGGAACTGGTTTCGCAAATATCACTGATCGGCGATGAAGAGACCCGGGGGTACCTGATCGCTGAAATTTCGAAAAAACTTGATGTCAGTCCGGAAGATCTGAAACGGAACGTAAAAAAGCAATTGCCAAAAGTTGAAATTCAGGAGCAGGGCTTTTATGGACTGGATGCTTCGACAGATATGATTGCCGAAAGCGGCTTCGCTATATTACTTTCTGATCCGGCAATGGTGGTATCCTATCATGCTGAAGGGAAAGAAAACGCTATCAGTCTTCCTGCCGGCACATTGAAGAAAGATGACCTTTTCCGATTATCGAAACTGACCCGGAATATCAAGATCGACGGACTAAGCGGGGTGATCGATGAGCATGATGCCGAATTGCCGATGGCCGAAGCCGGCAGACTTCTTACAGAGCAGGGATTACGGGTCGAAGTTCGGGAAGATGGCAGTGTGGATGAGTCAGGCGATGATCCTCAGGCGCCGGTCTATATCGATTTCCTGGATTATTATGTTCGGGGACTGACCTATAAATTGATGCGCCAACCGGAAACAAAGCGTTCAAAGAAGTTTGTTGAAATGGTGGCGGAATTCCTATCAAAGCTCGACAATACGATCATCCACATCAAGACCAATGAAATTGCCAAGAAATTCGGCCTTACCCAGGGAGCATTTTCAAAGGTGCTGCGCCCCTATGTTGAAAAGCGCAAGAACCTTGCCGTTCAGCAGCATGAACATGTCGTCATCGATGATCAGCAATTTGTCTTTGATATCGCCCACCTGCCGGAATATGTTGATCAGGGATTTTTTCAACGGTATGGCTTCTTCGCTGCTCAGAATACTGCGGGAAATAAAATATTCTACGTATTCCGCACGCTCGATAACACACTGGTCAAGGTCGGGAACTTCTACATGGAACCTCTGTTCCAGGTTCAGGATCCCGACCCAATCAAGAATAAACGGTTCATCAAGCTGTATCACAGTGAACTCAACAAGGAGGAATATGTTGAATTCAAGAGTAATGACATGATTGAAATTGGTCCGTTCAAACGGTTCCTCTGGGGGCTTGGCGCCTATATATTCACCAATGGCAAACAGTTCCATCACGAAAAAATCCTTGAAAGCATTGCCTTGCAGTTTCCCAAATGCCATGAACTTTCAATATTCGGGATGCAGCCGGAAGGCTTTTTTGCCTTCAGCAACGGGATCATCGCGGATAATACCTTCACCCCGGTTGATGAACTCGGCCTGGTGAAATTCAAGACAGAAACCTACTATTTGCCAGCCTTTTCAAAAATCTATAAGGATCAACGGCTTGACAATGACAAGTACGAATATGACCGGTTCCTGGTCTATAAACCTGAGCAGCGAACCTCATGGAAGCAATGGGCGGAATTGATGTGCAAGGTCTATACCTATAATAACAATGGTATGTGGGCGCTGTTGTTCACCCTGCTCAGCGTTAACCGTTCAATCATTTTCCCGATCGAACGGTTCTTTACCGCGCTTTTTTTTATTGGCCCGACGGAATCCGGCAAATCAAAGATTGCCGAGAGTATCCGTGCCCCGTTCATGTACGGCGCTCCTTTGTTCAACCTGAACTCGGGTACAGACGCTGCATTCTTTACAAGCCTTGAGCGATTCAGGGATATCCCGGTGATCTATGAAGAATACAACGATTACCAGATATCGGACGTGAAATTCCAGGGTTTGAAGGCAGCAGTCTATGATAATGAAGGAAAACAGAAACGCAAGGATGCCACCAGCAAGGATATTGACGTGTCGAAAATTTATGCCTGCCCGCTTCTTCTGGGACAGGACGGTCCGGAGCGTGACGATGGCGCCCTGGGAAACCGGGTTGTTCAGAAACATGTTCCTAAGAAGGATAACTGGACAGATGAAGAGGTAAACTTGTACACCGACCTGAAGGGCCGTGAGCGGGATGGGCTGTCGAACATCGCCATGGAGATTATCAAACGGAGGCCATTGGTGCAGAAGTACTTTGCCGCCTACATGCGTGAATTCCAGAAAAAGGTAAAGGAAGATATCCGCAAGGAAGGCGGCACGTATCAAACCCGGATGATCAATACCGTGAGCCTGTTTATAGCTATGGCGAAATTCTGGGAGAATCATGTTCCGGAACTTCCGCTGCCTTTCTCTTTCGACGTTTTTTATGAAGATGCAAAACGGCAGATCATCCGCCAGAGCGAAGACCTGAGCACCAGTAATAAGCTATCGGTATTTTTCGATACGATCTCCATGCTATACGCTCAGGGGCAAGTAATTTCCGGAAGAGAATTTGATATTTCCACAGAAAAGCGGGTGACCCTGCGAATATCCCGCACAGAAACTGAAGAAAAGCATTGGGATGGCCAGGAAAAGAAAATTCTGTACCTGATCGTCAACGATGTCATTCAGATTTATCAGAAAATGCACAGCGCTGAAAGTTTGAAACTCAACGCTCTTCGGATGTATCTGAAGGATCATCCTGCATACATAGGCGCCGTTAAAGGTCATCGGTTTATTTACCAGGTAGAATCATGGGAGACGGATCCGGTCACTGGCAACAATGGAAAGGTAATCCAGAAAGCTGAGCGTGTTACGAGCTGCATTGCCTTGGATTATAAAATGATTGAAGCCATGGGGATCGACCTTGAAAGGTTCAAAACCCCTGAGCAGACTTCAATGGATTTGACAGAGCAGGAAGATTTGCCGGAATCAACACCGGAACAACAGGAGTTCCCATTTTAAAATTCAGACATTAAAACATTCCGGCAAAGTCGGTGCCAACGTGCCAACGTGCCAACAATCAACAAAATGAATTAATATAATCTTATAAATCAAATTATTATGCTTTCCGTTTGTTGTTGGCACAGAAATATTCCGTTGACACCTGTTGGCACATCTTTCATTCTTGTTCCCTTGGCCGTTGGCACTTTAAACAGGTGCCAAAGTCCATAATTTTGTGCCAACCGGATTCAGCTTGTCATGTTATCAATGGATTAGCTTTTTAAATACGGCCTTTGTTGGCACGTTGTCACGTTGACACGCTAAATGACCCCTGATGGAACACACAGAAAAAATGAAAATTGATCGCTTCGGCTGGGAATATTACGAAGAATTGCCAGAGGGGTTCCGGCTGGCAACCATGGATGATTTTCATATCCGGGGGAAGAAGAAAGTAGGGATGCAGTACCTGATCCAGCGTGCCGACCAACCGCACTTTGAGGTTCATTACATCCGGGAGTACACCAAGAGCCAAATTCTAAAGCCATTCCTTGATCATGAAATGGTTTTTGTGAAACCGATGTGACCTTTATTACTCAACAAACCAATTCTATTTTTGCCTCATGAAGAAAGATGAAAATCCGACAATCACCGTAAAGTTGAAGCCATACCTCCAGGAATACCTGGTCTGCTCGCTCAACAGTACCCGGGCTTCAAGAACAAACCTGATCGGGAAACTCTTAAAACCTTTGCTTGAGATCAGGCCACGCGGTGTCATGCCCGATTTTCGGAAGGGCCCGGAATATATCACGTTCAGCTTACCTTATTACGAGGATCTCTGGGTAAAATCAAACCTTTGGATATCGCCCCGCAACCAGGAAATCTTTGAATCGTACCTGGAATGGTACTTTAAAGAGCTTTTCTTTCAATACATGGACGATAAGGTGAGATTCTACAAGTCATTTAAGAAGTGCATCCTCCAGTTCTGCTTCGACTACAACGTCACGTTCTCCAACATCAATTACGAAATGTTGAAAAAGGATTATTACCGAAAACGCAACCGGATAAAAAGCAAAAAAAATTGCTCAGGATTTTTCTCTGAAATGTCCCCGGATTGTCACTGTGTTTTTTTAACGCTCGATTGAGATGGGAAATATTTCCCGGCATACCGGAATCAATATTGGCGGACTGAATTCAATAAGCTGGATTTTCAGGGAGGATGTTGGCATATTCAGTTTCAACCTTGCCACTCTCAGTTGCCTGATCGCACCAAAGCCTGGCAAATCCTGGAATGCTATTTATGGCACCCCGGAAACCACCCAGCTTGAATCCGAGCAGCAGGATACACCTGCCGGGATGAAGTATCTTTACAAATTGAAGATCCTTGTTCCCAAAGACCGGTCGCCGGTAGAAAAGATACTTTATGCCATAACGGGTCGCCGGCTGATCATCAAATCAGGGGATAAAAACGGTACAATCCGGATTTTCGGAACCATGGATTGCCCGATGAAAGTGACCAGCAAGATTCTCAAGCCGGCAGCCATGGAGGGTTTTAATGGCTATGAACTTTTATTTTCGGGCGAGTTTTTCCATCCAGCCGCTTACTACTTGGATCCTTATGGTCCCATTCCTGATGATGAAAACCAGGATTGACCTGTTTTTCTTTTCAGTCCTTTATTTGCCGCCGATACCATTATAATATTGTATCCTGAACTTTAGGATGCGATGAATCCCGTTTTAGCCGAAATCTTTTCTAGCCCATGGTTGATCTCCAAAGAAAGATCGAATGCTTATGCTTCGATGCTGCTTTCCCTGATCAAAGGAGAGCGGTTTTCTGATGGGGATTCGTCACTGGCCAGAGAGCGTAACCGATCCTATATTCTCGGAATGGGAGCAGATGAACCCCAACGGTTCGGTTTTTCCGACGGAAACATTCCTGAAAGGTCGGTCGCAGTGGTACCGATCCGCTCGGAGATCTTCAAATATGACCAGAGCTGCGGCCCCAGGGGAACACAGTCGATCATGCAGGAGATCAAATCGGCAGATGCCAATCCCAATATTTGCAGCATTGTCCTGGTCGTGGACAGTCCGGGCGGCCAGGTCACCTATACCGATCTGCTTTCGGAAACAATCAAATCCTGTGCTACACCGGTCGTCGCTTTTATCGAAGGAATGGCTGCCAGTGCCGCTTACTGGATTATATCCGGTGCCTTAAAAATCATCGCCAGTTCAGACCTTGACCGCATCGGTTCCATTGGAACAATGCTCCTGATCGAAGACCTGCAGCCCTATTTCGAATCGCAAGGGGTGAAATTCCATGAAGTCTATGCAACCCTTTCGGTGGACAAGAACAAAGACATTAACCATGTACTCGACGGGAATTACAAGCCCTACCAGCAAAACGTCCTGGATGTGATCAATGCCAAATTTTTATCGACCATCAAAGCAAACCGTTCCGGAGTCGAAGATGGAACCCTCAGCGGCAAAATCTACTTTGCCCCCGAAGCCATGGCCCTGAGGCTGATCGATGAGATCGGATCACTGGAATATGCGATATCAGTGGCATCGGCATTAGCGCCTGTTACCAAAGAATTTTCAATTGAAACTGAAACCAATAATCCTGAAAATATGAAAATCAAAGAGACCTGGAAAGCTATTCAGAGCTATTTTAAAATGGATCCTTCCAACCTTGAAGCACAGGAGCTGACTGTAGAGAGGGTTCAACAGCTCAATGACGAGCTGGGAAATGTGATGACCCGGAACCAGGAATTGGAAACATTGCTTGCAGATGAACAGAAAAGTCATGCGGACACAAAAGCAACTCTTCTGGCACTTCAGCAGGAAGATGCCGCACTCCCGATCGTTGCTGCAAAAGATGCAGACAAGATTGAAAGTGGCGCCGAAGAACCGGTGTATGCACACGATAAAATCGCAGATGATTTCTGCTCATAATTTTTAACAATAAATTTTTGAACCCATGGCCGAAACAATTTCATTAGCCCAGCTTAAAGCCGCATTCGGGACGTACGTCGGAACGAACCAGAAGGATATCCTGCGACTGTTGACCCAGCCGACATACTCCGAAACCTTCATGACCACCAAGCAGTCGCAGGATTTGGTTTACCGTGCATCCAAGGCTGTGATCTCCGATCTTGTCCAGGGATTCCAGGAGGGCTGGACCCCGAAAGGGAAAGCTGCATTTACTCCTGTCGAGATCATGCAGCGCCGGCACAAGATCGATCTTTCATTCTATCCGGACGAGATCATGGATTCATGGCTCGGGTTCATGGGTGATGAGTCGATCGACCGCAAAGCCTGGCCGATCTCCAAATACATCATCGAACAGTTGATCATCCCGAAGGTCAATGATAACCGGGAACTGGCTCTGATCGGCAAAGGAACCTATGTTGCTCCAGTGGAAGGAACCGCACAGGCACTGGGTCTATCTATGGATGGCTTTGTCACGATCCTCAAGCACAAGCATACCCAGGGGAATTCCAACATCAACTTCATCCAGCTGGAGCCTCTGACCGCTGATAATATCTTCGATCAGCTTGAATCCTTTGGGGAGCAGGTCGGGGATCTTTACAAGGATATGTCGATGAACATCTTCCTTTCCCGCAAATGGTTCTCTGCATATCACCGCAAACGCCGGGATCTTCATGGCACCGACACGAACTATGACGGGATGAAAACCCTTCTTGAAGGAACAAACCTTACTCTGACCTCGCTTCCTTCAATGGCTGGCGAAGATGTGATTTTCACCACACCGAAAGAGAATTTCATCCGTCTGATGAACCGTAACAGCGGCGCTTCCAGCATATCTGTCGAGAGTGTTGACCGTCAGATCAAGGTTTTTGCAGACTGGTACGAATCCGTTGGCTTCGGGATCGAAGAGGCTGTATTCGCTTATGTTCCCGCTTAATCATTAAAAAGAAAAACCATGAGTATATCACTGTTTGACCTATTCAAGCCCAGCGTAAGAAACGCCGGCGGCGGTGGCGGAATCAAATCCGAGATCATCCTGATCCTGGAAAAGGATATCGACTGGACCACTTTCCCGCAAAGAGATGCTGACGGAGTAACCATTGCCGATGACATCCAACTGCTCACCGGTAAATTCATGCACAGTTTCTATATGACCCAGGGCACCATAAAACCTTCGCAGAAGAAGCTCAAAGGTTCCAACCAGGATTGTGGCGGTTTTGAGATCGGCCTGGAGGGATTTTACCCTGGTATTGAGAAGTCCGTCCAGAAATGGATACAGAATTTCGGGATTGACTTCAAAGGGATCGTGATCATCCAGAACTGTGCCTCTAACAAACGGTACCTTATCGGTGAACCCTGCAACCTGGTGCACATTGAAACCATCGATACGACCTGGGGCGAAGAGATCGACAAGGATAAAGGTCATAAGTTCGGCTTTCTCTGCAAGCAGAGTTCGCCCATGGCCTTCTACGAAGGCGATCTTCTGATGGATCCCAATCCCCCGGTAGAATGATTTAGAGCGTTTTTGTTTTCATAAGTAGGTTGTCAGAGAGCCTGTCGTAGCAATGCGGCAGGCTTTTGTCTTATAAATATTTTAACTCTTTCTTTTTTTGCTATGTGTCTCATTATGAATAATGTTTTCTATTTTTGTATGTCAATGACCATAGTTGTGTCAATTAAGAATAACCTTATTTATGGAACAGGATAAAAACAAGCTGCCTTCGAATTTTTACAGAATGACGAGGCCTGAGTACTTCTCAGATTCAGAAATTATTTATGATGCAATTTTACCCAAGGAACAGTTGGCATATGAATTAGCACAAATCACAACTAATCAGAAACAAGATGAATTTGAAAAGCTTTGTAGGAAATTAGTCGAAAAACTTATTACTCCGAATATAATTCCTCAGGTGGGACCCACCGGGGGTGGAGACGGTAAAACTGATGCCGAAACCTACACGGTTTCATCGGATATTTCTGATAGATGGTTTGTTCCTGAAAATGGTTGGACGAAAAATGAAAAATGGGCATTCGCATTTAGTGCAAAAAAAACATGGAAAGAAAAGGCTGATAGTGATATAAAAAAGATAATCGATTCAAAAAGAGATTTTACAAGGGTATATTTTATTACAAATCAAACTCCCTCTAGTAAAAGTAAAAAGAAAGCCCAGGATGACTTAATCGCCAAATATGGAGTTGATGTTGTCATTCTTGATGGTATTTGGATTTTAGAAAAGATATATTCTGATAAGTTATTTGATATCGTTATTGATGCACTTAATTTATCTGAAGTATACAATAAAAAGCAAGTACTTGTTGGTAAAAATGACGCTGAACGTAACAGAATACTCAAAGATCTTGAAGAAAAAATTCAGAATCCTAACAGATACTCTGAATTTGATTTTCAGTTGGTGGAAGATGCACTTGATGCTGCAATACTCTCGAGAAACATGGAACAATCTAGAGATGAGATTGAAGGTAAATTCGCAAGAGCGGTAAGGTTCTGTAAAAAGTTAAATCAAGATAAACAATGGATTCGAATATATTATCATAAAGCATGGACTCATCTTTATTATTTTGATGATTTTGCATCGTTTTTAGGAGATTACATTGAATTTAAAAAGTACATCACTACGACTTCATCTATTTCAGAGATTGAGTTATATGTTAATTTATTCAATTCATTAAGAGGTTTTTGTGACGCAAATTGCGATTTATTATCGTATAAAGTTGATCTTAAGAAAGAAAGAGAGGATTTGTATAAGATTTTAGATGAATTTTCTAACATAGAGGAGAAGCCATGCTCATCACTAAGGGCAAAATTCTTTAAAGCAATCGAACAATTAATAGATTCCAAACACGAAGATACTTCTTCAAATGCATATCTTAAGGAGTTATCGGGATATTTCTCATTAAGTATTGGAATGATAGATTTTCCTTTTGAATCCTTTAAAAATTTAATTGAAGAGTTAGGATTATTATTTCCAGATGATTCAGAATTTGATAACCTTATTGATATAATAGCAGCAATAGATGAAAAACGTAGCTCTGAATTATCAGCAGGCAGGACTTTTTTAAAAAGGGCAGGACAGAAATTTGTTTCAAAGCGCTACAAAGAAAGCATTATATATTTTGGAAAGTCGATTCTTAAACTTGCAAAAGAAGAAAGTAAGGATAGTTTATATATCGCTTTAAAAGGTCTAGGTCATGCTTATAATGCAATGGATCTACCTCTAGCTTCTAATAATTGCTTTCTTTCAGCAAGTTCAATTGCATTCAAAACATGGCATGAAAAAGGAATATTTGATAAACGTGTATTTGATAGTATAAAAAATTTAGTAATAAGAAACTGTTTTGATTTTATTTTTCGATTCTGTTAAGCATAAGCCTGATCATTGCTAATTGGATCATCGTTTCACTTGTATCAGTCAGGTATTCATAGTCTTTACTGAGTCTTCGGTAACTTTCAAACCAGGAGAA
>JANXZO010000038.1 GCA_025355465.1 Bacteroidales bacterium
CGGTTGTGGAGAATCATTGCAATGTTTCTCCACAACCATATGGGGTATCGATGCAAATCATCGAAACCATTCACGCCGGTGTGGTTCCACTGAGAACCGTTGGGCCAGGTGAATGCGCCCGGATCATGACAGGAGGTATGGTGCCGTCAGGGGCCGACAGGGTGATCATGGTAGAAGATACGGAGTTGCTGTCGCCCGGAAGAGTCAGGTTTTTGAAGGAGCCCGCCGCGCCAAACATCTGTTACATCGCTGAGGATATCAAACGTGGAGACACGGTATTGAGTGCCGGCCAACGCATTGAGGCTGCCCAGATGGCGGTACTTGCCGCAGTGGGGGCAGTTGAACCATGTGTAGCCTCGTTGCCACGCGTGGCGGTGATCTCCACTGGCGATGAGCTGGTTGAGCCGGTCCAGAAGCCCGCCGGAGCACAGATCCGTAACTCCAACGCCATTCAGCTTATGTCGCAGCTGATGCAGGTTCCGGCAATACCTACCTATGCTGGCATTGCCCGCGATACCGGAGATTCCATCCGGACAATCATCGACAATGCACTGATCCAAAACGATATGATCCTTCTTACCGGGGGTGTGTCGATGGGCGATTTTGATTTCGTACCAGCAGTCATGCAGGAAGCCGGTATTAAAATACTGTTTAAAAGCGTTGCCATTCAACCTGGTCGCCCCACTGTATTTGGACGCATTGGCAATAAACTGGTATTCGGACTTCCCGGGAACCCAGTCTCTTCGTTCGTGTTGTTCGAGCTGATGGTAAAGCCAGCATTATATAAAATGATGGGACATACTTTCCGGCCCCGGATACTGAATCTGCCCATCGGTGAAAAATTCAGCCGGCGGAGATCTGAGCGAATGTCACTTATCCCGGTAAAGATTACTAACGGCGTGATCCATCCGGTCGATTATCACGGATCGGCACACATTAATGCATATGCTTCAGCCGATGCGATGCTCATGCTGGAAATAGGGGTCATGGAGCTCAGGAAAGGTGAACATGCCAATGTACGACTCCTTTAACCGCCGGATCAACTACCTCCGGGTATCGGTCACCGACCGGTGCAACCTGCGCTGCACCTACTGTATGCCCGAATCGGGGATCAAACTGCTCAGTCATACTGACATCCTTCCATACGAGGAGCTCATCCGGGTGATCACGGAAGCTGTCGCAATGGGTATTACCAAAGTGAAGATTACCGGCGGGGAACCACTGGTGCGCAAAGGGATACTCGACTTCGTGGCAATGGTCGCTGACATTCCCGGAATTGATGACTTTGGACTTACCACCAACGGAATCTTGCTGGAGGATTTTGCCGAAGGACTGGCTCAAAGCGGACTGCACCGAATCAACATCAGCCTCGATACCATCGATCCGTTAAAATTCGCACTACTCACACGCGGTGGAGAGTTAACAAGGGTATTCCGTGGAATTGATGCAGCCCGCAAAGCCGGACTGAATCCGATCAAGATCAATTGTGTGGTAAAGCAGAGTTCAGAAGAACCCGATGCCTTGGCTGTGAAAAGGTACTGCCTTGAAAACGGTCTCCAGGTGCGGTTCATCCACGAGATGGATCTCGAATCGGGTTGCTTTACCGTGGTAGAGGGGGGCAACGGAGGCGATTGTATGCAATGCAACCGTTTGAGAATCACAGCCGACGGATATATCCGTCCGTGCCTTTTTAGTAACCTGAACTTCAGCACCCGCGAACTTGGGATCCGGCAAGCCCTGGAAATGGCAACCGGGTTAAAACCCGAAAAAGGGTCCACCAATGCCGTTAATAAATTTCATAATATTGGGGGATGAAAATGACGCTGAAAAAACTAACACACGTCACAGAATCAGGCAAAGCCAACATGGTGGATGTTACCGAAAAGCCTGATCAGGTGCGAACAGCCAGGGCTACCGGACACATCCGGCTCAGTGCCGCCACACTGGAACTCATCCGAGAAAATGGTCTCAAAAAAGGAGATGTTCTCACGGTCGCCGAGATCGCCGGCATCCAGGGTGGAAAGCGGACATGTGACCTTATCCCGTTGTGCCACCCCCTTGCCATCACCAAACTCGAAGTGAGGGCCACTCCCGATGAAACCGGTGTTACTTTGACCAGTCTCGCCCATTGTACCGGTCCGACAGGTATTGAGATGGAAGCGCTCACAGCAGTTTCTGTTGCATTGCTTACTATTTACGACATGTGTAAAGCGGTGGATAAGGGAATGGTGATTGAGGAGATCAGGCTTTTGGAAAAAACGAAAATGTGATAATGAGGTAATGTGGTAATGCGGAAATTATTTCACTTTGTGACCCTGTGACCCTGTGACTATAACTTATAAATTGCAAACATGAAATCCATCATCATTGAATCAGTCAATATCTCCGAGGCCAAGGGGACCATCAAAAAACCTGTTGACTCTATCCGGCTTACGCAGCGCGGGGTGGAGGGCGACGCACATGCGGGTCCGTGGAACCGGCAGGTGAGTTTGCTGGGCACGGAGAGCATTGCGAAATTTGAGGAGAGTGCCGGTCGAAAGATCACCTTCGGGGAGTTTGCTGAAAACATAACCACCACCGGCATGGAGCTGTGGAAATCGCATCCGCTCGACCGGTTCACATGCGGGGAAATCGAACTGGAGGTGACCCAGATCGGAAAAGAGTGCCACGGTACCAGCTGTGCCATTTTTAAGGAGGTTGGGAACTGCGTGATGCCTAAGGAGGGCATCTTTGCACGGGTGGTGAGTCCGGGCTCTTTAAAAAGTGGTGATTCCCTTGAGTATCACCCCAAGATGTTCCGTATCCTGGTGATCACGCTTAGCGACCGTGCCTCTGCCGGAGTCTATGATGACAAGTCTGGTCCACGAATCAAGGAGCTGATGAAAATCTACTTCGACGAGCATCACATGCATCACTTTACCCACACTTCACTGATTCCCGACGACCCCCACAGGTTCGAGGAACTGCTGAACAAAGCCAAGGAGGAACTGGTCGACCTGGTGGTTACTACCGGCGGCACCGGTATTGGTCCCCGCGACTTCACTCCCGATGTAGTGAGACCCATGCTCGACAAGGAGATTCCCGGTATTATGGACATGATCCGGATTAAGTATGGCTCCGAAAAACCCAACGCCCTCATCAGCCGGTCCATCGCTGGCGTGATGGGAAAGTCGCTTGTGTTCACGCTTCCGGGTAGTGTCAGGGCCATCAACGAATACATGACGGAGATCCTGCCCAGCCTCATGCATATGATCTATATGCTGCATGGCCTGGATTCGCATTGAACGTTACCTGATGACCTGCAACCGTTTCACACCCCAACTCTCCCCTGTTTTTACGATCACAAGGTAAACCCCGTTTGCCAGGCCTCCGGGATCGACTGTCAGGCTGCTTTGCATTTGCTGGAGGCTGTAATTGTGCTGAAAGCGTAGTTTCCCTGCCGGATCGATGATGGTGAGCGTGAAAGTTTGCGGGATCTCTTTGGTGAATGTCACCCTGAATTGTCCTGCAGAGGGGTTAGGACTCAGACGGAGTTCAAATTCTGGGACAGGGTCCGGGTTGTTCATCCCAACAATGAAGTTGACTGAGTCGGTGATGCCCGTACTCTGATTGAAATAACTCCCGCTGGGGGACTGTTCGAGCTTTACTCCCTTTACCATATAATAGTTCATCCCGTTTACCGGTGCGTTGTCGGTAAAGCTGAGGGCAGCCAGCGGTTGTGGAGTGAGTCGGTCGAACATGCCAAATGGTTGGGTGGAACGGTAAATATGGTAGCCCTGCACGGTGTCCGTGGTGGGCTGCCAGCTAAGGTTAACATGAGGACCTGAAGCCGTTGCCTGAACCTCTGAAACCGGAGCAATGATGTGCATCCGCAAAGTCGGGTCGCCCATCAGGGCAATATGAACAAAACGGCGACCATAGTTATAGTTGTAGGTCACCTGGTTATTCTGTGTTACCTGAGCTCCATACCCAACAGTCTCTCCAAGTGCCATGTGGTGGAACTGCCAGAATGGTCGTCCGGCCCAGCAATTCGTAAGGGCCCGGTCGGCTGAAGCCAGGGGTGCACGTAAAAAATTATCCACATTGTCCCAGTCCCCAAAGTAGGAACCAAACATCATCGAAAAAATTGTCTGCACGGTATCAGCGGCAAAATCAGATGTACTGCCAACTCCACCCGCTCCTTGATACCATCCGCCGCCACAGGCATATGACCAAAGGTAGCTCTGGTTCGAAAGTGTGGTGAAATATGGAAGTTCCGCAATGGAATCAGCACCCAGCAAGGGGGCAAAATTACGCCACCCGTCTGCGGCAAATGCCTCTCCTCCGAAATATCCGAAATTATCGTTGATCAGCGCCCGGGGATTGGCTGAGATCAGCTTGTTGCGAAATGCATGATCCTTGTCCAGGTAGCGCCGCATCAGGGCAACTTCTGTAAAAGGAAAGGCGGGCAGATCACTAAGATCAACCCTTCCGATCTGCAACACGATGGGTGAGGACAAATAGCTTTGGTCAAACTTCCCGTCGCCCGGAATATTTCTGTTCTCAGGGCGGCTTGCACCCGGGTTGTTAACGTAAATATCTGTGAATGTTCCATTTATACAGCCATAATACATGTCAGCCGGCCAGGCCCCTTTGTGGTCGGGATGACCATCGGGATTGATGTCGCCCGAATACGGAACCGGAACATGGCCCAGGATCAGCAAAGCTTTCACCTCCCCGGGGGCAGCATTATATTCGTTCAAAATGAGCGCTTTAATGTGGGTGACTGAATCCGAAGGTGATACATCATACCTGACGAGTGACCAGCCATCGCCGGAGATATCCGTCATTAGGCGTTTTATTTCAATCGATAAAGAATCTGAAAGGGTGCTGTCGACCAGCAGAATAAGTTTACCACGAGAGCCGGCCGCATGGATATTCCAGCCGGCGTTGATATAGCCATAGGCAGTCAGTGTGGGCAGCACCTTCTCCACCCCGTATTCGTAATTCGAATCGGCTGTCACCAGGTGGTCAGAAAAGCTGGTGAAGTTCCCGGGGAGCAGGTCGTAAATCTCTGTCCAGGTGGGGGAGCTCTTCGCCTTTTTATACACGGTGTATGAGGTGGCCAGCGTGTCGAGCGGCCAGTTGATGGTGATGGAGGGGATCGTGGTATCGATGGTGGCGGTGAGGCGAACTGCAACGTCGGAGGATACCTGAGCGGAGAGTTGGAGGGAGAGAAATAATAGTGAAATGGCGTATTTCATAGACTACATTTTGAGTGATAAAGGTAGTCAAAAAAAAACGACTGGCCGCGCTGAACCAATCGTTATCCCATTTCCCCAATTTTAATTGTCATTTGCCAATGAATCAGAAATGTACCCCGGGCGGGACTTGAACCCGCACGACCGTGAAGTCACAGGATTTTAAGTCCTGCGTGTCTACCAGTTCCACCACCAGGGCATTTTTATTGTGGTGATAAAAAAACCCTCCATATTTGAGGGTTCTCTTGGAGCGAAAGACGAGATTCGGACTCGCGACCCCGACCTTGGCAAGGTCGTGCTCTACCAGCTGAGCTACTTTCGCATGGTAAATTGAGATGCAAAAATAAAGAAATTTTTCAAATCTCCTACTATTTTTCAAGCAATTTTTTAATGCCATGCAGTTTCATCAACGCCTCCACCGGGGTTAGTGTGTTGATCTCGGTGTTGAGGATATCTTCCTTGATCTGTTGCAGCAGCGGGTCGTCGAGCTGGATGAAACTAAGCTGATAATCTGATGCGGCTCGCGGGATACGGAATTTTGAATCCCGCAGCTCCTCTCCTGCCCCTTTCATCTGTCGTTCCAGTTTCTCCAGCATCTCATTTGCTTTTTCAAGCACTGATTGAGGCATGCCGGCCATCTTGGCAACATGAATACCAAAACTATGCTCACTGCCGCCGGGCAACAGCTTCCGCAAAAAGATCACCTGATTACCAACCTCCTTCACGCCGATGTGGCAGTTTCGGATCCGGGGCATCAGACTCGCCATTTCGTTGAGTTCATGGTAATGTGTGGCAAATAAAACTTTTGGGTGATACAGCGGGTGTTGATGCAGATATTCCGCAATAGCCCAGGCAATGCTGATGCCATCGTAGGTGCTTGTACCCCGGCCGATCTCGTCGAGTAAGATCAGGCTGCGGTTGGAAATATTGTTGAGAATGCTGGCAGTTTCGTTCATCTCCACCATGAAGGTCGATTCTCCGGATGAAATATTGTCGGAAGCGCCTACGCGGGTAAATATCTTGTCGGTAATGCCCAGAATAGCCGCCTCGGCGGGAACAAAACTTCCCATCTGGGCCATCAGCACAATTAGGGCGGTTTGCCGAAGCAGTGCTGATTTTCCCGACATATTGGGACCGGTAAGGATGATGATCTGCTGGCTCTTATCGTCCAGGGTCACGTCGTTGGCCACATACTGTTCGCCCGGTTTGAGCTGCTGTTCAATAACCGGGTGGCGGCCATTCCTGATCTCCAATACCAGCGAGTCATTGAGTTCCGGCCTTACATACCGGTGTGCAGTGGCACTGGTGGCAAAAGATACCAACACATCGAGCCGTGCCACGAGCGAGGCATTGAGTTGAATGGGCCGGATGTAGTCGGCAAGAAAAAGGATCAGGTCATTATAAATTCTGAGCTCGATCTCCATCATCCGCTCCTCCGCATGCAGGATCTTCTCTTCATACTCCTTCAACTCCGGGGTGATGTAGCGCTCCGCATTCACCAACGTCTGTTTGCGTTGCCAATCCTCGGGAACCTTCTCTTTATGTGCATTTGTCACTTCGAGGTAGTAGCCGAAAACGTTGGTATAACCTATTTTTAGTGAGCTGATCCCGGTACGAGCAGTCTCCCGTTGTTGAATTTGTACCAGATAGTCCTTCCCGGAACCAGCCACCTTACGCAGGTCGTCGAGTGTTTCATCCACCCCTGAGGCTATGATATTTCCCTTGATGGCCAAGGCCGGCGGGTCGGGGTTTATCTCGCGTTCAATACGTTCCCTCACGAGGTGACAGATATTGAGTTGCTCCCCTGTTTTCTGCATGCCCTTATTCCCGGAATTTCCACATATGCCTTTTATTGCTTCGATCGAATCCAGTGCACGCTTCAGGTAAACCATCTCGCGGGGGTTTACCCTCGCCACAGCCACTTTGGAGATGAGTCGCTCAAGGTCGCCGATAAGCTGAAAATGATGGCGCATCGCTTCGGTCAGTGCAGAATTTTTTGTAAAAAAATCCACTGCATCAAGCCGTTCCTCAATGGGTAAACGATTTTTGAGGGGCAGGATCATCCACCGCCGCAACTGCCTTGCTCCCATTGGCGACACGGTATGGTCGAGTACATCGAAAAGCGTCTTTGCGTTCTCATTGGCAGAACTGAGAAGTTCCAGGTTCCTGATGGTGAAACGGTCGAGCCACACATAATGATCCTCCTCAATGCGACTGAGTTTACAGATGTGCTGAACCCTGTCGTGTTGCGTCTCAGCCAGGTAATGGAGTGCCGCCCCTGCAGCAATCACCCCGGCTTCCATGTTCTCTACCCCAAAACCCTTCAGGGAGACAGTGCCGAAATGCTTCATCAGAAGTTCATGGGTAAATTCGTGGGTAAAAACCCAATCATCGAACGTATTGATGTAAAATTTGTTCCCGAAAAGTTCCGTGAACCGCTGTCGCTTGCTCTTCTGTATGATCACTTCATTCGGACGGAAACTCTGAATGAGCTTATCGATGTATTCATTACTGCCCTGAGCCAGGTAGAACTCTCCGGTGGATATGTCAAGAAACGAGATTCCTGAAATCTTGGCTTCCAGGTGAACCGCAGCCAGAAAGTTGTTCTCTTTCTGGTCGAGGATCTTGTCGTGATAAGACACGCCTGGTGTAACAAGTTCGGTAACCCCACGCTTTACAATGGTTTTGGTAAGTTTCGGATCCTCAAGCTGATCGCAGATTGCGACACGAAGCCCTGCCTTCACCAGTTTGGGCAGGTAGAGGTCGAGTGCATGGTGCGGAAAACCTGCAAGCTCAATGTACGTCGCAGCTCCGTTAGCCCGCCGCGTGAGTACGATGCCCAAAATGTTGGACGTACGAACAGCGTCCTCGCCGAACGTTTCGTAGAAGTCTCCAACCCTGAACAAAAGCAATGCATCCGGATACTTCGCTTTGATGGCGTTGTACTGCTTCATTAACGGGGTTTCAGCTATCTCCTTTTGCTTGGCCACAATGGATAATTGTTGGTAAATAACGGGTCACTCTCGCTTCCAGACTCCAAAGGTAATAACCCCCTTTGTTCCGTTACCTTTTTGTTGATAAATAGGGATAAACTACTTTTGCGCAAACTGGTGCAATGGCCAGATACTGAAATGTCTGTTTTATGATCAATTTTTCAACTGTAAATTCGTGAAAAAACTATCAATGAGTGACTTAAACCGGATAACACCGGAGGAATTCAAAGACTCTGAAAAGACCCCGATGGTGATCATCCTCGACAACCTCCGTTCGCAGAATAACATTGGTTCGGTGTTTCGCACAGCGGATGCTTTCCGGCTGGCAGGCATTTACCTGTGTGGCATCACGGCAACACCGCCACACCGCGAAATACATAAAACGGCACTCGGTGCCACGGAATCGGTCGACTGGAAATACTTCGAAACAACAGAGGAGGCAATCAGGCAGTTGCGCCATGATGGATACAGGCTCATCGCGGTTGAACAGGTGAATGGCGGGGTGCTGCTCCAGGATTTCAAACCGGCGCCTGATGAAAAGCTGGCGATCATTTTTGGAAATGAAGTGAACGGCATTCAGAATCAAGTGCTTTCCATGTGTGATCTGGCCATTGAAATACCGCAGTCAGGAACCAAGCATTCCCTCAACGTTTCCGTCGCTGTTGGGATCGTGATATGGGACATTTTTCTGAAAATGAAAATAATGCCGCAGAAGTGAAACCCTTTTGAAGATTGGCCGTATAATTCAAAAAGTTGAAAAATATTTGTGTTTTTTCCGTCAAACTTTTTAATTTTACACGCTGAAACGAACGATTGCTAATTAAATAATTTAAAATCAATTAATTACTGTTATTCACCTGAAATTGTTCATTTTGTAACAAGGTCAATGTTGTAATCAAGGATTAATATATTATATTTGCTAAATCAGTAAACAAAACTAAATAAACACAAAACTTCAGTGGTATGAAAAAACTTCTAACAATCCTGTCTACACTGGTTATCTTGCTTTCTGTGATGACGCTGCCGATGGCTTCTGTAGCCCAGGCAACGAAAGAGACGCCCAAAGCAGAGACAACCAAGAAAAAGTGTGAGAAGGCACCCTCAAACAGCTATTGGTCGTTCACAGGGTACGCTTCAATGAACCAGTTCAACGGCGACCTCTCCACGAACATTGCCTTCAACGACAATTGGAAATTTGGTGCTGGTGGTATCTTTACCAAGCAATTTGGCCGTGTCATCGGCGCACGTTTCCGTGGTGGCTGGGCTCCCCTTGGATCGAGCATCAACAACAAGTATGTGGGTACAAGTTATCAAACCACAAGTTTCGAGGCATGGGTGATCGAAGCCAGTCTCGAAGGAACATTAAACTGGGTAAACTGGATCATGGGTTCCAAACCTGAGCGTTTTTTCAGCTCCTATTTCATCGTTGGAATCGGCTTTGACCATACGCAGGGCGTTCGTTATGATGCCAAAGGCAACATTGCCGGCTACCTGGGTTATCCGAGCCATCTCACGAAAGATGCCGGTTCACTGGGCGTTGGTAACAACAGCGGCCTCGGCAAATGGAACATGGAGTTCACCGCAACCTATGGTATCGGCTTCGACTTCAACATCAGCAAACATTGGTCGATCAATCCGGAAGTCCTCCTCCGTTGGAGAGATGGCGATGCGCTTGACATGGTAAAAGCAGGTAACAAATCCGTATATAACGACATGTTCAGCGGTGTAAACGTAGGAATTACCTACAAATTTGCCTATTCAGGCTGCAACATGAAAGAGATGCTGAAGAACTATGCGCTCGTTAAATATGAGACGACCCCTGCAGTTCTCAGCGAAAAGGGCGACTCTGTAGTATTTACCGTAAAAGGCACTGTTCCTCCCAAGTATTTCTGCCCCACCGCAGCCATGTATTTCCAGCCAGTTCTTACCTATGCCGGCGGTCAAACAGAGATGCCTTGCGCAACACAGCTGATCGGCGAAAAAGTTGTAGGCACCGGCACTATGATCAAGTACAAAGAAGGTGGTTCGTTTACCTACACTTGCGTGTTCCCATACAAACCTGAGATGAATACCTCAACGCTTTCTGTTGCTCCGATCGTTTACGAAGCAAAAGAGAAAATCCTGCTGAAAAAGGATGAGATCAAAGCCAAGGTGAAATTTGTTGAAATGCCTTCACGCGACCTGGCTCCCGGTGTAATCTACACTGCCACCCGTGCCCAGATGGACCAGATTACCATTGTTGCTGATCATGGTTACCAGAAAGAGGTGATTGATTCAAAAACCGGTGTTATTTACTTCAAGAAGAATAAATATGATCTTGATCTGAAATTCGGTGAAAACAAGACCGACGGTGCCAAGAACAACCTCAACGAACTCAACACCTTCATCAAACAGGGTTGGAAAATTAAGGACATCACTATGAATGGCTGGGCATCCCCTGAAGGAGAAGAGACCCTCAATGCCAACCTTTCCGAAAACCGTTCGAAAACAGGCCAGGCCTGGATGACAGACCAGTTTAAAGGTTGGGTGAAAGATGCCAACAAAGATAACAAAGACAAAAAAGCTGCTAAGGCTGCGGTTGAAGCTGCCGGTAAAGATGTCAACATGGCACTTCAGCATCACGGACCGGATTGGAATGGATTCCTCAAAGCCGTTCAGGCTTCGAACATGAAGGACAAGGATAAAATCCTCAATGTTATCAACTCCAATAACGACCAGCTTAAGAAAGAGCAGGAGATCCGCAACATGATCCTGATCTATCCGGAAATTGAAAAAGATCTCCTTCCCCCGTTACGTCGCAGCGAGATCACTGCCAACCTGTATGAGCCTCGCTTTACCGAAGCTGAACTCCTGCAGTTTGCCGTTTCGAGTCCTGAAAAGCTGAAAGTGGAAGAGATTCTTTATGCAGGAACCCTTACCAACGATGATGCTGCAAAACTGACCATCTATGAAAATGCAGCACGCCTCTTCCCCAACAACTGGAAGGCACACAACAATGCAGCTGTTTCTAACATTGCCAAGAACAATTTCTCCAAAGCAGCCGAACACCTTACAAAAGCTGCCCAGATTGCCCCGAACAACGGCATCATCGAAAACAATATCGGTGTGGTTGCTTCAAAACAGGGTGATGTGAAGAAAGCTGAAGCTCAATTCAAAAAAGCTGCTCAGCTTGGCGAAAACACCAACTACAACCAGGGTACACTGCTTATCAAGAAGGGTGACTATGCAAAAGCCAACACGCTCCTCGGTAACGCAAAATGCACCTATAACCTCGGCCTTGCCCAGATGCAATCCGGAAACAACAGTGCTGCAGAGACCACCCTCAAGTGTGCTCCCCAGACTCCGGAAACCTTCTACCTGCTCGCTATCATTGGCGCTCGTACAAACAACACCAAGATGCTGTACGAATACCTCATGAAAGCCTGTCAGAAGGCAGACCTGAAAGCTCAGGCAAAAGGTGATCGCGAGTTTTATAACTACGAAAACACCCCTGATTTTAAGAATATCGTTAAATAGTTTTGTTTACTGATTGTTGTAAAAGCCCGGCCGGAAGGTCGGGCTTTTTTTTTACCGTACAATCGTGTGCATCCCGATAGGGTACTCTTTCGAAAGGACTGACCTGATCCATGCATAGTCGTCCTCGTTGTTAACGAAATCAATACCGTTGGTATCGATCAGCAGAATGCGATGGTCGGGCTGCTGGCGTAAAAAATCAAGGTAGCCGGATTGGATTTTATCGAGGTATTCAAACTGAATATTCTGTTCATAAACCCTCCCCCGTTTCTTTATGTTTTTCTTGAGATTTTCGGTTTCCAGGTAGAGGTAGACGATCAGGTCGGGCTTGGGAACCGCCGCCGATACAATATTAAATAGCTTTCCATAGAGCCCGAACTCCAGTGGCTCCAGGTTTTTGCTGGCAAAGATGAGGGATTTGAAAATAAAATAGTCGGCAATGGTGAGCGGCTGAAATAAATCGGAAACATTAAAATGGTTCTTTAACTGCTGGTACCGATCGGCCAGGAACGACAACTCCAGTGGAAAGGCATAGCGTGCAGGGTCTTCGTAAAATTTTGGCAAAAATGAGTTCTCTTCGAACTGTTCAAGGATCAGTCGCGCACCCTGTTCTTTGGCCAAACGCGTGGCCAGCGAGGTTTTACCAGCCCCGATGTTACCTTCTACGACGATGTAATTATAATGTTCCAGGGAGTTTTCTTGATGAGGATGTAAATCTAAGAGGAATTTAGCCGCGGGGATGGTATGTTAAAAAATATTTACGATGCCTTTATCCGTGCAAATGCCCAGTAACTCAGAAATGCTCTTTCGCAGGATCGGATGTACGAATTCTCCCGCGATTTCTGCCATCGGCACCAGGGTAAACCTTCGTTCATGAAGCCGTGGATGAGGAACCATGAGGTTATCATTAAAAATGATCTTACTCCCATAAAACAGTATGTCGATGTCGATGGTACGGGCGGAGTAACCAATATCAGAACCTACACCGCATCCAGCACCCATCATTCGCACTCTTCCGAGACCCGCCTCAATGGTAAGTAATCTCTCCAGCAACAAATCTGCTCCGAAGTCCGTATCAAGTTCGATTACCTGGTTCAGAAAAGATATTTCATCTTCAAATGCCCAGGGTGATGATTCGTAAACTTCAGAAATAGTGCATACTGTACCGAGCTTAGCAATCTCCGCTGCTGCCTGATTCAGGTAATTCAGCCGGTCGCCCCTGTTGCTGCCCAGTAGTAAGTAAATGTTTTTCAAGCTATAAAAGATAGAGCTGATTTAATAAACTGTTGATCTTTTCTCCATAAGCGGGATCTGCGGCCCATCTGCCGGGAAGATCGTGAATGGTGAATACCGTACCCCGGCGAACGTGCACCAGCCGCTTATCCGCATAAGGTGGGGTGATGGGATCGATGCTGGCATATGCCTTGAGATGCTGGATATGCGCTCGAACACCCTCCTCCATGGAACCGAACCAGTCTCCGGCCGTGTATCCATCGGTTGCCCCGAGTCCGCAAAAGTTATTCTGAAACCGGCTGACCGAGCCGTTGAAACGAAGGAACCCTGTCTCCAGACACATCTGGCAAATGGCTATATCATAGTTAACTCCTTCCCGGCGGGATTCGATAATATAGGTCTTGACAAGTCGAGCCACAAAAGCAGAATCGAGGTAGCTGTTATTCCGGCACATGAAGGCTACGAGGCTGGCAGGCCCCTGTTCTCCCCGGTCCATGATAAAAATTGAAGGTAACGCCGGTGCGGGATGCCCGTGCTTTCCCGTCGTTCCCTTGCCACTTTCAGCGTTTCCGGAAGAGGAAAAGCATGAAATGGCAGGCATCAGAAAAATAAGGAAAAACGCCAGGGGCTTTAATGTCATCTGAAACGGCAAATGGTTACTGTGTCAAAAATAAACCATTTAAACGCTGCATTATTGCCGGTATTCGTATTCTTTTACACATTCTGATGTTGAAACAGGATCAGTTTTGTTCATTCTTTTTTTAACTTTGTATTAACCCTAATAGCTATCCTGTATGAAGCAGTTCTTTAAATTCATGTTCGCCAGCATGCTGGGAACATTTCTCACGCTCGTAGTTTTGCTTTTTCTGTGCATTGCCATCGTTGTCGGTATTGCAGCAACCGCTTCCGATGATTCCGTCACCATCTCAAAAAACACCTTGCTGCTGGTCAGGTTTAACAGAACCATTGTAGACCGTGCGCCCAAATCGCCGATTAATTTCAATTTTTCCGGAAACGAAAAGTTGAGTGGCTTGAATGAAATTCTGGACAATCTGCGAAAGGCAAGAAAAGATGATAATATAGCGGGAATTCTGCTTGATCTTGATGAAATACCTGCCAGGATCTCCACCATCAGCGAAATTCGGGATGGGTTGCTTGAATTTAAAAAGTCGGGGAAATTCATTTGGGCTTACAGTGAAGCCTACGGGCAGTCTGCGTACTACCTTGCCACTGCTGCCGATAAAATTTTTATCCAGCCCAATGGGTTAATGCTTTTTAAAGGACTAAGCGCTCAACCCATGTTCCTGAAAGGAACGTTGGAGAAACTTGACATCAAAATGCAGGTGATCCGCCACGGTAAATTCAAAGCTGCTACCGAGCCGCTTTTCCTTGATAAGATGAGCAAAGAGAACCGGGAGCAGATCACCGCTGTACTCAACGATACCTGGGGAAGCATTATCAACGACATTTCGGAAAGCCGGAAGATCGGAAAGATAGCACTCAACGGAATTGCCGACAGCCTGAGTGTGCAGACTGCCGCGGATGCCCTGAAATATAAACTGGTGGACCAGCTGGTTTACAAAGATGAATTGCTGAAGGAGTTGAAAAAGAAACTGGCCATTGATGAGAAGAAGAATCTTAACACTGTTTCACTCGAAGACTATACCAAGGTGGCAGAGGCAAATAAACCGGCTGTTTCGAAGGACAAGATCGCGGTTGTTTATGCCACCGGCAACATCGGTGGCGGCAGTGGCGACGACCAGAGCATTGGCTCGGAACGCATCTCCAAGGCGATCCGCAAGGCCCGTGAAGATGATAACGTAAAGGCCATTGTTTTCCGGATCAACTCGGGTGGTGGCAGCGCCCTTGCCTCGGATGTTATCTGGCGGGAAGTAGAACTGGCAAAACAGGTAAAGCCTGTGGTCGCTTCATTTGGTGATGTTGCTGCCAGTGGGGGTTATTACATCGCCTGCTGCGCCACTAAAATCATTGCTGATCCGACAACCATTACCGGTTCTATCGGGGTTTTCGGGTTGAGACCCAACATGCAGGGCCTTTTCAATAAAAAACTGGGCATCACCTTCGATGAGGCAAATACGAATAAGAACAGCGACTTTGTTTCGGTGATGAAGCCACTGTCACCTTACCAGGCCATGCTGTTGCAGCGCGATGTAGACCACACTTATGATGTTTTCACAGGAAAGGTTGCCGATGGTCGTAAAATCACCAAAGCCCGGGTCGACAGTCTAGGACAGGGACGTATCTGGAGCGGGACAGCAGCGAAAAATCTGGGGTTGATCGATGACTTCGGGGGGCTGACGAAATCAATCGCAGTAGCAGCTGAGCTCGCCAAACTGAAAAGTTATTCAATTCAATCACTTCCTGAGCAGAAAGAGTTCCTCGACCAGATAATTGAAGAGATTACCGGGAAAGACCCTTCGGCGAGGATCCGGCAGGTAATGGGAGAAGATTACAGATTTTACCAGGTGGTGAAAGATCTCAGGGAGATGAAAGGGGTTCAGGCAAGGATGATTGTTGACCTGAACATCAATTAAAACTTCGCGGATTCAGACAAAACCCGCCTATTTTACCCCGTTGGCGAAGGATATCCGGCGCATACCCGATCCTGAAGCGAAATTTTCGTTGAACCAGCTGCGGCCTGAGGTTCGCGTATAGATGATTACACCTTTGGGCGTGAGGCCGGTGTTGTAACCGCACAACCACACGCGGTTGCTGTCGGCCATGGTCACACTGGCAAGGGTATAGCGACCACCGAGTGGATTCATGGCGTTCCATAGTCCCGAAACACGGTGATAAACCACTCCCCCCTCTCCGCCTGCCCAAACGACGCCTTGCCGGTTTGCACATACACTGTGGATCTTTCCCGCGGCGGCAGCATAGGATTGCTCCCATACAGTTCCTCCGCTGGAGGTAGCAAATATATAACCTCCTGCAGCAATCCAGGCGACAGAATCATTAACAACCGATACATCATACACATGGCCGGTAAATCCGGTCATGAAGGATTGCACTTCCCAGCTTGAACCATTATCGGAAGAATGAAGAACCACCGGCCCCGTTTCAACACCCAGTGTATCTGTACGGTTTCCAACAACCCATACCGAATTGGCCGAATCGCCGGAAACAGCAGTGAAGTTAACATTGGCAAGGGTATCTATCGGGATCATTGTCCAGGATAAGCCTGCATCTCCCGAATAAGCAATTTTGCCCCTGTCACCTGCAATCCACACCCTTCGTCCGTTCTTGGCCCAAACAGCCTTAAATCCGGAGGTGCCCAACTGGGTTGAATCGCCTTTGCGAAACCAGTTTATTCCTGCATCCCTGGTATACCAAACCCCGCCAAACCCTTTGGTGGTATCACCCACAATCCATACTTCGTCTTTGCTTACGACACTGACGTCCCTGAAACCCACCCCGCCGATATAGGAGATTGAACCCTGGCGGTCCCAGGCCATGCCATCATTGGCAGTATGCATCACTGATCCATAGCCCTGGTCGATGTCACCCACAGCCCAACCGATATACGTTGGGTCATTAACCAATTCACCGGCCGGTTTGGTGCAGGAGAGCATAAATAAGGCAACCAGCACAACCCAAAGCCCCAGAAATAAATGAATCATTTTCATATGTCACAAAATAGTAGCACAAAAGTACAAAAAATTGCAGTCCGGAGACCCGGCGGTATAATGGAGTCAGGATTCCACTTACAATGAATTGAAAATAAATTTGCACAAAAAAAACAAATGCTGTACTTTTGCACTCCCAATCAAAAAATTTGGCCCGTTCGTCTAGGGGTTAGGACGTCAGGTTTTCATCCTGGTAACAGGGGTTCGATTCCCCTACGGGCTACGATCAAAATCATCAAGAAGGCTGTAAAAACTGATGTTTGCAGCCTTCGTCTTTTTCTAAAAAGACACTATACGGGACACTGGGATTACGGATTCCTATGAACCTGCAAATTCAATTAATGGCTTGTAATCACCAGTATCGGCTTTCTTCAAAGCTGCAATGTAAGCACTCCGTAGCTCGCTTTCCTGATACATGCTATAATGACTTCCCCAGGTAAAGGAATCCCGCCCTGTCAACTGTTTTATCAGTATATCAGCACATAATCTCGCGTGTCGTCCATTACCATTTGGGAAGCAGTGGATTGTCACCAATCTATGCTTAAATCGAATCGCTATTTCGACAGCATCAAATGTTCTATTGTCAATCCAGTACTTTATATCATCGAGCAAGTAGATTATTGCAGGGTCAATAGCATATTTGTCGACCCCGATATTTTTATTTGAGGTGCGTTTTTCACCGGCCCAATCCCAGACTTTATTGAACATCCTGTAATGCATGTTGAAAATCCATTCTCTGGTTAACAAGGTATCTACTGGAATTTTCCGGTTCAGCGCCCATTGAAAAACCTCTTCAATATTGTTCTGTTCATGTTCGTTTAGCTCACCCACTGTCGCGATGGTCTTAATCTTCAGGCCATATATCTCTATTTCATCCAAAGGGGTCTGGGCTCCCGTGTAATCCAATTTTATTCCCATAGTGCCTTAAGATTTTTTTGTTTGATATCGTGAACTTTGGCTTTTATTGATTTGTTCAGCATGGCTTGACTTACTGCCTGATCTTCCAATTTCATGGTATTTGCCGTTCTTGCTATAATTTTTGTGGCCATTTCAAGGGCGCGCTTATCGATCATTTTTTGCAAAGATCCATCTAATGGTACAAAACCATAAACCAGCTTCATGTTTAGCTTTTTGCCAATTTGCTCCAAAGATGCCAGCGTGATATTTCCGTTTTTCTCCCGGGTTTCTATATCTTTCACTCCTTGTGGTGTAATTCCAACCACATTTCCAAGCTGTCGCATCGACATTCCCAGGGCCATCCGAATTGCGTAAATCCAACCATTTGGCGGATTATCATCCTTTATCCGGGCCATCTTTCTGATCTTTTTATCAGTTTGGATTAGGATCAACTCTTGTGTCTTCATAAAGCTATCTCTTTAATTTACTAATGCAAATATAAAGTTATTACTTAAATTAATAAAATAATATTAAAGTTATTTCTGTAATCTTTGTTTTAGTTCTCCACTTCTCCAAACATCCTTATCTTTACCTGTTCATAGAATCTTATGGAAGATTAGGCAAAAATCGAACGGGTACTCCGACTGTTGCTGCTCATGGCTAACGGAAGGCGATACACGCTGGGGGAACTGGCAGACCGTTTCAGTCTTTCAACCCGAAGTGTAAGCCGGTATCTGGCGACTTTTCGAAAAGTCGGTTTTATCATTGAACGTAAAGATGGTTGCTATCGGATCCTTCAAATGGAGAAGCCTCTCAAAGAGATCAGCGACCTTCTTCACTTTTCAGAAGAAGAGGCATTCATCCTGTTGCAGGCGATCCATTCCATTGATGAAACCAATGTTTTGAAATCGAATCTCGTTAAAAAACTCCACACCCTCTACAATACGGATCATATCATCGAAACGGTTGTGAATCCTGGCGCTTCCGAAGTGATCCGGTTACTCGCAGAGGCCATCCGGTCTGGAAAACAGGTCGTGCTCCGGCAATACCGTTCCTCCCATGGCAACATTATCCGCGACCGTCTCATCGAACCCTTTGATTTTACCACAAACTATATCGCCGTATGGGCCTATGACCCTGAAAGCGGTCATTCCAAACTATTTAAAACGGCCCGGATTAGTAAAGTTCAATCACTTGATCATCCCTGGAAAAATGCGCCATTGCATGTGAAACATCCGATGGATGTTTTCAGGATATCTTCCCCGGAACAATTGCCTGTCACCCTGCGCCTGACACTTCGTGCGCGAAACCTTTTAACCGAAGAGTACCCGTTAAGCGAGCAGTACCTGACCCAGCTGGATGACAACTTCTGGCAGTTTCAGGCCTCGGTGTGCGCTTTTGAAGGCGTAGGACGATTTGTCATGGGTTTGCCCGCCGATGTGTATGTTTTTGAATCAGAGGGATTTAAATCCTATTTAAAAGATCAGGTTAAAAAACTGACCGAAATTTTATAAAGGACGGAAATTGTCTATACTCCGATCTTTCTTTGTTCTGTTAAAAAAACAGACAATGGAAAGAAGACATTTTACGCATTTTGTTGTGGCCGGATTCACCTATTATGACGGCCCGCTCGTATTCAACAAGCTCAAGGTGGGCGTCAACCTGAGAATGCAGATCGAAGAGGCCAATAAATTTGACGCCTATGCCATTGCACTTTACTTTCAGGAACACAAAATCGGGTTTGTTCCGAGAACAGAGAATAAAGTGATATACAAACTCCTTGAACAGGGACACGAAATTTTTGAAGCCAGAATTCAACGGGTATCTCCGCAGGAGAACACCGAAAACCAACTTCAATGCATCGTTTATCTGCTTCCGAGTAAGGCGTCAGCCGGGTGAACCGGTACCATACTGTACCTCACATGAATTGTCCGGGCCCCGGGAGATCCGGGCTTTTATTCACTCAGGCTATCACGGAGAGGTCCTGAATTCCTTCAGTATCTCTTTTTTCCAATGGATTCAACCTGAATCGGATTTTTCCGCTAATTTTACCCCTCCGGAAATCCCCGTGAACCTTATCTATTCAAATAAGAATGCCCACTCTCAACTGGATCGGAAAAGAGAAAGTCATAAACCACCACCACGACGTACCGTTCCGTGTTCTCGACCATCAGTACGGTTACACTCCGAGCGGCAAACAAGAGACACCTGCCGGTAGTGGTAACATGATCATCCGCGGAGATAACCTGGAAGCGCTGAAAGCCCTGTTGCCTCAATATGAAGGAAAGATCAAGTGCATCTACATCGATCCGCCTTACAACACCGGTAACGAAGGGTGGGTGTACAACGACAACGTGAATGATCCGAAAATACGCAAGTGGCTGCACCAGGTCGTCGGCAAAGAGGGTGAAGACCTCAGCAGGCACGATAAGTGGCTGTGCATGATGTATCCGAGATTGAACCTATTACACAAACTACTCACTTCTGATGGAGCTATCTTTATTTCGATTGACGATAGCGAACAAGCGAATTTAAGGCTGGTCCTTGATGAGATTTTTGGTGTCAGAAATTTCGTCGCGAACATCATGTGGCAAAAAAGGACCTCTCCTGATGCCCGATTAAACCTCGGTCCTGCACATGATTTCATCTTGTGCTATACGAAATCACCTCTAACAACCCGTAGTCAATTCAACCTTCTAAAGCCTTCACTAACAAGAATTAGGGAGTATAAAAACCCTGATAACGATTACAGAGGACCTTGGGCGTCTGTTGATCTCACCGGTCAAATAGGACATGCAACTGCCACTCAGTTCTATGATATAATCGCACCGAACGGCAGCAAATTCTCACCACCAAAAGACAGATGCTGGGCACTAAACGAAAGTTCATTCCTTGGGCTGGTTGCAGAGAACCGAATATGGTTTGGTCGAAATGGCAATTCAAGACCAAGGCTAAAAAAGTTTCTCAGTGAAGTCGATGGCGTTTCTGTTTGGACATGGTGGCCTAACACCGAAGTTGGGCACAATCAAGAAGCTACAAAGGAGTTAAAGCTAATCCTTGATTCAACTACATATTTCGAAACACCTAAACCTGTTAGGCTGATTGATCGAATTGTCACCCTTATTACAGATAAAACCTCGTTGATTCTCGACTCCTTTGCCGGGTCCGGTACAACCGCTCATGCTGTTCTTAACCTCAATAAGCAGGATGGTGGCAACCGTAAATTTATCCTGGTCGAGATGGAAGACTACGCAGAAACCATTACCGCAGAGCGTGCCAAACGTGTCATCAATGGATATGCTGATGTAGAAGGCACCGGCGGCAGCTTTGATTATTACGAGTTGGGGCCTCCGCTGTTTGACGATAGCGGAAACCTGAACGCAGCGGTGCCTGTTGAGAGGATCAAAGAATACATCTGGTATTCCGAAACCCGGTCAGCGCTCAATCCACTGACAGAAGACCAACAACGGAATCCTTACTATCTCGGTAACAAGGAAGATACCGGCTATTACTTCTTCTATGATCCGCAGCAGGTCACCACACTTGACTATGACTTCCTTGGTACCATCTATGTTCGATCAGAGCAGTATGTCATTTACGCTGACAACTGCCTGTTGTCGAAAACATTCATGCAGAACAACAACATCATATTCAAGAAGATTCCTCGCGACATAAGCCGGTTATAGTATGGAACTCAAACCCTACCAGAGTAAAGTCATCAAAGACCTGGAAACCTATCTTAATTATGTTCAGCAGTATAAGGTGACAGATGTTGCGTTCAAACGTTTCTGGGAGGATCAGGTTGGCCCGTACAACCCGATCACCGGTGAAGGTATGCGCCCGTATCAGAACAATGTTCCGAATGCAGCGCATGTTTGCATCAAAGTGCCCACAGCAGGCGGCAAGACATTCATCGCCTGCAATGCACTGAAAACGATCTTTGGCGCATTCGACACCAACCGTCCGAAAGCGGTGGTGTGGCTGGTCCCGTGGAGCAACCTGCTCGAACAAACGGTCCGGAACCTTAACAATCCCGACCATCCATACCGGCAGAAGTTAAATTCGTTGTTTAACCATCGGGTAGCTGTTTACGAGAAAAAAGACCTGTTGCAGGGATCGAATTTCAGCCCATCGGTTGTCAACGAGCAATTGAGCATTTTTGTGATGAGCTTTGGCTCGATCAGGGCTACGCGGAAGGAGGATCGTAAAATTTATAACCAGAACGGTCAGCTGTCGTCGTTTGTACCAACATATAATGATAGTTCTGTGGTACTGGCCAATACAGATGAGTCTGCATTGATCAACGTAATCCGCAACCTAAACCCAGTATTGGTAGTAGACGAAAGTCATAATGCGGAGACTGATTTAAGCGTTGAAATGCTCAAAGCGCTCAATCCCTGTTTCATTCTTGATCTCACGGCCACGCCCAGGGACAACAGCAATATTATAAGCATGGTACCTGCCATTGAGTTGAAGAAGTACAGCATGGTTAAACTACCTGTGATTGTTTATAACCACAAGGACAAGCATGATGTGATCAGCAGTGCGCTTCATCTTCAACGTAAACTGGAAGCATCAGCGATTACAGAGGAAAAGGTTACCGGAAAGTATATTCGTCCGATTGTTCTGTTTCAGGCGCAGTCGGCAACCAATGAAGACAATACCACTTTTGAGAAACTGAAGACCGAACTTCTGAAGCTCGGGATTGATGAAGCGGAGATTAAAATCAAAACCGCCAACAAAAATGAACTTTCCGGCATAGACCTGTCGGCAAGGGAGTGCAAAGTCCGGTACATCATCACCATCAATGCGCTGAAAGAGGGATGGGATTGTCCGTTCGCATACATTCTCGCATCGTTGGCCGACCGGTCGTCGGCAGTTGACGTGGAACAGATTCTTGGACGTGTTCTCAGACAACCATATGTCGTGCGACATCAGGACACCCTGCTGAATGTTTCGTATGTGCTCACCTCCTCTGCAAAGTTCAACGAAACATTGCAGAACATCGTTAAAAGCCTGCTCAATTCAGGATTCAGCGATAAAGACTACCGGCAGAAAGATGATATGCCCGAAGCCGAAAAGCAACAGATTAACACCAAGGAACTCGACAAGTTTCTGTTCCCGGAAGACAAACAGGAGGATGAAGGTATAGTGGTGAGGAAGATCAACTTCAGTCCTGATGGCGAGGATGCACCAACAGCAACAAAAGTCATCAGCAACATAACTTCAATGGCAGATCAGCAAAACCGGGAAATGGAAGAACAGATCAGACAACAGCCCGATGAACCTGAAGAGAGCTATTTTGCATCGGTGGGAACTAAAGTGAAACAATACCGAATCCGTGAAGGATTGGTGGACAAAGCCAGGGCGGTAACCCTCCCGCGGTTCTTTATCGAAGTTCCGAAGAACAATCTGTTTGAAACCGGCGCAGGACGTGTGCCTTTGGATGAAAACATTCTATTGCAGGGCTTCCAGCTTGAAAAGGGTGACAAGAATATCACATGGGATGATGTATCTTCAGACCTATACAAAGTCGATCTACAGGAGACCCGCAAGAACGAGTTTACACCCTCATTTACGAAGATTGAAGACAGGATATTCAAGGAACCATTGGTAGAATATATACTCGCAAAGCCAAAAGAAAGCCAGCTTAAAGACCTCTCTGAACTGATTATAAACCTGATCGGTGACATGTACCCAATTCCAGACAGTTCAATCCGGAAATATGTTGAATCGGTGTTCTCTGACTTCAGCCTGGAGCAGGTAGCTGACTTCCTTACGCGCAAGTACAGTTACATCGATAAAATAAAGAAGAAGATCAGGGAGCTTGCAGATGTTTACGCAGAAGGGCAGTTTAGCACTTATGTGAAGGTTGGCAGGATCATTGTTCAACCTGTTTGGAAGTTCCCTCATGCGATTAATCCCGGCAACCTGGGTTCATCTATTACTCATTCGTTATATGAACGTGAAGGAGCCATGAATGCGTTTGAGGAAAAGGCTATCATGGAGTTGTCGAGTCTATCCAACATCGACTTCTGGCACCGCAACATCGAACGTAAAGGATTCGCTATCAACGGCTATAAATCGAATCATTACCCCGACTTTATTCTCAGAACGAAAAGCGGCAAGATAGTGTTGCTGGAAACCAAGGGCGATTATCTCGACGGTACCGACAGCAGGGCCAAGTGCAAACTTGGTAACCAGTGGCAGCAGCTTGCCGGATCGGGGTTCAGCTACTTTATGGTGTTTGAATCGAAACCGATTGATGGGGCATACACGATTGCAAAGGCACGGGAGATGATCGGAATGCTTTGAACAGTTGAAGTAAAAATCTTATCAGTTTTTGTTATCACAAGCTTCCCCCGGTTTACTTGGGAATGTCATATTTTTCTTCGCCGCCGTTCCTTTTCAGGAGTTCATTAATCTCTTTTTTAAGTTCAATCATCCGCAGTTCCCTGCCTACCATGAGCGAATTAAACTCTTTCAGCTCGGCTAAACTTTTCTTCAAAGCGATTTCCGACTGCTTGCTTTCGGTTATATCAAGAAAGACAACAATGCCTGCTACGATATTTTCACTTTCATCCCTGATTGGCGCAGCTTTTGCCAAAACGATACGATCATCATCCACTTCCCTTCGAATGATAAATTCCCGGCTGTTGGTTTCGCCAAACATGATGGCACGTGCCAATGGCACCTCGTCAGGTTTTAAAGGAGTCCCGTCAAAATCCACCAACTTCCAGCTTGCAACATACTGATCAATTCCCACGGATTCGATCATCTCCTGCCGGCTATCTCCACGTATCAGTAAGCCGGCATCGTTGACGTAACGCAACTTTCCGTCTGGGGCATCTGCGATGGCAATACCCGCCTGACTCTGATCCATCGACCCCTGCAAAATGGCCTTCGTGTGAAAGAGTTCCCGTTCTTTCTTTTTCAACTCATCAATATCGGTACAGGTACCAAACCATTTTACAACCTCCCCATTTGTATCAGATACAGGCACACCACGTATCAGCCACCATTTATAGGCCCCATCCACCCGGCGCAGTCGGCACTCGAGCGAATAAGCAGCCCCATGCAGGATGGCATTTTCCCACGCAACCCATGCCCGTTGCTGATCGTCGGCGTGAAATGGCTCGTTCCAGCCATGTCCATAACTTTCCTCCAAGGACAACCCGGTATACTCAACCCATTGATGGTTAAAATAGATGTTTCCCCCATCAGGACTACATATCCAGACAATCTGCGGCATCGATTCTGCCAACAACCTGAATTCAAGTTCACTTTTCTCTAATTCCTCATGGGTCTGTTTTCTTGTCAATGCCAGACCCACTGTTTCACCGATTCCTTCAAAAAACTTTATCATTATTGGCGTAAAACAATCTCTTTTCCTGTCGTTGAATTGCAACAGTCCGACGATTTCGCCGGAGTTGCGGATCGGGATCAGGGCCACAGATTGGTAACCTTCATGGATACATCGGTTTCGCGGATTGTGCCTGGGCTCCTGATCACCTTTTAAGCCCAACAAAACCGGTGAATCGTTGGTGAAAAAACTGCCCCCTTCGGTAAAAAGAGGGTTTGATGGATCCAAATTTCCTCTGATGACCAAACCGCACGTGCATTCCAGACAAGGTTTACCAGTCGAATCGCTGCAAATCACACCTTGTCTGGTTTTTTCAATGAGGGTGTTTTCCGATTGCAGAAAGGAATCGCTGAATCCATATTGGTCAAAATATGAATAGTCATCGCCCTTTTTTATCCGTAGACCGATGGCATCAAATCCATACAATTCCTGAATATAACTGATGATGAGCTTTATCGTCTCATTGAACGGGGTCGCAGTATTTAATAAGGTAAGAATTTTTGATGATAGTTTAATCCTCTTTTCCGATTGTTTACGTTCCGTAATATCAAAGAAAACGGTGACGAACTTATCGTCTTTAAACGGAGAAGTCGAGATATAAAACCATCGGTCATCCCCAACGGGACTCATCATTTCGGCATATGCCGTTTCATTTGAATATTTATGCTGTTCCCAAAAAGCTTTTATGACCTCGCCAGGCATCCGGTATAATTGCGTTGCAACATTATTTATTACTTGTTCCGGAGTTGTGTTCGTTATTTCATAAAATTTTTCATTTACCTCTACAACCCGGTAATCGACCATTTCATTCTTTTCATTATAAATAATTTCATTGATCGCGACCCCCTCCGTCATCGTATAAAATAATGCTCTATATTTTTTTTCACTTTTTTCGAGGCTCGCATTCGAAGCAGAAAGGTCGTTCTCACAGGATTTACGTTCCGTGATGTCAATTAAAACACCCGTCACCTTAAGCGGTTTACCGTGTTTGTCCCTGACCAATTCGGCAATAGAATTGATGGTTCTCTTTTCCTTTGAATTGCGGGGAATTATCTCATAGACGATATTATACGGCTTATCTTTTTCGATGAGGTCAAGGCGAGCCTGCCTCACCATTTCTCCGTCAACAGCGCATTTCATCAGATCTTCGGCCGTGAAATTATCGGATAACAGATCAAAGCCGTAAATTCGTTTGCCTTCATCTGACCCCCAGAATGTATCACTTCTTATATCATATTCCCAACTGCCAACATGACCTACAGCCTGCGCTTTTTTAAATTGTTCCTCGCTGTCCTTTAACCTTTCTTCGGCATTGATACGATCGGTAATATTTCTTACCAATCCGGTTGCACCGATAATTTCATCATTGTCGTTTTTTATCGGATTAAAAAAACTTTCATAGCAGGCAAGATTAGCATCTCCGAAGACCCGAATAATTGAGTGTGATTCACCTGATAGCGCACGGTCATAGTTTTCTTTTGCAGCCAGCTTGTCTTCGCCGGAGGTAATACAATCCAGGATATTCATTCCAATTTCAACATCCTGATCATATGCATATTTCATCGCATTGGAATGCGCCTTATTAAAATACAGGTACCTGTAATCATTATCGATGGAAGACATGATCGTATCAGTCTGACTCTCTATACTTGATTTGAGCAGAATTTGGGATTGCCTCAGTAAATCCTCGGTTTTTTTTCGAGCCGAAATATCCGTTACAATACCAATGAGACCGATTATTTTACCTTCATGATCCTTTATCGCATCCGCTCTTTCGTAGGCAAAAAAGACCCGTCCGTTTTTCGTTACCATCTGAAGCTCACCAGACCATGATCTGCCATTCTGAATATTTCCGTACATCTCTTTGGCCACATCCGGATCATAAACCACTGCGGCGCCGCCCCCGGCTGCCTGCAATTCTTCTGCGGTAGCATATCCGAACAAATCAGAGAGCGCCTGGTTTTGGTAGATATGCTGACCTTGCGCATTTGAGATTCCGATCGCCTCGCCGGAGGATTCAAATGCTTTGTTTATGAAAAGCAATTTTTCCTCGATGACCTTTTGTGCTTCTTTTTGATAGTCAGCCCTATTCTGTGGTTGGTCTGTCATGATTTTCCTTTTTCGATAAAACAAATATAGGATTTCTTCTAAAGAAATTCAAAAAGGAACTGACAATATCTATTTTGACAGGATCAGCTTACAGGTAACCTTTTTCCCCGATTTGAAGCAGATGGATACAAGATAACTACCCGGTCTATTTGCAGAAAGATCAATTGAAATTCGATCCCCGATAGTTTTCGGAATGGTTGATTCATAGACACTCCTGCCATCCATATTGGTTATTTTAATTGTGGTGAGTTCTTCTCCGAGATTCTTATCCAGACTGATTTCCACGATCCCTTTTGCAGGATTCGGGAAAATATGCACCTTGCCTTTCAGGTTATCTTCGACACCTGTGGTTCTGATAAATTTTGCAACAAGGTTCCTGTTTGCATTAACCTCGAAATCGTAATTCGCCACATCCTTCACCTTGGCATCATTTTCATACCATCCTTCAAACCTGTAACCCGCCTTTGTATAGCAGTTCAATTTCACCTGAGCCCCTGCCTGGTATGTGCCGGCTCCGGAAAATGAACCACCACCCTTCGGGAGACTTACTGTATTTACCTGGTACGTTCCGGTCGCCGTATATAAATCTGATTCCCATAACCCGCGCCCATAAGTGGCTGCACGGATTTTTCCTTTTATATACTGAATTTCAAGCTCAGATATTACTACATTCGGAAGGCCGGTGTTGTACAACTGCCACTGGTCCATCCCCGCATTTCTGAAATAAACGCCAACATCCGTTCCCACATAAAGTGCATCATTGGCATCTTTCTGGTATACGATACAGTTAACAGGCAAATTGGGTAACCCTTGTGAAATATTCACCCAATTTGCACCCGCGTCATAGGACCGGTAAACCTTTTTACCCGCCTTGTATCCCGAAAAGGTAACATAGAGTGTATCAGGGCGTTTCGGGTGCACTGCAACACCAGTCAACATGCAGTAATTTAGCGGAAGAGAATCATGATTTATCACGGTATAGTCTATCCATTCGTTTGTGGTTTTAAACAATTGAAATTTTCTGGCCGCATACATGATGGCAGGATTGCTTTCCGAAATAACCAATGTTCTTAACAGTGTGTCGGATGGCTTCCTGGGATTGGTTGACGCCAGGTATGAAATTTTATCCCAGTCATCGCCCCTGTTTTTGGTTTTATAAATCTCCGCATAGCCTGCATACAGAATTTCAGCACTATCGGGATGGATGAGGAATGGCGTAATCCACGCTCCGGCTGGTTTTCCACCCGGGAAGTTTTCATAGATGTTGTCCACTTTTGTCCAAGCTGCATCTTTCGTTCTGTAAATAGTTCCATTACAATATGTTGCGTATTGTATGTCAGCATTATCATAATCTATGAGACATTCCATCCCATCACCGCCTATGTATGGTGGAGCCAGCCATTTACCAGATGACTGATGTATCTGGGATCCATTGTCCTGAAATCCGGCCATGATCATCCCGGGATCGGTATAGGAGCTTCCGATCCTGTATAACTGACCAATCTGTAATCCATTGCTGATATCGGTCCAGTTCTTACCATTGTCGCGGGTAAAATAGATCCCCCCGTCGTTGCCATCAAAAAACGTATTGTCTTCGAGCGGATGGAATGTAAACCAATGTTTATCGGCATGTACCGCAGGTATGCTGTCATAGGATTTTTTCCAGTATGTCATCATCAGCCACTCGCCTCCGGCTACATTCGGATCGCTTTTCCACGTATTCACGCCACCAAGCCAGCGTTGATTCATCCTTTTGGGATTGATCACGTAGCAAAGATCATAATACCCCTGACCCTTGCATGGCGGATAAATTCCATTGCCCGGAGTATAATAGGCATTGAGCATGTTGCCACGGCAGTAATCGTTCATCCCGTCAAAAAATTGCACAAAGCGCTGACCATCGTTAACCGAGCGGTATAAACCCTCAAGGCCATCCCACTGGTTTGTGCAGATGGCTTCCACCACATGGGTCTGCTGCGGGGTAACGGCAAGTCCGATCCGCCCAACGCCAACCAGAGAAGTCACTGTATCCCAGCTTTCTCCACCATCAACCGAGCGATAAATCTGAGCCCACGTATATCCGGTTCCTGCACTGTATGTTGACCTGGTGGCTGCATAAAGTATGGAGGCATTACCGGGATTTATCGCGATGTCGGTAAAATATCCGGTTGCTTTCTTTTCAAACATGTTGCCACCATTGATGGTTTTGTAAATACCATTGGAGGTTGCTGCAAATAAAACGGCCGAGTTCGTCGGGTGCATGATCAACCTGCGAATCTGCTGAAGAAAATCAACATTCCAGCTCAAACCGGTAGGGCGCCAGGTTTGGCCCGCGTCGACCGACTTGAGTACGCCGATGCTTTGTGTATCTCCGTTCCCGGTTCCGTTCATGGCAGGAAGGCTGCCAAAATCACCATCACCTGTTGCGATGTACATAGTATCAGGGTTTCTCGGATCAATGACGATATCACTCACACCCAACACAGGTTGCTGGTCATAATTTGTGGTCCAGGATTGACCATAGTTGGTGGTCTTCCATACTCCTCCAGATGCAGTTCCGACCCAGAACGTATTTTTATCTGTCGGATGAAACGCGATGCAGTTGACCCTGCCCAGCCCTGCATAACCTCCTTCAGTTTCTGACGGCCCCATGGACATCCAGTTCCCGGTAACACCAAGAGGGACGTCACCGGCATGTTCCGCCGTGTATTTCTTCCATTCCCTTACAATAATATCGTTGGTAGGGAATAACCCTTCACTGCCAACACGCTGCTCCCAGTACCATTCCCACCGGCGAAAAATATTGTATCCAGAACCCTTGCCGACCGGCTGATCTTTCCATGTATCATTAAATTGTTGCTGAATCTCGAAAAAATTTGTCTGCGGCGGTGCCTGCAAAACGGAGGCGGGTTTTTGCGCTATGAGCGAATGAAAGGAAGCCAGCAGGAGTAGGACCAGGAAAATTCTGACAGTCATGGTGAATGACTTGGCTGACAAACAGTTTTCTTGTAGATTTTGGTTTTGCATCGTTATGAATGTTAAGTGTTTAAAATCAGTGTTTATGTGTCTGGACCGCAACCCAAAACCGTTATTCAGGATCCGGTGGATCTGAATTACCCGAATCACCCTGATCATCTGATATGCCGGAGCTGCCCTCATCCACGCCAGCATTTTGATCATCAGCAACATTTTGATCATCAGCAGCATTCTGATCATCAGCAACACCCTGACCGTCTGAAACATTTGAATCGGCAGTCTGATTTGGATCATTCGGATCATCCTGGTAACTCATTTCATCAAGGTTCTCCAACTCATTAACTTCCGCCAGTTCATTCTGATCCCGGCTTTCGTAAATATTGTTCTCTGTGATGTTTATGTAATTGTTTTGCTCATAGTAAGAATAGGAGTCAACTCCATAATAACTGCTGCAATATCCGCCATAATAAGGCCAATAGCTTGAAGGTCCCCACCAGCCTCCATACCAGTCAGAGCTCCAGTAACTGGCGGCATACAAGCCCATCGACATGGAAAATCCCAGGCTCCATCCAACCCAGGGATTGTAGATCATGGCGTAACCGAATGTGGAAGGCCGCGGATAATAAAAAGCGTCATAAAACGGAGAATAGTTATATCCTGTGCCATAAACCACTGTGGGTCCGGATACATAAGCGCCGGTGTAACCGGGGGTGTAGCCAATATAAACGACATCGGGCTTTACTTCATAGATGTAAACATACTTCAGGTTGTAGGCAGGATTGTCGGGAGGTATCTTCTGAATCTCTCCCGGAACCGATGTTGCCACCTGCCATGGGCCGGAAGGACTTTTGCCGGTAAACCATGCACCATTGTCACATACATAGTAGTTGGTTTTATACAACAGCACGGAGCTGGAAGTATTCTGTCCGCGTGTAAGATCAGTCCCTTTGATTGTTTCAAACTTCGGATCACCGTCCCATGTCACCTCGCATTTGGCTGTCTTTCGGTTCACGGCTGAGGTCTTTGGAATATTTGCATCCAGAATTGCAATCTTTGCCGCCTCAGTACCGGCCACACTGGCTAAAACAACATCTTTCTCCGAACCCCTGGGGATCTTTGCAAAATCCACGGGAAGTTTAACGGATTCTGTAAAGACCCACGGACCTGAAAGAAGATCGGCGCGATACCACCTGCCCGAAAGCAGAACGTAATACTGGTTTTTGTCGATGGTCATGAAGATGTTGTTTTCCGTATTTTTCATATAAAGCAGCTGAGTGCCTTTGATGGGTGCAAACTCAGGTTCTCCGTATGACACGATCAGTTCTGCAGGCCTGGTACGAACAATTATTTCCTGGGGACTGGCTTTCCTGGTGGAAGCTGAACTCTTCTTTACAGGTGCTTCTTGTTTGCCGGCCAACCTGGACTCTTTCTTTTGTGCATCCAGATAGTGTTGCACCGCCGATGACGGTTTGGCCACGCTGGCCCAGGTCGATTTTACCGGATCCACTGCCTTGTACCAGAACAGATCCCCGTAGAGGTAATAACTGTTTTCGCGGGTGTCCTGAAGAACCAGGCAGGGTGTATTAACAGCACGTTTGATCCCTTCGGTGCCTGTATCTTTCCAAAAAGGATCGCCTTCGAAAAGTACCAGAATGGCCTGCCGGTCGAGATAAAAGATCTCCGGCGGATCATTTTTTAATTTCATGGTCGCCTCCAGGGCAGCACTGGATAATTCGAGGGAGGATTTCAACTCGTCATACGAATAGGTTATCTCCCATCCTGCAGCCTCCTTCCCGACCAGACTGTCGAATCTCTTTAATTCGAAGGGCTTAAGGGTATCAATGGCCGGATAGCGAACATTAAGCAGTGTCACCCGGTTCACGGTGCAGATCCCTTTTTCCTTGCTGCCGGTGAACCGGGCATCCATCCAGATCGCTCCGAAGGCAGGTGATTTGCTTGTTTTGGTAATGATCGAGATGGCTGATCTCAGGTACAGATGGTCCCCGGCAATGGAATCCGGCACCGGCTGGTATACGACCACCTTGGCCCAATCGGTACTGAATTTCCGGGGCCATGCATTCTGAGTAAACCCGATAAAGGGAAGGAGAATGCAGAGGATCAGCATAGTGAAAGTTGACTGTTTCATACGATCTGATTTATTTTATCAGCACTATCGGATTCGTTATTTTTCCGCCGGATTTAAAAACAAAAGTGACCAGGTATTTCCCCTGTGGACAGGATGTCAGATCGATGGAAAAACGATCCCTTTCTACCTTTAAAGAAGACTCATAAACATTTTTTCCCTGCATGGTTGTCACGATTGTTTTCTGAAGATCATCGGATGTTCCGGCCTGGAGTTTCACCTCCACAATTCCCGTCGTGGGGTTGGGAAAAATCCGGATGTCAGATCGCTGATTTTCTTCAAAGCCAATGGGATCTCCAAACATGGCTACCAGGTTGCGGTTATCCTGAACAATAAACTCATAGGATGCTGAATCGTGAACCTTAATACCGTTTTCGTACCAGCCTGAAAATCCTCTGTTCTTTGCCGGGATGGCATTCATTTTAACCTTCGACCCGATTGGATATACTCCTCCGCCTGTAGCAACGCCCCCATTTTTCGGCTTCTCAATGTCATTGATCTTCTTTGAACCGGATGCGACATAAAGTGGTGATTCCCATATCCCCCGGCCGAATGTTGCGGCACGGATCCGGCCCTTGGTGTAACTGATGTCAAGGTCAGATATCATCACATTGGGCATGTTGCCGGAGAATTGTATCCAATTATTCATGATGGAATCTTTGTAATAGACCCCAACATCGGTTCCTATATAAAGTGCATCTTTTGTGCCATCCTCATAAACAATGCAATTAACAGGCAGTTTGGGCAGTGAGTCGCCAGAAATGTTAGTCCAGTTTGTGCCACCGTCGTCGGTGCGGAATACCTTTAACGAGTCATATCCGGAAAAGGTAATAAAGACGGTTTTTGGTTTTATGGGATGAATTACAATTCCCGTTACCATATTTCTGAAGGCAGGAAAGGACATTGATTTAACAGAATCCCAGGTTTTCCATTCGTCTTTGGTCCGGTACACTCGTGCCCCGGTGGCTGCCCACATTACTTTTGGATCGGTTGTAGAAATAGCAAGGGTTCTGAAGAGGGAATCAGGCTGTTTAACGGGCAGTTTAAAAACAGATATCCAGGAATCACCCCGGTTGGTTGTTTTCCAGATATCACGGTAGCCGGCATACAGGGTCGCGGGGTCTTCCGGACTGATAAGATAGGGCGTTACCCAGGCCCCTTTGGGTGCCAGCGGAATGTTCTTGGAAATTATTTTAAGATTTTTGTCCGACCACGAATCGTCAGTGGTTCTTTTTATGTCTCCTTCGGCATAGGAGGCATATTTAACTTTTTCATCGTACCAATCAGTCAGGCATTTCATCCCATCCCCACCAATATTTGTCGGAGTAAGCCAAGTCTCAGGAGCGGTGCGTACCTGGGAACCGTTATCCTGAAATCCAGCCATAATAACATCTTCTTCCAGCCAGGAACCTGCGATCCGGTATATCTGTCCGATCTGCATTCCAGCGGAGATATCTACCCATTTCTTGCCGCCGTCTTTGGTGTAAACAATGCCCCCGTCGTTGCATTCGAAAAAAGTTCCCGGCTCCAGCGGATGAAAAGCGAACCAGTGCTTGTCTGCGTGAACCTGTTCTATTCTTGCAGGAATCGAGTCCTGCCAGTAGTTTACAAGAGTAAACTCTTTGCCCTTGTCGACACTTTTGTAGGTGTTCACTCCGCCCAGCCAGCGTTCTTCGGCTTTGACAGGGTTGATGAGGTAACACAAGTCAAAACTTCCCTGCCCGCCACACGAATCTTCATAAAGTTCGGGTGCAGAATAACCATTAAGGTAATTATTGCCGCAGTTCTTCTGAAGTTTTACGACCGTATCTTTGAGGGTCAGTTGACCATTCTTCTCATTAAACCTGAGCAGGCATGCCAGACCATTCCGGTCCGAAACACAAAGCGCCTCGAGCAGGTTGCTGTCTTGCGGGGTAACGGCAAGTTTGACGCGTATGACCTTTTTCAACGTCGTTATGGAATCCCAGGTATCACCTCCATTTTTGGAACGGTATATCCGCGACCAGGTTTTATATTGCTGGGGATCGCCGGATAACGGTTCGGTAGCGCGGGTTGCAGCGTACATGATCTTTGGATTTCCCGTGTTGAAGGTGATATCGCAAAAATTCAAATCTTTCAACTTGTCATAGCCATACCAGGTCTTACCTCCATTTTCGGTATAGGATATTCCCGAGGAGGTGGCGACAAACAAAGTATCCGGATTGGCCGGGTGCATTATCAATCGTGCGATCAGCACCTGGTTGGAAACAGCCCATGTCAATGCCTTTACAGTATCCCAGGTTGCGCCGCCGTTCTTTGATTTCAAAATGCCGATACTTTTAGTGTCACCGGCACCTGTATTGTTCATGGCGGCAACACTGTTGGCGGCGTCGCCATCACCGGTTGCCACATACATGATTTCCGGTCTCTTCGGGTTTATGGCAATGTCGCTTACCCCGATCACCGGCTTTTGGTCAAGGTTTGCTGAAACTGTCCATGTTTTGCCAAAGTCGGTAGTTTTCCACAGACCGCCGGAAGGAGTTCCCACCCAGAAAATATTTTTATTCGTCGGATGAAAAGCGATACAGTTTATTCTTCCCACGCCAAAGTAGCGGTTCTCGGCTTTTACCGGGCCAATCGGAGTCCAGCTCCCCGCAGGCTTAAACCCGGCTTTGTCGGTTTGTTGCAACGATGAAAACCGGCTCCACTCCTTTTCGACCACATCGTTCGTCGGGAAGGTTCCATCGCGGCTCACACGCGACTCCCAATACCACTCCCAGCGTTTGAAGGGCTTGTATCCCGATCCTTTGGTGACCTTGCGGCCTTTCCAGTAATCATTAAAATTTTTCTGTATCTGATAGAAATTCGCCTTGGCCGGAGTGGTGGCCGCCGCAGCGGGTTCCTGCGCAGCCACTGAATGCGATGATGTTGTGAGGGCAACGAAAAGTCCGATTCCGAGAAGGAGCATCCATGCATTGCCTGTTGAACAATTAGTAGTAACTGTTGTTTTCATTTTGACCGGATATTTAATATGACGTTGTATATTGTTCTATCTCCCGTTCGGGAAAATATTTTCCGCCACTGACTATTGTCCAGATGGCCTTTTCGAGTTCCTGTTTAACAGCGGTTTTCAGAACAAAACCCCTGGCGCCGGAGTCGCGGATTGAATTGGAATATTCCTGCTCATAATAGAGGGTAAGGATAATAACTTTCAGCTCCGGGCTGATCATGAGGGCCTGTCGTGTAGCTTCCAGCCCGTCCATGAACGGCATGTTAATATCCATCAAAACCACTTCGGGATCAAATGTTTTGAGCAATGTGAGAAATGATTTTCCATCCTTTGCCTCAGCAATGACCTCTCCAATCCCATTTTTTTCGAGGAGGAGTTTGATGCTCTCCCGAAAAAGATCATGGTCATCCACGATAATAATCCTGACTCCCCTATTCACCTGGCTTGATCTTTAATTTATCCAAATGTATGAATACCAGTAAAATTATCATCTGGCAAAGCAAATTTAACCAGTGGTTACTAATCAGTCGCATTTATAATCGGCAATGACATTCAAAGCAGGCAACACCTTTTGCCCATTTTTAATGGCAGTGTCAATAATGGATCTCAGGATGGCAAAGTTT
>JANXZO010000040.1 GCA_025355465.1 Bacteroidales bacterium
GTATTCCAGTTCCTCCTTGAGTGCCCCTCCAGGGTCTTATTTACACTTGCATATAAATTAACCTCTAAAACTCAAAGCCATGAAAAAATTTGTAAAAAACTACATCGGAAAAGGAAAGAAAGTAGAAGGCCTCGAAATCATAAAGATCAACCTGAAAATCGCAGACCTTGTAAAATTCGCTCACAAATACAACGACGAAGATTACATCTCCCTGGAAGTCGCAAAGCTGCAGAACACCGACAACTTCGGCCATGATTACACGGTTTACGTCAACCGCCTGGAAGAAGAACAGGTCAGCGAACCTGCTCCTGCTCCGAAAAAGCAAACCAAAAAATCCAAAGCTTCAAAGCAGGAAGTTCCGGCAGACTTACCCTTCTAAAGGGTAAATCTCCCTGAGAGAGCTGGCCTTCGGGTCAGCTTTTTTTATGTGCTCATCACCGCACACCGCTTTATTCTTTGATACCTGGACAAAGAAACAAGCTTGGCAAAAAAGAAATCCATCCGGGGAGACTTTTGTAAAAAGTCACCAAAAGCCAATGATTGTTTTCTTAATTCCTGTCAAAGGTAAACTCGCCAAAATGTCGTGCGTCAAGTACGACCTCCTGAAGGAGCCGTCGCCCTTTGGGTTCTTTCATCCCGAGTACTCGGGATGACCCTAATACTTGACTCAGAATTTAGCGCTCCGTTTGGTGTTCCCGCCAAAAATTATTCAAACGGCGGGCCAGATGCCATAACAAGTCGCCAGGGCAGGTGCAATCCTCATGAACAATACTCAGATTTATGCAGCGATCACAGAAATGATCATTGCCAACCTTGAAACAGCCGGAAGCTGGAAGAAACTCTGGCAGATCCCTTCACCGGTAAGCTTAAACGGTCATTATTACCGGGGGATCAACCGGCTTATCCTTTCATCGGATCCATTCAAGAGCCGGGTTTACGGAACCTTTAAGCAGATCCGGGCCAATGGCGGTAAGGTCCGCAAGGGTGAAAAGGCCACTGTGGTATTTTTCTGGAAGTTATCCATGCACACCGACGAAGTTAATAAGGAAACAAAAAAGATGTTTCTGCTCAGGTACTTCCATATTTTCAATACCGAGCAGGCTGAGTTCGATGATCAGGGCCTTGACAAGATCGCCCAGCTTCAGAACCTGGTTGAAGAAAGGCATAACGAGAGCCATGTCGATGCCGAGCAGATCATTACGGGCTATCACAACAAGCCGGATATCCATTTCTCGGACAAAGACGACCGTGCCTATTATTCACCGATGGCTGACATGATCTCGGTTCCGCAAATGAAATATTTTGCCACCCCATCAGAATTTTTTCGCACGGTTTACCATGAAATGGGCCATAGCACTGGACATCCCAAGCGCCTCAACCGTTTCGACGGGGTTTCGAACCGCTTCGGAGATGAACCCTATTCCAAGGAAGAACTGGTTGCAGAACTCTGTTCATCTTACCTGGCTGAGATCGCTCACCTGGAGCTTAACATCCGCAATTCTGCCGCTTACATCTCCGGCTGGGCCTCAAAACTCAGGGATAACCAGAAATGGATCCTTTGGGCTGCATCCAGGGCAGAGAAAGCTGCTGATTATATCCTGGGTATAGTTTCCGAGGAGCCCATCCCTACTGATTCATCAGAAGTAGAAATCCTTGAGCCTGCAATGGCTGAATAGCAAAACTCTTTACTAACCGGCGTGCCAGATGCCAATACAAGTCCTAAGGGCATAGGCAAATTCTCATGTCACATACTCATTACGCTGGTGATCCAAGGCAGATCACAGCCCGTTTTCCTTCAACCTGTCACACCTGTGGGAAGCCAATTAAAAAAGGTGAAACCATTATTTACTGGCCCAATGGCAAAAAGGCCGGCCATTACGACTGCGATATCGAGGATTACCGCCAGTCAATAGCATCTTTCGAAGACGAAGACCGCTATAATAATGTTTATCACTGATTCACCGGGAGAGCCTCTTTGATGAAGGTTCTCCCTTTTTTAATGCTTTTTTTCTTTGAAAGTCCGGGACAAAGAAAAACCGCCGGGGAAAAAAGAAATCCAATGATAACGGGGAACTTTTTGTAAAAAAGTACCAAAAACCCCACCCACAGTTACTCAAAATTCCATGCAAAGGTAAACTCATGAAAATATCGTGTCACTAAACGCTGCCTCCTGAAGGAACCGCAGCCCGTCGGGTTCATTCATTCCGTTGCACGGAAGTGACCTGAACGTTTGTTCCAGAATTTTCATTCCGTTTGTTGTCAGGGCATAAATTTTTTCTTAAACCCCGGCGAGCCAGATGCCTAAAAAAGTCTGCAAGGCAGCAGCGAAACACAATGACAAAGATTACAGCACCAGTACTGAAGCCGACAAACGGCGGAGCATCCAAGGAAGAAAACGCAATTCTTGCTGCTGCAAAAACGGTTCTCAACCCTGAAGAGACCAAAACCGAAGAGCAGAAGCCGCTCCTGAAGGTCGAACCTGAAAAACCTGTTGTTCCTGCTCCTGAACCGGTCAAGGAAATGACCCTGATGGAGAAGATCCTCAAGGTCGAAAACCTCCAACTGGTCATCGAAAAAAGGGCGAAGCTGGTCCAGACCCGCTCTGAACTGGAAAGGTTTCAGACAGCATCCAATGATTTTAACTGCTCCATGCGGCTGAACGACTCAGACGGAAATGTCTTCACTACCAGTTTCACCCCTGGCATCAAGAAAGTCATTGATTTTCTCAGGTCATCATTCGATGCAAGCATATCTGATGTTGAAGGCAAAATCAAGTTCTGACCTTCGGTCAAATCTGAGATTTCGGCGTTCAGGCTTAGGCCTGAACGCTTTTTTTTATGGTCGTAAAGCCTGGAGGAAAATAGTGTCCTTTATTATTCATGCTTGCCATTGTAGTATTGCTTCATGAATTCAACATTTATCCGGTTGTGGGATGTTTTAGAGATCATGGAATCCATGGATTGCCATGGAAAGCCGGTCAGGTTCCAGTTAAAATTTGTCACTGCAAACCGGTCAACCAAAGAGGGTGGGGATATTATTGAAATGAAGAATGCCCAGAAATGTTCAGTTAGAACAAAACAGGGCAAGGAAATATTTGCCATAAAGAAGAGTGTTCCAACCAATGACCGGGTCACAAAAGACCCTCATCATTGGATCAATTCCACTAGGAATATCTTGCTTCCCAATGGACAGAAACGAACAGTTCACATCCGGCTGATCATCGAATTCAATAACAAGAAAGTCTGCTACTGATGAAACAAAGGATTGTTTACGACAACGAAGTTGCATTCATGCCGGGAGCCAAGGCGGTTGCCACATCCTATAAGAAAACAGAGGATGCAGCCATCGAGAAGGTAGTAATCCCGAAAGATTTCTCTTCCTGGCCCTGGTCTCCCTGGGGTGACGATAATCTGTTTCCGCAGAATGTCCTGAAGGACCTTGAAAAGAATTCGATTGCACTCCGGGCATTAGAAAAACGAAAGACAGTCCATTATGGCCGTGGAATACTGGCTTATCGCGATAAAGGCAAAGATAACCTTGGAGTGCCCATCCGGGAACCGGTTACTGATCCGGAGGTGGTTGAATTCTTAAGAATCAACCGGCTGAACTTCCAATGGATCGAGCTGATCGGCAGTCTGGAAATATTTGCAAACGGTTGGGTTGAGTTCATTCTGAACAAGGGAAAGGATAAGATCAATAAGGTTTTTGTGAAAGATCCTGCCTATTGCCGAAATGCCAAAATGGACAGTGAACATCCTTCACGGATTCCTTTTTTGTTCTATTCAGCACAGTGGGATTTCAATCCGACCGAAACCGATGGATCATTGGTGAAGATTCCAATGTTCGATCCTGCTAATTATGACGGAAAACGTTATCAGTACCCGCAGTTTGCGTACCCGATTTTTTATCGTTCGTTCAACAAATCCTATTACCATCTTTCAGTCTGGAATGGAATCCGTCAAAGCGGATGGCTCAGCATTGCCAATAAGGTTCCTCAGCTTAAGCAGGCCATCATGCGCAACCAGATGACCATCAAGTATCACATTGAGATACCCGATGATTATTTCATGAACCGGTATCCTTCTCCGGATTACACCAGGGAGCAACGAGAGTCGGCAAGAACAAGGGTTCTGGAGGAAATGAACGATTTCCTTTCAGATGTAGAGAACACCGGTAAAGCCTTTCTCACCTTCACTTTCTTCAACAAGTTCAAAGGTGAATACTTGGCAGGGTGGAAGATCAACGTGATCGACAATAAGCTCAAAGATGATGCTTATTTGCCGGATTCCCAGGCAGCAAATTCAGAAATCCTCTTTGCTATCGGGGTTGATCCTTGTCTGGTGGGTTCCGGGCTTCCCGGGGGAAACCTGGGAGCAGGGAGTGGATCGGATAAACGTGAAGCATTTTGGCAACTCAATGCCGAGATGGGCATTTACCGGCAAATCAGCCTGGAACCACTGTATTTCATTCGGGATTTCAATAAATGGTCGCCGGACATTGAGTTTGACTATGTGACTGTAGACACATCTCAAACAATGCAGGACCATCCAACGAAGATTGATAAACGCATCGACAAGAACATCGCATGACAAGACTCATTGATAATCTTTCACAGGTTTTGACCGCTGCTTCCATAAATGTCAGCAACTCGATCGAAAACTGGTTTCCATATATTGATGAAGCCCAGGAATCCTTCATCAAACCGGTTCTTGGTAATGTTCTTTACAATCAGCTTCAAGACCTGATGGCGCTGGATCCGGTTCCTCCGGATGATGGAACCACTGAAGCCAACCTGGTTAAGTTGATAGAGATGATACGCAAACCATTGGCACTATACGCCCTATGGCTTGGCGCCGATGAATTCGGAGTAAGCATTTCATCCCAGGGTATTCAGGTCATTGAAACACCTACACATAAGACAGCCCCCCAGTATCGGGTACAGAATCTCAAAGAAAATTGGATCCGCAGGGCAAATACTTCGCTGGACCTTGTTCTGAAATTCCTTGATGAACACACGGAAGACTACCCCGGATATGATCCCCAGGACGCAGACCTGTTTATCCGTGGTACCCTGGAGTTCAACAGTGAGGTGGATATACGCGAGAGCAGACGGGTTTTCGTAGCCCTCAAACCTGTCATCCGCTCTGTGGAAAGAAAGTATATACGACCTACACTTTCTGCGGAATTGTTTGACGAGCTGAAATCAGCCCTGAAGTCAAACCCGGAGCTGACCCAGGACCAGAAAGCGCTCATGGAGCTGATCCGTCCGGCGTTGGCTCATCTGACCATCGCCCGGGCCCTGATGGAAATCTCAATCGATGTCCTGGACTGGGGCATATTTGATACCGCCGGCAACACCTTTGCAAACGTCGCATCCAAACAGGCTTCCAACAGGGAGAAAATAGCTGTCATGGCCGAAGCCAATCAGCGTGACGGCGAAGCCGAGTTGAAAGCCCTGCAGCAGTTCCTTGATGAAACGGCCAGCGAGACGGTTTACCCGCTGTATTTTAATTCTTCCAGATACGCCGGGAAAGCAAAGGCTGAACAACGAATTGAATTTTTCAACAAACCCGATAACTCCTTTTTCCTCGCATGAAATCAATGGACCTTATTCTCCAGGATGTCTTTGATGTGATCAAGATCATCGCCATTCCTTTGATCGGCTTCTTCCTGTACCAGTTCTACAACGGGGTGACTTCGCTGAAAAAATCGGTTGACAATCTGATCATCCAGATGCAGTGCAGGGAGACCTACTGCACGGAAAAGCATAAAGAGATCGGAGAACACCTTTGCCGGCATGATTCCGGGATCGAGGAAATGAAGGTGACCCTTGGCGATCATGGTGAAAGAATATCCAAAGTGGAAGGACAACTCTTAAAATAAAAGGATATGAAAGAACGAATTTTCAAGAACTGGAAGACCACCCTGACTGGCATCTTAATGCTCGGAGCAGGTCTGGCCCTGGTCGGACTGGGCAAAGCCACTCTGACCGAGTATGTGATGTTTGCCCCCGTTTGCTTCGCATTGATCTTTGTTAAAGACCCTTCATTCAAACAATAAAATGGCAAGGGTAGAACTTTTCGCTCCAAAAATCCTCGCCTTTGAAGGAGGGTTTGTCAATGATCCCGTTGACCGGGGTGGTGCAACAAACATGGGTGTGACCCTGGATACCTGGAAGAAAGTAGGATATGACAAGGATGGCGATGGGGATATCGACGCCGATGACATCCGGAAACTTTCAAAACAGGATGCAATGGCTGTTTTGAAGCTCAATTACTGGAACCGTTGGGGAGCAGACCAGATCAATAATCAGAGCATTGCCGAGATACTTGTGGACTGGCTCTGGGGTAGCGGCAAGTGGGGGATCGTCATTCCCCAGCGAATCCTCAAAGTTCCGGTTGACGGCATAGTCGGTCCGGCAACGCTTTATGCCGTGAATTCCGCAAACCAGCGCGGACTTCATTCAGCAATATTTCAGGCCAGGGGTCGATTCATCCTTGACCTGGTTAAAAACCATCCGGAGCAAAAGAAATTTCTGGACGGATGGATGAACCGTTTGAACCAATTCAAATTCGTCGCATGATAAAACCGGGTTTTCTGATCCTGCTCCTGATCGTATCATTTTCCGGGTGTATCTCTGAGCAACGATGCCAGAAACGTTATCCTCCGGCTGAACGGACCGAAACAATTGTTCAGCATGATACCGTTACCACAATAAAGGATTCCCTGATCCCGCTTCCCGCCGACAGCGGCCTGATTCGGGCTCTGCTTGAATGCCAGGAAGGGAAAGTGGTTTTCCGTCAGATCGAAGAGATAAAGCCTGGGAAGAAAGTTGTTCCGTTCATCGACCTGAAGAACAATGTCCTGACCACCGGGGTAAGGGTTGACAGCAGTTCCGTCTATTTTGCCTGGAAGGAGATCCATATCAGGGAAAGCAAGATTCAGGTCAAAACGATTGAGAAGCCGGTCTATAAAGTAAACGGAGTTCAAAACTTCCTGATCTGGTCAGGTGGAATAGCCTGGTCGATCCTGCTGGCGTTCATTTGCTTTGCCCTGGTCAAGGCATTCATCAAAAAGAAGCTCTCTCTATGAACCAGGTTCAGATTGACAATTTCCAACGGTCGTTACCATCGACCTGGAATGAGTTGACCCGGGAGCAGCTTCTTTATGTATCCGGATTGTTTGCGTCAAAACTTCCCGTTGTTGAATTCAGGGTGAAGGCTCTCTTTGAATTCCTTTCTATAAAAAGAACGGCCTTAAAGAGGATTGCTCCGGAGGATGCCTATACCCTTTGTGAAAGCCTTGATTTCCTTAACAAAGAAGTCGCACTGACCAGGAATTTGCTTCCAGTGATCAAAACCGGCCTGAAAAAATACCATGGTCCGGCCGATGCAATGGTGTATGGCACCTTTGGAGAATTCACACTGGCCTGCTCAGCCCTGGATGAGTATCAAAAGAGAGGAGACGAAAATCACCTTGATCAGCTCGTTGCAATTCTTTACCGGCCGCAGAAACTATTCTGGTCCATCCGGAAATATGTCACCGATAACGAGGATCCCCGGGCGAAGTTCAAGAACCGGACTTTGAAGAAGCGAGCCGGAAAGATGGGGAGGGTAGATCACTGCGTAAAGTATTCTGTTTACCTGTTCTTTAACGGTGTCCTGAATTCATTGCCATCCTTGTACCCCTACGTTTACAGGCAAAAGGATGAAACCGACAACCAGGATACCGGCTGGGCTTCCCTGATCATCTCGCTTGCCGATGGCAAGACCGATGACAAGAGCCTTGAGACCGTGATGAACTCCAATCTGTACAACGTTTTCATCGGCCTAAACAAGAAGGCCAGGGAATACCATGAATACCTTGACAAAATAGAAAGCCATGGCAGATATTAGCAGCTATATTGAGTATTTCCGAAGGCTGGTGACCGAGCACAAGGAGATCAACGGGTTCTATATGATGGACATCAATGAGATACTTGATGGTCTGCGTTCGACTGTCAAATATCCAGCCCTGATCCTGGAAAACATCTCCGGCAGTTATCTGGCTTCAAACTTAGATAATCCCCTGGAGGTTATCAACGGAGGATTCCTGATCATCGATCATTTGCCGAATCAGGATGATTTTCAGGGAGAAGTGGTCATCATCGACCGTATGAAGCAGATCGGGCACCAAGTCATTACCCGGATGCTTTATGATCAATTGAAGTGTGAGTTGTTGGCAGAGAAGGCGATCCCGGGGTTTGACCTTAATACTGTGACTTTTGAGGTTGTTGGGCCGGTGTTTGATGGTGATTTTGGAGTATTGTTTTTGTATAAAATTATTGATATACTTGATTAGGACTTTTATCCTTGCAAAATAATGGTGGCTTTTAACATGGTGTCAAAAACTTCTTACAAATATAGATAATCCACCATTGTCGAATTAGGTTCAATTTTGAATAATTCTGTTTATAAAATAGATGAACAATTAACCAATGCCTTACTATCGTTTTTCTTGTTTAGGAATGATGTGGTATTGTAATCTCTTTTAGAACGTCTATTCTACCACCAAAAATATTGGTGATTCCATTTCGTTGGTTATAATCAGTCCTTTATGCATCTCACTGAATAGGCACTTACAGGACTAGAATACCCTCGCCATACACCTGCATCAAAATCTGAGATTTGACGTATCATCAAACCATCTTGATTATATGTCCACCATGTACACCTTTGCAATAGATCATAAAATCCCCAACCATTATAATTTGGAGTTGCATTATAATAGGCCCCACTACCTCTTGCAGAAAATCCAAAATCATCTGTCCCATTATTAAAATACCAATATCCTTGGTCTGAGCTTTTCAGTTTATTACTTATTGTTCCTCTATAACTGTTATAACCGTACATTGCTAAATTCGAATCCATTCCTGCTGCTATTTCCAGTTGTATCCAATCATTATCACTAGCCACGTGCCAATTATCTGGACATATTCCCTGAATAGGTTGACCATATTGAGAATTATCAACATTCAATGCAGACAAACTTGTGTAGAGTTTACCAAAATTTTCACCATAAGCAGGATCATTATTATAATCAAAACAATACCTTGAATTATCTGATAATACTATAGTGTCGGTCTGATTTATCATTGCTTTGTTGGGCACATTTTGTAGTACGGCAATTTCATGTATATTCTGGTAACTCCCAACGACTTTATGATGGGATACTGTATTTCGATATCTAATACGAATAATGTAAAGTGCGGATGGACCTATCGATATGTCGATCAAGTTGTTACCAATGTCACAAGACAAATCAGTACTTGACACTGCCCTTCCTGAGATATCATAAATTTGGATATTGATTTTCTCTACCTTTAGCAATTTAACTATTACTTGAAGTTTTCCAACCATATTAACATATTCTCGAATAGTAGAGATTGAAAATTTTGAAGATATGCCAACAGTTTGACCATTGGCATATCTAGTGGTATTCATATTTTCCTTTAACCAACATTGCGACCCAATTTTAACTGTATGATAGAGATTTCCATCAATATCGCTAACTGTACTTGTTCCACAATTAAAAGATTGCGAATTTGATAAATGAAAACATATCAACAAGAGAAACGAAAATAATTGTCTCATAATTTTCTTATTCAGTTAGAATCATCCTTTTTGTGTCGATTTCTTTTCCATCAATTATTAAGCTATACATGTACATTCCTGGTTTTAATTCGTATCCGTAGATGGTAATTTCCCCTTTCTGGCTATCTAATCCTTTTCGAGTTACCATAAGATTACCTTGCATATTAAATATCATAATTGATGATTCAATGGCACTTGAAGCCAACTTATATTTGATTATAGTACTTTTACTGAAGGGATTTGGTGTATTTTGATAAAGAAAATTGATTTCGTTAATATTTGCGTCGTTATTTAGCCCTAAACCATTACCTTTAGGCATCATGAGTTCACGAGACGCTAATTCGTCGATCTTCTTTTCTTGTTCTTTGATGGCCTCAATTAGCAATCCGATTAAACTATAATATTCTACGGCAAGTTTGCCATCGGGCATTGTTCTTACAACCTCAGGAACTACATCTCGTACTTCTTGTGCTAAAACACCCATATGCTTCATGTCACGTTCAGCAATAAGTTGTTCTAAATAAGCGGCTTTAAATTTAGTAGTATCTAAATATTCATACTGGTCAGATGTGAGTAAATGCCAAATGCCGTTGTTATCCATTACCCTCACTGTATCAGTCATATTTGTTATTTTTTTAGAGTTGTACAAAACTCCACGAAGTCTTATTACTTTTTCAATTGGGGCCTCGATGACTTCGATATTTTCTTTGAATGCTGTGTCAGAGCCGATATAGCTGCCTCTCGAATAAATCCAACCATTTCCATAAACGAAAAATGTGTGATCATTTCCCCAATTTACAATCCAATTTTTCGAGAATTCATGTGTGCTATAAGTCAGATTCATCCAAGCTTAGGGACCATAACAACTTGGTTGAAAATATGTATAGCCATTTGGTGTTACTTGAATTCCAAACCCTCCCTTGTATAAAGATCCGATAGAAATCCAATTATCATCAAATATTTTCAATTGTGCATTTATTGTAAGGGAATTGCTTAACATTAAAATTGCTATAACTAGAAAAATCTTTTTCATATTTACCTCCTTATTTATTAATTGTTGTCTGTTTCTTGAATTTGACCTGATTGAATAAACAATGATGGTGCGGTACGAACTGTTCGAGCAGTAAATGTCGTTGAATTATACACAGTAAATCCTTTATCAAGGGTTACAGAATTGTGTGCCCAGACGTTAATATTGGTGGCTATTGGAACATCAGCTGTATGTTGGGCATCACCACCTAACCTAACATCAAGATGAACTTTTGATAAGTTTGCATCTGATGTGGCTATGTAGGATGGCCAGTAAAGACCATTTAATCCCTCCATTAATTTATAGGATCTAACGTAATCAATTTCGTAAGGTTCTGTTAGGTTGCTAGTTATTCCTCTAAGTGCAAGAGATACTTCGTAATTCTGTGGTGAAGCATTATCGAAATGAACACAAGTAAATTCACTTCGTGGAGAGAATCCCTGAGGACTTATTGTTCCCATATCATTAGTATATTTTGCACATGCTGTCACTTTACCATTGATGTAATAGTTAATCTCATATGGTAACCATTCGACGGCTATTACAATATCGTTTCCTGTAAATGGTTGATCGAATTGAATATCAAGATTTTGTCCGGTCTGGGTTGGAGAATTTAAATCATGAGCAACATTATGACGTAATTTACTGTTTATTGGTTGTTCAAGGATATATTCCCAAACATCGATCTCGTCATAAACACCAGGAGGTCCGCCCCACATCCAAAAACATGGATTTAAAAGTGCTTCGTTCGGCATTTTGCACTTTATTTCTATATATCCATATTGATTAGGTGTATTCATTCTTACCCAACCGGAAGAGTAGTTCAAAGTTTGACCATTTATACAAGGGAAAGGAATATCCTGTTTACAACGAAGATTTAGTCTGCCATTGCTGACGCTTACGTTATATTGATCATTCTTAAAGTAGGCAAAATCAGACATCCCATGACATACTTGATTGTGAACACTCCATTTAGTGGTACTGAGTGAAGATCCATTAAAGTCATCTGAAAACCCTGGATGCAAAACCCATCCAGTTGCTAATCCAAGATTTTGTGTTGGAAGAATCTGATTTACAACAGGTTTATTCATCCAAGATGGACATTGCGAATAACCAACAGCATAAAGAATAACTAAAAAAAGAGCAAAAATATTTTTCATATACCTAATAGTTTAACCGTTAGCGAATTGAAAATAGTCAGTAATTTTTCGTTTTCGTTGACCTCCTTTTTTGGTTGATGGGAAAGTAATAGTAAATATACGAATAAAAATCAAAAAGTCAAGTGTCGGGATTTTATGAAAGTAAATCTTGCAACATCATTTGGACTTATGATAAAAATTTCTTGTCTGATAGTTTTTACAGATAATTTGGGTCCTGATAGAGGAAACGGCAATTTGGAATGGTTATGATTGCATTTATTTATCTGGAAATCATGAGTTATTGGAGATAATGGCTGTACATATATTGATAGGTATTTACCCGTGTTGTCCTTTCTATTATTGTGCTTTGTGCTTTTCTTTACTCAATGAAAACCAACCTACCCAAACTTTCCGAACGTGAAATAGCCGAAGCCTGGGCTAAGATCACCATTATCAAGTGGAAGAAGAAACTTGCTTCCAACAGGATCGGCGATACCGGCACCCTCCTTCGTAGTTTCAAATACAATGTTCTTGCATCGGCACAGGGAAATGTGCTGAAAATCACCCTGCTGTTCGAGTATTACGGCCGCTTTGTTGATATGGGCGTCGGCAAAGGAATCAAGATCGGCGATGTGAAAGAATCTGCCGGTTCACGCAAGCTTTCCGGGAAAATGCTCGGAAACCGCCGGCGACCGAAAAAATGGTACTCTAAAACCTTCCATGCCGAAGTAATGAAGTTGAGCGAGATCTTCGCCAGGGAGTACGGGCACCGGGGAGTTGTGGCAATTACCGAAAACCTGTCTGATAACTCCATCCAGAATGGCTAAAAACGAAACATCCACGGCCACCGTCATTTTCAATGGTGAAAAGGCCAATGCCACGCTCAAGCAGCTTGAGGCCGAAGCCAGGAAACTCAATGCAGAACTCCGGCAACTGAATGTCAATTCAAAGGAATTTGGAGACAAGGAGAAAGAGTTTCAAAGGATAAACGGCCGAGTTCGGGAAATCCGGGGAGAGATCAACCAGACAGGTGGCGCTTTTTCAAAGCTGGCCGACCAGGCCAATAAATACCAGCAGATCCTACAGATGATCACTGTGGGCCTGATCGGGTTTGGCGCTTCGGTGGTCGGCCTGATCAAAGGGAATGCAAAGCTTGAGGATTCCCTGGCTGACATCCGGAAGACCACCAAACTTACCGTCGATGAAGTCAAGAAGCTGAATACAGAACTGGGAAAGATCGACACCCGGACTTCCCGGAGCGACCTTCGGGAAATGGCTGTGGTCGCTGGTCAGTTGGGTATTGCCCAGAAAGATATCCTACCGTTTGTTGATTCCATCGACAAACTCAATGTTGCCCTCGGAGCAGAAATCAAGGGAGGGGCCAGCGAGGTGGCAACCCAGATGGGAACCCTCAGGAATGTCCTGACTGACATGAAGACTTCGGCGGTCTCCGATGATATGCTCCGTCTGGGTAATGCCATCAATGTGCTGGGTGCAGATGGGTTTGCAACGGCCCCTGTTCTGGTCGATTTATCAAACAGGATCGGCGGTGTCGGTATGTCGCTCGGGTTATCTTCTGCTGAAGTGATGGGCATCTCTGCCACACTCCAGGAACTTGCCGTTTCTACCGAACGTGGCGGAACGGCAATGACGAAGATCCTGATGAAGATGACTTACAACACCGCCGACTTTGCAAAGGTGGCCGGGATCCCCTTGCAGGAATTCACCAACCTGGTCAATACCGATCTCTATGGCGCTTTCGTAAAAGTGGTACAAGGCTCAAAAAGAGGCGGAGAAGCGGCGACAATCCTGGGCAAGCTGATCCGGGAACTGGAAATTTCCGGCGCCGGCGCTTCAGAAGTCTTTTCAAAGCTCGGCGATAATACCGAAATGCTCCAGCAGAAAGTTGCCCTGGCTGGCAAGTCTCTGCAGGGCACCGATGAAATCCTCAGGCAGTTTAACGACAAGAACACGACCCTGGGAGCTACCCTGGATAAACTCGGGAAAGAGTTCTACCAGCTGATCACCCTGCCCGGAGTCACCGAATTCCTGAAATCCATGGTCGGTTCGATTGTTAACCTGGTGGCATGGTTCAAGGCATTGCCCGAATGGATTGACAAGTATAGGATTCAACTGATTGCCTTGACCGGTGCCATCGGGGTTTACATTGCCGCCCAGACAAGATCGATCCAGGTTGCCATCCTGAACAATCTGACCCTGAAAGAAGGCATCCTGTTGAAAATGAAAGATGCCGTGGTACTTGAATACCTGGTCATAAAAGAACAGCTGCTGGCCATCTGGAAAGGAAATGGCACGGTTGCGACCAAACTGGCAACAACGGCCCAATGGCTCTGGAATGCCGCCATGGCCGCAAATCCTATCGGTCTTTTCATTGCCGGGATCACTGCCCTTGTCGCAGCTGTCAAGACTTACGAAACATACAACAGCCAGGCCATTGCCCTGGAGAAATTAAAAGCTGCTACCACCGTTGAACTGGCCGATGCCAATAAAAAGCTGGAAGATGCCTATGAAAAGGTGGCAGGAACTGTCAGGAACCTTAACCAGCTTTCGGTACAGGAGAAAAAGGACCTCCAGGACAAGATCGACCTGACCATCAAACAGGCCGAAGCGGAGCTGATATTGCTGCAGGCAAAACAGAAAGCGATCGGGGATGCGGCCGCTAAACCGACGATCCTTCAAAGGGTCTGGAACACAGTAAAAGGCGGAGCAGCCCCTGGGGGCGCAGCAATGGCAGTGGCAAGCAATGCCATCGATGCGCAGGAAAACCGTGAGGAAGCTACCAAACCCTATGATGAAGGGATCAAAAAGCTGCAGGATAAAATCTCCCAGTTCAAGGATGCAAGGCAATCACTGAGTGATATGCTTAACGCGGAAAGCATCGGAGACAAAATCGTAGGGGAATCGCTCGACAACCTGGAAGCGAAACTTTCCAAGTATCAGGTTGCCCTGAAGGCCTCCGTTGCCGGCAGCGAAGATTTTATCCGGGTCCAGGGAAAGATCAAGGAACTGAACAAGAAAATACAATCGTTCGACCGGTCGGATCCGGCGACCGGAACCCCCGCCGAAGAAGAATCCAAGTCTAAAAAACAGGCCGATTACCTTCTTGACATTAAGAAACAGCTGGCCCAGGCCCGGGCAGCCGTCACTGAAGGGGAGACGGAACGGGAACTGGCCATTGAAGAAGAGAAACTGGCTGAACGCCTCGAAAAAATAAAAGGCAATTCTGCCGATGAAATCGAACTGCGACGGCTCCTGACCGACCAACTCATTCAAAAGCAGGATGAGATTCGGGCCAAATATACTGAAAAGGATCTCCAGAACCAGTACCGCATTGACAAGGAACTGGCTGAAGCAAAGATGGAGGCGCTTGACAAGAATTCCGATGAGTACCTGCAGGCGGTTCTGGATTCTCTTCAGCGGGAAATGGAATACACCCTTTCCGTCACCAAGGCAACGGAAGAGCAGAAGCAGGCGATCAAAGCCACCTTTGCCCTGAAAGCCACCAATGTAGTAGCCAAGCATAAGGATAACGAGGATCAGGAGCTTTTCAACTACCAGGAGCAGCTGAAAAGCCTGCGACTGAAATCGGATATCGACCTGGCGGAAAAACAGGTGAAGATCCGCCTTGAGGTTGATGCCAAGTACCGGAAAATCCTTGAAGACAACATCAAGGATGAAGTCCGGACAGCAGAGATCAAAAAGCAAATGGCTGAAGAGGTCGCTGCCAGGCAGATTCAGCTTTCCAAGGAGACAGCCCTGAGAGTGGCCGACGATGCAATTTCCCTTGCTAAAGGGGCAGTTGACGGACTGGCTCAGATCTTTGCCATGCAGACAGATGCCGAAAACCAGCAACTTCGCCAGGATGAAGAGGTCAACGATAAAAAGAAAGCGAACCTGCAGGCCCAGCTTGATGCCAAATTGATCACGAAAGCTCAGTATGACGCCCAGGTTGGCAAGATGGACAAAGACCTGGAGAAGAAACGCAAGAAGATGGAGCATGACCAGGCTGTGCGTAACAAAGAAGTGGCACTTTTCAATGCGCTGATCAGTGTTGCCACTGCGGTCGCTTCAGCGCTGGGCGCTGGTCCAGGGGTCGGAATTGTGCTCAGCATTATTACCGCTGCC
>JANXZO010000065.1 GCA_025355465.1 Bacteroidales bacterium
GTTTGCATCGCTTTATGAATTATGTGGTTAATAATCATAAAGTTACAAATATTTATCTAACCATCTAACTGAATTTCAATTAGTTATGAACATTCTTTTCAACAAAACACTTCCTTTTTTAAAAATCAAAACAGTTTCTAATAATGTCAAATTATAAGGTTGTTTTCTTCAGCGTATCGCGGAGATAAATAAATGATCCGAATCATGCGTTGCAGTAAGCCTTTAAAGAAAAATGAAAGGATTTGTTAAAAATTGTTAACCCAGTTATTTCAGGCTGATTTGATGTTACATTTGCTTGTTTTTAATTGGTCTAATTTATTTGAAACACGATGATAAAGGTACCTTTTCCTCACATGGCCCTTAACACAGATGATGTGCCGGGTACTCACTACCGGATGTGGCAAACCTGGGATCAGATAAGAAGTACTGAAAGCCCCGGGCATATTTTAGATTGGGTTGCGCATGTAGCTGCGGTTGATGCACCCGGCGGACGGCTGGAGACCCTGATCATCAATTGTCATGGTTACGAACGACCGGGCGTTGGGTTGGGCTTTGGACTTTCCCTGGGTTCAGGAATTCAGCGACGCAATACTCCCCTATTCTCCAAACTTCGCGACAGCAGCGGCAATGCATTGGTGAAAAACATCTGGATCACAGCTTGTGGTACCGCGAGGATATCAATTCCCACACCTGGGGGTTCTCTGCTTGATGGCGACGGAAATCTCTTTTGCTGCGAAATAGCCAAGCAATCGGGAGCCTATGTCACCGCCGCCACCACTTTTCAGGTTGACGATTCCTGGTTCGGAATACCCTATGGTTATATCGACAACTGGGAAGGATTGATCTTAACCTATGGCCCCCTGGGAAATGTGGTATCATTCCGAACCTATTAGTCCCCGCCTGTAATGGTTTCAGCAGGATTGTCTCAGAAAATAGATTTTCTAATCACGCTCCACTCCAAACATTAAAAATTTATGGATTCGAATTCGCTTTCCGGCTTTAACGATGATTTGAAAAAGGTAGTAGGTATTGCCCAATCGCTGGCAAAAGAGTTCTCGAATGAAAAATTCTCTCCGGCCCACCTCCTCAAAGCACTGCTTCATAAAGAGATCGGCCTCAGAACTTTTATCGAATCCATGGGAAAGGATGTTTACTACATGGATGAGTGGGCGGAAGTGAGGATCGAATCTCTGCCCAAAACCGGAAAGGTGAAGGAACAGCCTGTTGCAGATGAACTTGTTCAGGCCTCCATTCAGGAAGCCGACAACATTCGTATTAAACTCTCAAAAGACAACATTGACCCGGTCTGTATGCTCGCTTCCTTATGCACAGCGGGCGTTGGCTTTACCTATGAGCAGCTGAAGACCTTCCCGTTGAACCAGCAGGAAATTCTGACTGCACTGATTGAACAAAGGGACCTGTCGGATGCCATCGCTCCGGTTGGCAAAGAGGAAGGGAAGCCGGGAACCGGGGAGGCGAAGCGAAATGCTTTGTTGAAATTTTGCATCGACAAGACCGGTCTTGCCAGGCAGGGCAAACTGGATCCCGTGGTCGGACGCGACCGTGAAATCCGTATGATCTCGGAGATTTTGGGTCGACGGAGCAAACCCAATGTGCTGATTATCGGAGATCCCGGGGTGGGCAAGACTTCTGTTGTGAACGGTTTCACCCAATCTATCGTTGCGGGAAAAATACCTGGAAACCTTAAGGAAGCCATGGTTTTCGAGCTCGACTTTGGAGCGCTCATCGCAGGAGCCAGCTACAAGGGGGAGGTGGAAGACCGTCTTAAAAGTATCATCAAAGAGATTGAGCAATTTGAAAGAGCCATCCTCTTTATTGACGAGATACATACACTGCTTGACAAGCAGGCAGGAGCATCGGGGGCCGCCAACCTCCTCAAACCTGAGCTTGCCCGGGGTGTTCTGACCATCATCGGAACTACCTCCATCGATAATTATACAAAATTTATAGAGACCGACGAAGCCTTCAGCCGACAGTTTGAGATCGTAAAGGTTGATGAACCTTCTGAGGATGTGGCGGCGAGGATGCTCAGCTACATTATCCCCGTTTATGAAAAGCATCATTCGCTCTCAGTTGATCCGACGGTTGCTGCCGAAGCCATCCGTCTTTCAAAGCGTTTCATGAAAGAGCGTAGCCTGCCCGATTCAGCCATCGACCTCATCGACCGCACCATGGCCGGTGTGCGGATGATGAAAGACACCTCGGCCACTGAACTTGAAGGGCTTAAACAAGCAATTGAACAGGTTAAAGCCAAACAACCGGAGATCAGCCGCGACGAACTGCTCAGGGAGTTAAAATGGCTCCATTCCCAGATGAAGAACAAGCTTTCCCCTGTCCTACTGGGGCAATTGTCAGATGAGACCGATCTCGACCAGACCGAAGACCCTGCTGAACTGCTTGCCCAGCTTGAACTAAGGTTGAAGCAGCTTGAAGAGATTGCCGGACGGGTTAAAGAGATGGTTGAAACCGCCGATGTGGCTGCAGTAGTTTCCAATAAAACAGGCATCCCGATCGGGAAGGTGCAAACCCAGGAGCGTGACCGCTTGATGAACATGGAAGAGCAGTTACGCAAGCGGGTGATCGGACAGGATCATTGCATAAAAAGCATTGCAGAGGCCATCCTCGAATCACGGTCAGGGCTCAGCAAAGCAGGACAACCCATCGGATCATTTTTCTTCCTGGGGCCGACCGGTACGGGAAAGACCGAACTGGCCAAATCGCTTGCAGAATTTCTCTTTCAGGATGAAACGATGATGATTCGGTTCGACATGTCGGAATTCAAGGAAGAACATTCGGCAGCATTGCTTTACGGCGCACCTCCGGGGTATGTGGGTTATGAGGAGGGAGGTTTGCTGGTGAACAAGATCAGGCAGCAACCCTATTCGGTGGTTCTTTTCGATGAAATTGAGAAGGCACATGCCTCTGTTTTCGATATTTTCCTTCAGATCCTGGATGAGGGGAAGCTCCATGACAGACTGGGGAAGGAGGGAGATTTCAGCAATGCCGTGATTCTGTTCACATCCAATATCGGCAGTGATTTTATCGTTGACTCCTTTGCAAAAGATCAGATCCCGCCTTCGAACGAACTAATGGAGATCATGACACGGTATTTTCGACCGGAATTCCTTGGCAGGTTAACGGAGATCGTTCCCTTTGCCCCGATCAACGAAAAGAACATCGTAAAAATATTTAACATCCATTTGAAGAACCTGCTGAAATCACTGGATCTCCAGGGAATCCAGCTACAGATCGACGACCCTGCGCGGAAAATCCTTGCCATGTCGGGATTTACACCGAAATATGGGGCACGGCCGATTATCGGGATCATTCGAAGTAAGCTTCGCAGACCCCTTTCCAAAATGATCATTTCGGGCGAAATAGGCCGTGGTTCAATTGTTAGTTTGATAACAGATGAAAAAGGTGAAATTATTTGGAAAACAACTCATTAATACTGTAACTTTATCCGATGAAAATCAATTCAACGGTCGTTCAATAAATTAACATTCAAAATTATGCAAACATACGGTATCGGTGGAACTGAAGTGAAAGGTGATGTCAGCGAATCCATCAGTGAAATTCAGCAAAACAGGACCTTGCTGATAGAGAAACTGACTTCAGACGCACCAGTTAAACCCGAGATAGTTCAGGGTCTGACCAGGATTGAGGAAGTTTTTGAAAAATTCAAGCCTCAAAAGGAGTTGGAATTTCAGGATAGTGAAGGTGTAACAAGGCAGGAGACCCTTAACTTCACAGGTCTTTCTGATTTCGGGGTAAAAGGGATCACAGCGCAAAGTGAATTTCTTCAGAACCTGACTATGCAGAAAGAACAACTGCAAAAAATCATCAAGCAGCTGAAGAGTAACAAAATGATGCGCAAGGCGCTTGAAAATCCTGACACACGGCAAGCGCTTCTCAACTCGATTTATGCCATGATCAAGGAGGTTGAACAGGCCTGACAAGGCAATTGATCCTTTCTCTGTATCGCAATGTTAACCCGTTAATCTGAAATCCATGGATTCCCAAGAAAAACAAGAACAAAATATTGAACAGTTTAAAGAAAAGGTAGCCTCGGACCTGAAACAAATATCAAAGCCTGAAGAGTTGTTGCAATCAAGCATCGATAAAATGGCCGGTGTTGGTGGCTTCGATCTGTTGGAGGCGGCCATCGAAGGGGTACAGAACCTCAACCCGGAGCGGAAAGCACGCAAAAAAATTTTCATGGCAGAGGCTGCCAAGAAAAAGGAGCGGGAAGATCTGAAAAAGGTTTTGGAACTCTGGGCAGCTGTGTTACAATCATCGGAAAGTGTTTCCGACATGATTGAAAACAGCGAAAAAACTGCCATTGTAGCTGAAAAAACCCTGAAGAAAAATCTTGCCAATGCAGTGGAGGAGACACGGGAGCTGGAGAAATCATACCGGTCGGTTGCTCTCTTTTTCAAAAATACGGGGCAGGATAAAATTAAAAATCTTGCTGTACTGAATGCTTCCCCGGAGCAGATTAAAGATCTCGACGACACCCGTTTTATTGATGCGGTAAATGCAGAGATTGTTAACAATTTCGACCGCCTCGACTTGCGGAACAATTACAGCATGCTGGTGGTTCCGGGGTATCTCGGCTCCAACATGGTTGTTGAAAAGTGGGCCAAGATGGCCTATGACAACAAAGTGATGATGATCACCGATTTCGAACATCTTGACAATCCTGATGATGCCATGGAGATGTTTGAAAGTGCAAACCTTACCGGTGGCGATGCATACCGTTCGAATGTTATGATGACCTGTAACTGGCTCGTTGGAAGAAAGAAATTCGCAGAGATCGGAGAGGAAGAGGAGTTGTTCATCCCTCCCTCCACTGCCCTGGCCGGAACCATTTACAATACACTTATGTCTCAGGTTGCTGCCGGCAAGAAACATGGCGGCTTAAGCGAAGTGGAAGGCGTTAAATTCGACCTGAAAAAGAGCGAGATTGCAAGTCTGGAAAAACTCGGCCTGGTACCCATGGTAAATGAATATGGAAAGGTAATGGCCTTCTCTGCAAAGACCCTTTTCAGCGGTGATAACCTCGGTCTGCAAACTTACTCAGTAGTGCGGGTCTTCGATTACGTAACAAAAGTTCTGATGGATTTCCTTAACCGTCGGGCATTTGAAAACTTCAATGTGAAGACGAAAAAGGAGATTCAGACGCAAATCATCCGGTTCCTCGACAGCATCACTGGCCCTGGTAAATTAATTGAAAGTTTTACCATCAAACGTTTTGACCAGGATCCGGTACAAAAAGACCGAATTTACCTTGATATCAGCATGAAACCATATTTTCCAGCCAAGAACTTCATGATCAAGATGGATGGTCAGAAGGGCGACGACGGGAACGATTGGGACTCAAAATATGAACAAGCGTAATTTTCCACACCCAATTATTGATTACCTAACCTTTAAACTGAAACAACATGTCATTCAAAGCAACATTAACGGTAGGCGGAACCGATTATCCGGTACTTAGCTGTTCATATGGTCTGCACCAGTCAGTTGATGGGAGCGGACGACCCACTTCAGAAACCAAATCCAGCGATATTAATCTGGTCATCGAGTCCAACGAAGATACCTCACTGCTCGAATGGGCTTGCGATAGCTACGGAAAGAAAGACGGCTCGATCGTGTTCAACAAGATCGATCAGGATCAGAAGATGAAGCAGCTTGATTTCACCGATGGTTATATTACCAGCTATGCAGAATCGTTTGGTGGCGACACCATGATGATGAGTATATCCATCTCTGCACGAACAGTGAAAGTGGGCAATGCAGAAATTGACAACGGCTGGCCGACATAGACCTATTTGGCAACAACAAGAGAGGTGAATGAAAAAGAAATTCTTCTCCATTTACCTCTCTTCATTCCTTAAAAACCAGGAATTATATGGCGTTTTCAGCAAAACTTCACCTTGAAGGTCACAGCCAGGAGGATCAGGGGCTTGGTCTAACGGCTTGCAGTTTCACATTTTCGCAAACCATCGACCAGCGTGGTATGGTAATATCGCGGGTAAATGGGGGACTGATAAAGATGACAATGCATAACATAAACGATTACGATATCGTATTATGGATGTTTAACCAAAGTTCTACGAAGAACGGAAAAATTGTCCTCTCGTCGGGCATGCAGGAGAACCAATCTTTTCAAACGATTAAGTTCAAGGATGGGTTGCTGGTCATGCTTCACCAGGAATTTTCAGATGATTCGGAAGTGTCCCTGGAACTCTCTGTCTCCTGCAGGGAGATTGAGATTGCCGGTGCCACATTCTTTAACATCTGGCAGGCCGAAGGATCATAAAAATCACTAATCTCCCTGACTGACAATGGCATTTGCATCAAAGATCACCATTGAAATTGGCGGCACCAAGTTAAACGATTTCCTGAGCCTGGGATTATCTCAAAGCATGTTTGGCCCCCATGATTTTCAGCTTGTTGTGCGCAGGGATGCGTTTGAACAGCAGGATGATTCACCCCTTCAGAAGGCTGTTGACAAAATCGGTGCAGTGATCACCATTCTGATCGAAGGTGTAAATTCCGGGGTAAATACCAGTGACCTTTATTTTAAGGGCATCATCACCGAGGTAAGTACCCGGGAATCTACTCATAACCAACAGATCATTTTCAAAGGACAAAGTCCTGATACCTTGCTTGAAGGTTTTCCTGCCTGCCGGTCTTTCGAAAACATGACGCTCAAACAAATTGCAGAGGAGGTCGTAAATCCTTATCCCAGCGACCTCATCAACCTTCGCTCAAATCCTGACGACACCAATCAATACCCTTTCCTGGTTCAGTACAAAGAGACCAACCGACAGTTTCTCCGCCGCCTTTCCGAAGCATTCGGCGAATGGCTTTTTTATGATGGCCGAAATTTCATCTTTGGCTCCTTTCAGAAAGACAAGATCAAAGGAACGCTTGGAATTAATGTTACCGACCTTGATTTAAAAGCAAAAATGGCGGCAGTCGGGTTTGAGCACATCAATTATAATTATGGCAATTATACAGTTTACGGCGTAAGATCAGATCAATACGACATCTCCGGTGAACTGAACGCGATCGGTAAAAAGGTGTACGATCAATCAAAGAAGAGTTTCCCCGAATCCCCCCATTTTTATTTTCCGAATGTTATCGCAAAGGATGACGGAACGGTCGTTAAGAAAACCACAAGTATTACGGAACGGGAGAAACAGGCCATAGGAACCCGGATGGTTACCCTGGCAGGAAGCAGCCATGAAATTCTGAAAATCGGGAACGTTTTGCAGGTCAAAACCCTCAACGAAACAGGTAACAGGGAAACCGATGCCGGGGACTACCTGATAACCGGGCTGCGTCATACCATTGATAACACCATGAACTACCACAATAATTTTACAGCCATTCCTGCAGAATCTGCCATCACACCAAATGCAGCGGTAAATTCAATGGCTGTTTCCGAAACACAATTTGCGCAGGTCATCGACAACAAAGACCCCGACAAGATGGGTCGGGTCAAGGTGAGATTTTTCTGGCAATTGTCCAACCAATCATCTCCCTGGCTCCGCATTGCCCAACCGCATGCAGGTAAAGAAACTGGTTTTCATTTCCTGCCTGAGATCAATGAAGAGGTAGTTGTTGGATTTGAAGGAGGAAACCCGCAGCGGCCTTTTGTGATGGGATCAATGTTTTCAAGCAATTCAAAACCAGACAAAGGTTGGGAAAGCAACAACAATGATTTCAAAGTCATTCGTTCACGCAGCGGGCATACCATCGAATTTAATGATTCTCAGGGCAATGAAATGCTTACTATCTACAACCCCACCAAAGATTCCGAGTCCAATAAGATCGTTCTTTCGATGAACCCTGCCTCCATTTCAATCTATTCAAAGGGAGATATTTCGTTTGAGTCAGGAGGAGATATCAAGCTTAAAGCCTCGAACAAAATATCACTTAAAACAGATAGTGGCGACATCACTGTTGATGCCGGACAAGCGGTTAAGCTATCCGGAACGTCAGGAATGTCCATTGATGGAACACCCAATGTTGATATTTCCGGCACCAACGTTTCCATCAAGGCTGACGGACAACTAAAAGCAGAAGGTGCGATGGCGGAGCTCAATGGCAGTGCCACAGTTCAGATTCAGGGTGCAATGGTCAAGATAAACTAAACAATACATTATGCCTCCAGCTGCAAGAATTGGCGATATGCATGTGTGTCCGATGGTGACCGGGGTTGTACCCCATGTGGGAGGACCGATCATGCCGCCAGGGAATCCTACTGTCCTCATTGGCGGAGTGCCAGCCGCATGTGCCACCGATATGGTTACCTGCACGGGGCCACCGGATGTAATCCTCATGGGCTCTGCCACTGTTTATATTGGTGGGAAAATGGCTGCCCGAATGGGTGATCCGACAGCACACGGCGGCAGTATCATACTGGGTTGCCCTACTGTGATGATTGGTCCGTAAATCCTTGAAAGGAAAAATTATGTTTCTTCTCCGACAGCCTTCAATGGCGATTAACGACCACCGCAAGGAAGATGCAAACCACAACAGACTTCGCTATAACATGTGGAACAGTTGGGACTTAAATGATGACGGAAAGCCTGCGTCTGATATTGTGGCACACGTCAGACGCGTGGCAGATTCAGCACCGGGCGGCAGGCTGGAGAACCTTATCATCAACTGTCATGGCATGCCAGCATTTTTGCAGGTGGGAAGAGGCATCAACACTTTGGATCTTCCCCTGTTCCAAACACTGCATCGAAAAATCGGAACGATTTATATCCAGGCATGCCTCGTGGCGCGGGTTGTTACTGAGAAGCAGTTCCGGCAGACATACCCTCATTTTGAAGGAGATATTGCAACTGCCCTCCCGTACAATGACGGAAACACGTTTGCTTCTGTGCTAGCACGCACTGTTGGCTGTGTTGTTGTTGCCCCCACCTCTGAGCAATGGTTTTACGGTCGTGATCTCCCGTTCGGAACCGTTGATGAGTTTGAAGGACTGGTCCTGTGGTATGGTCCGAACGGGTCAGTGATCCAATCGGTTCGCTATCCATATATAACCACAACTGCCGATGGACATGAATATGTTTTGCCTACCGAGGATCTGCCAAATCCATCGGTTCCTTTGGAAATCAACCGTTCAAACCCTTAGTTTCGGATTCTGTCGGCGCACTACAAAAGGAGGATGCGATAGGGCATCATGTTCATTGACCGCTCTTCCAGTTTCACCGCAATGTCTTCTTTCATAAACTTCAACTCCTCTGCCGAGTATGGTTCAGGTTGCGGAATAAGCGTTATTTTCACATCAACAGTGCGGATAAAACCGCTGTCGGTAGTGGCTCCCATTGATACACCTTTGGAAACGGTAACCTGGCTTACAAATTTCCCGAAATACTCAAAGCACAGCGCACGGATGTCTTCGGAAGTTACGATCCGGTCTCTCGATAAAAGTGCTCTGCGGTAAGCATTCAGGCGATCCTCGGTGTCCATTTTATCACGTCCGCCAAAAGAGGGCGAATGAAGCAGAATGCTTTTCTGAAGAAAATCGCTGCCAGAATTTACCGTCAGGAGTGTACCGGGTTTAATATTGTTGGCGGCGGCGCCGAGGGTTGACCAGAATTCCACGTAAACGGTTTCATCCTGGGGTAATGCCCGCACCATCAGGTAAGAGATAGTCTCCCTAAGGTGTGAGGTATCCTTGAGGCGATTTTCGAGCCGGGCAATAACCTGGTTAACTTCCCGGAGATTGGCGGCAATCATATCGGCTCCGAGCCCTGTGAAAGCAGCATTTTCCTCCCTTAAAAGCTCGATGAGGTAATTCAGAAATTCCACCGCATTACGGGTATCAAACCTAGCCACTCCCCCTTGCCTGAAAAGGTAAGCTCCCTGTTCGATCTCCCTTGATTTCGCGAAGGGTTTAATTGCGTATTGTATGCCGCGGGAATTGGTGACCGATGACATGTCAAAAAATGCTGCATCGCTTTTCAGGGGAATAATATTGATAAACTCCCTTGCGGAATGGGTGAACTTGTTTAGTTGCCTGTTAATAACAGGAAAACAGTTTAAATGGCAATAAACATTCTCGAGAACCTCGGAAGTGAGGGACTGTCCGAAATCGATCCGTATCCATACACATTGCGTTTTGACCATCTTCAGCGATTGCTCACTGAAATAACGGAGCAAAGATGGGGGGAACATGCCGGCATTTTGGAACGTCTTGGCAGGTGAATCATCGAATAAAGCCATGAATTTCTTCCGGTACAGCCGGTTTACATGACGACAAACCTTTGTGGTGGTATCCGGATCAAGGGAAGCCAGGACCTCTGCCGGTTCGGACATATTTTCGTGCACCGGACCATATCCGTTTGCAAACCGGACTGGCTTCTCGTTCAGGCTAAATGAGGCACGTGCCAGCGACTGATAAAAAACATCCTCGTTGGGTTCGCTTTTAAGATCAAAAAAAAGGGTAAGCCCATCGAAATTCTCCGGATTGCCGGCAAGGTCGATCCCGATCCAGAATTTGCTGCCGTCGCGCTGAGTTGTACTGTCGGACTCGGCAATTGCATCGCGGTAACCTTCATCATCCATTTCATAGAAGGTCCGTTCCGTCGACAGGTAACGTACTCTCCCGTTGATCAGCTTGTAACTGCCTGCAGGGGTAAAAAACACATTCTGCTGCTCGGTACGTTTCGCATCACCCGGGCTATTGATCTTTCTTGAATAATAAAATTGATTCCCGGGGTGTATTTCGAAGACAGCCTGATTGGGTTGGGCCGAAAGAACAGCATGTGCAGGGCTGGCACCGGTAACCGGCTCAGGCGTAAGCAGCGCCACCAGCTTTTCCACAACTCTGGACTCAGAATTCTGTATCTCACCTGAAATCTTCTCAAGTTCAAACGCAAGTGTTCCCATCAGCAAGCCAACCAGGGGATCGAATGCACTTTCTGCCTCGGTATCATGGTATCCCCACAACCGCGATGCATTTTTCATCATCCTGCTTCTAATCTTCTCCTTGCTTTCTTTCATAACTCAACTCCCGGAACATTTACCGTTTTTGCTAATAATATGAGAGCGGCCCCATAAAGAACACCTCCGTGTACGAAAATGGCTCGTTTGTTCTGGTAAGCACACCATCAACCTTCAGCGTGATACGACTCTTCGTCCGGCGGTTGTTGATGACGATCTCCACCTGCTGAAGCTGAATATCAATTTTCAATTGGGACAACCTTGGTTCGTGTTTTTCGAGGGTTCTGCCAAGCGACTGCCTGATCCCCTCTTTGAATGCCTGGGTATTGGTGATATTGTCAAAGTCATAATCCCAGATCTCACAACCCAGGGTCTCATCGCAACTGTATTCTCCAAACCCTGAAACGGCGATCAGGTGTATCATTGCTGCAACCGAATCCCTTAGCGGGACACGCGGATGCTCCGCCTTTTGAATCAGATCACCAAACCGGAACGGGGCAAAATAATATTCACCAGACATTTGCAAAATTATCAGCTTCCTGTGGAATCCTTGTTTTTATCCTTAGCCTTCTCGAGTTCCTTACCTGTTTCGTCGAGTGATTCCTGACATTTTTTCAATTTCAGATTCAAATCCATGATGGTGCTCCTGGATTCCTTCAGATCGCTCAGGCATTTAACCATATTGCCATACATTTTCCCGCGCCAGGTAGTATCCCCGGCATAAGATTTCTCCATCTCACTTAATTTCAGTCCGATGGCCCCTTTTAATTTGTCTATATCCTGTCCAGGCAGTTCAAATTTCGAGATCAGGGATTTGACAGAATCAACCTGTACAGCAAAAACATCCCGCTGAAACACCAACTCCTTCTGCATAGCATTAAGATCCTCATTTACAAGCGAATTTTCCTCTTGGGGAAGTCCGACAATAATATAAAACGGGATCAGAATGATCACGATCCCTGCGATGAACAGCAACAGAAACTTTATGAAAGCGGCGTTGCGTTCTTTTTTATTTAATGGATCCATATTTCCCTTAATTATTTAGGTACATAATCTAATCGGCTAGAAAACTCTTCTTTGACTGGGAAGGTTGCGGAGTGGTCTGTTCTTTCACAAAGATGTTGGTCTCCTTTTTCTTCCCGATGTACTCCAGAATGCTCAGTTTGCTGAAAAGGGTCGAAATAACTTCGGTAAAGCGCATCATTTGCATCAGCGAAGCTGAAATATCCGCATGATGATAGCTGAAATTTACCGTTTCATGAAGATACTTCTCAAATTCACCCTGTTTGAGATTACACCAGTCGGTAAAATAATTGAGCATCTCCTCCTTGGCCTCACCTGAATTGGAATCGATCATATTTTTAATAAGCCTGCCCAGCCTGGCAATATATTCTATCATGAAAATGGGCGGTTGGTCAATAACCTTCCAGCGAAAATCCAGAATTACCGTGCTGACAAAATATAACATGTTCTCCGAGAGATGGGCTACTGTCCTGGAAAGCACATTTGTTTGTTCTTTTTCATTGATCTTTTTAAGAATTTTGAGAAGGTCAAGCTCCAATTGACTAAGCATTTTATCGAATTCGGCATGGGCCTTTATCAACGCTGGAAAGCTTCGCACGGAAACACAGGGAGGAATATATTCTTCAACCAGCATCGGAGTCCCGTCGGTAATTCTTACCTTGCCAAGAAACAGGAACCCGGCCCCCAATTCGTTGAGAGATACCTGGTCTTCGGCAACGAGGTGGACTTTATATTGTGGAATGACCGAAGGATAACGGGGAGGTTCTTCAGAGGGATCGGCATTTCCTACAGGAACACGTCCGAACAGATTTACGGCAAGTACGATGTAGAGTGTCGCTCCTGTGGAACCTGTCGCGATGTCGAAAGAGACTTCGGGAATGGGAACGGAAAAACCATGTAATTCGCTGCTGTCACCAAGGATCTCGATCCGTGCACCGCCCGGCGTGACTGCCCTGCACTGGAAAAGCCGGATCCGGAGAGACTTCTGGTTATCCACTGTTAAAACAACGTTCAGTGAATCCCCGGTCCCCGGGAAAGCGGGTAACAACCCGTAATTATGTTCATTGAGTCCCACTGAAATGGCATCGCGGGTAAGGTCCTTGGATGCGTTTTCCAGGGCGATAAACTGGTTCTTGTTGATCTTCATGCCATCTACCCAGTTGACATGATGATATTTTAGTGGTTCATGCATAATTTTTTTCGTTGGATCTTTCACAAACAATAACGCTGTTTTCACGGATACGGTTGGCGACTATTATCTCATCCGGATCAATGTATCTTCTCCTGCGGTACCATTTTGGCTTATGGAAAAAAACCCAGCCATATGGCGTATTTCCCGGCGTAATAAATTCGATTGTAGATTCGGGATGACGATCGTTGTAATCGTTGATAAAGTAATAGAACAACCGGCCAAAGACCATGTGCTGCGGGGCTTTTGCGCGGAAACTTGTGATTGAATTGTCGAGGATCTTTTTATGAAAATCGAAGCTGACTACCACCAAGGCGGCAAGATCACTGTCGGTGGGGTCGGGAATATCCTTTCCGACCGGATAATACCATTGTTTGAAAACTGTCGCAGGGATGATGGTATAATGGTCCCATGCCTGCCGGAAAAGGAAAGGAACAAAGAACCAGATGACCGAACTCAGCAATTGCAGGTGCAGTGCGCGAAGATGAAGCAGGAATGTAAAAATCAGCTCCATCAGGAACATTCCAAATAATGCAATCAGCACCGTGAATAAAAATTCCCACAGAAATTTATTTTTCTCTGTCCAGGGTAAAACCTTATAAAAAAGCAGGGCATGCAAAATTCCGGCGATAAGCGCGAAAGCCTGGAGCACGAGAAAGAAAAGAACAAGGTCGTTGGTTAAACCGGCAAACCCACATAGTGCGCCCAGTGCGAAAATGAGCCCGGAAACTCCAAGATAGACAAGGTTGTTACGGCTATGATTTTTTGCACCTTTCGCTTTTGCCATGATCACCAAATAGAGCAAAACTGTTGCCAGGAGAAGAATTATTTTAAGGACAAAAACACCCTGTTTCATAAAACTGTCGTTAATTTTTCATAAGCTTGAATTAAACCCCATGACCGGGGCGTTTCCGTCGGCAGACAATACCATGGCTCCCTGGTCTCGGCTCATGCTGATCGTAGTAATGACATCCATTTCTACAGGAACAAAATACCCGTAGAAGCAATCCAGGAATCTGGTAACCGATCCGTTTTCAAGCAGGTCGGTGACCGGAATATTTTTTAACGGCCCGATCACAAATTCAAGCACGGGATCGGAAATGACGTTGTAATTGCCACAAATAAAATCATCACCCAGGGCGCAACTACCCAGTCCGGGCGACTGCTTCACCGGCAGCGCCCCTGCAGCGGCTATTCGCAATCCTTGCTTCAGGTGGTTTATTTTCACCTCCTCGTCGAGGATCATTTTCAGGCAATGGGCAGTAAGTTCAAGGTCACCCACGATCCTGTGGGCAAAATGGAGGACCATCACCAGGGATTTAGTATATTTTCGGGGCAGATTTTTATCGAGGTTCCAGAACTGAGGATAGGCATCGCCGAGAAGGCTCTCAGTAAAGTTGTACAGCATTTTCCGCTCTTCGTGTTCCACTGCCAGGCGTTGGTTGAACAACTCATTTTCAAAAGGGAGGAAAAATCTCCGTGCGGCTTTCTCCTCCTGCTTCTGATTTTTGGAGACCACTGCCATTTCATGCCCGCCGCTCAGCGGTTTAACAGGCTGTGCATGAAATAATGCCTCCGGTAAACTATCATAAAGTCCGTCGCGCGTCAGATGCAATTTAAATAACTGCTGACCGTTATCAATCTGCTGCACTTCGGCATAGGAAACATCTTTCGCATATTTTCGAGAAAATGAGCCATCCGGAACAATGACAACTTCACTTTGGGCAAATCCATTTTCGAGCAGATCTGCAACAATGCTTTCTGCTCTGAAGTCGTGTTCAAGTTCGTTCAGGTATTCAGCTATCCGGGCAAGTTCATTCATCGTGGAATGCGCTGTGAATGTAGATCAGGAAATGAATATAAAAACTGCAACTCTATTCATGCAAAATTACTCGAAAATATTAAAATATCCTATCTTTGATCCATGAAAAGAACGCTATTCGTATTTCTCTTTGCATTCACCGTTTTTTGCAATGCATCGGGGCAAGCCTTGAAGCCAACCCTTATCATCAGGGATGAAGCACAAACCCACAATATGCACATCGCTTCCGATGGGAAGTTCTTTTACACCTGTAATGGTGGTAAAGATACCCAGGGAAAGATCCTGAAATATACGCTCGATGGTCAGTTTGTTGAGAAGTACCCCATTAAGCTGGACATGCGCAGTATTTTATACAACGCTAAGGACAAACACCTCTATGTTTCCACAATCGACAAGAAAATATTCAAGATTCTTGACCTTGCCAGTGGAACTACGCAATTGCAGGCTGAAAATTACTTCACCAACGGACAGTGCGCCATCGCCCTGAGTCCCAACGGAAAAGTACTTTATACGCTCGATAACGGAACGCTGACCCTTGCCAAATTCAAAGACGGAACAAAAATAAAGACACTCTCGGGTCTTAACTGTGGACTGGAACCCAAATACGGTGCTACGGCGGTTGCGGTTGACAAGGATTTCATTTACACGTGGGATGCTGCAGCAAAAAAAATCTTCATCTACGACGATAAAGGTAAATTCGTAAACTCCGTTCTCATTACAAACGGAACCTATGGATTCTCTCTGAGCTGTGCCAATGGCATGGTGTTCGTATCGCTCGACGGCAAGGACCGGGTTGGCATCTGGTATGGTTATATCATCCCAAGGAAATAGCGCCGGCGAAGAATTTTTATTTTTCTCTTATTTCCAACTTTAAAACCTTTCGCAATGAAAAAATATCTGATTTTATTGATCATCCCCTTTATGTTTGCCTGCGGACGTGCCGCTAAAAAAGAAGCCGCTGTTCTGAAGGTCAAATATGACAGTCTGCTTTCACAGACCACCCAGAAAGAGATGGAACTCAATGGCTTCATTCATGCGGTGAATGAGATCCAGGGAACACTCGACACCATAAAGATGAAACAGAATGTGATCTCCATGAGTACGAACAAACCCAGGGAGATGAAAACTTCGGCCAAGGAGCAGATCAAAGCCGACATCGCTTCGATTTATGACCTCATGCAGAAAAATAAGGAACAATTGGCGACGTTGAATTCAAAGTTGAAGAACACGAGCGTAAAGGAGGTGGAGCTAACGCGGCTTGTGGAGCGGCTTACAAAGGACATCTCAGACAAAAACCAGGAAATTGAGACCTTGCGTGCCAAACTTGACAAGATGAACATAGGGATTGCACAAGCCAGGGTAAAAGTTGACACGCTGACAAAAACCGTGAATGTTCAGAGTCAGAAACTTACCGACCAAACTCAAACCATTGCCCAGCAGGATGCTTCAATTAACACAGCCTATTACATCATCGGTAAAGAAAAAGAGCTGAAAAAAAATGGCATCCTTGGCAAAGGCGGAGTTATTCTCCCTAATTTCAACAAGGATTTCTTCACCAGGATTGATATTCGCAAAGTAACTGAAATTTCCCTGATGAGTAAAAAGGTGAAGGTGATTTCGATACATCCTACCGAATCCTATAAGCTTGTTCCGGGTGAGAAGAAGATGATTCAGTCGCTTCAGATCCTCGATTACAAAGCTTTCTGGAGCAATGTCAAATACCTCATCATTACCATAAACTGATCAGCTCAACCGCTCAGAACGAATGCCCGCCGAGGCTAAATAATCTCCAGGATAAGGCCCTTGAGATACTCACCTTCCGGATGATAAATGCTAACAGGGTGGTCGGGTCCTTGTGAAAGGCGGTGTAAAATCCGTACGCGTTTTCCGGCCTCAAGACCGGCCGAAAGAATAGCGGATTGAAAAACCTCCCGCCCGATGGCCTGAGAACAGGAGAATGTAAAGAGCAATCCTCCCGGAACAAGATGTTTCATCGCCTGGGCATTGAGGTGAATGTATGCATGCAAGGCGTTGTTGGTCACCGCGTGGGTTTTTGCAAAAGCAGGCGGATCAAGGATCATCATGTCATATTTCTCCTCGGTTTCCGTAAGCCAGCGTTTGGCATCTGCAACAAACGAACGGTGCCTGTCAGGCTCCAACCCGTTCAGCACAAGGTTTTCCTCGGTCCAATCGATGGCTTGCCTGGAGCTGTCGACCGAATGAACCATGGAAGCGCCACCCTTCAGGGCGTAAACCGAAAATGCACCGGTGTAGCAAAAAGCATTCAGCACCTTCCGGTCCTTTCCGTAATACTGTGCGAACATCCTGTTGGTACGCTGATCAAGGAAGAACCCCGTTTTTTGTCCCTTTTCCCAGTCGATACCGAATTTGTGACCAATCTCAAGAATTTCACCCGATTGTGGAGTTCCGTACAGATACCCATCGGCGAAATCGCCCGGGAGTGACTTCATGGTCTCGCTGCTTTTGTCGTAGACCGCTTTCAGGTTCTTTCCGTACATCTCCTGCAAAGCCGTGGAAAAAACAGTCCTGAGCCGGTGCATCCCCAAGGTATGCGTTTGAATAACAGCGACGCCGTTATAATAATCAATCATCAAACCGGGGAGTCCATCACCTTCCGAAAAAACCAGCCGATAGGCATTGGTAAGGTTGTTATCGGTCAGCATCAATTTTTTCCGTAAGGCAAAAGCTTGTTCCAGTCTTGTTTTCCAATAGGTTTCATCGATGGATGATTTGGCAAACTCGAAGTTCTTTACAGCGATGGAACCTGAGGCAAAATGACCCAGGGTGAGAAACTCGTTGCGCGATGATACAACTTCCACAATATCACCCGCAGCAACGGAAGCTGCAACACGGTCGATGGCACCGGAAAAAATCCAGGGGTGATTGCGTCTGACAGCCGCCTCCTTTCCCGGTTTTAAAAATATTTTTGGAAATGCCGACATGAAATAAATTTTGGTAAAGGTACGTTACTAATAGGTTAACTATAGGAAAATTTCTTTTTTTCAATCATTGCAAATTTCTTATTAATTTTGCATCAACTTTAAAAAATTCGCAAAATGAAAAAGTACTTAGTGTTGCTCCTGATCCCTTTATTCCTTGCCTGCGGTCGCGAGGCAAAGAAAAAAGCTGAAGAGCTTCAATCAAAAAATGACAGTTTGACCAGTCAAACCGTACAAAAGGATGAAGCAATCAATGAATTCATTCGGTCGATCAATGACATTCAGGGTTCACTGGATACCATTAAACAAAAGGAAAATATCATTAACCTCACGACAGATCGTGGCGGTGAACTGAAACTATCCGCAAAAGAACAGATCAAATCCGATATTGAAACCATTTACAGCCTGATGCTGAAGAACAAGGAGACTATCAGTGCTTTGTCAAAGAAGCTGAAACGATCTTCCATGAAGGTGGATGAACTTACCAAAATGGTTGAACGTCTTAACAAAGACCTTACCGATAAAGCTGCACAAATTGAAGCGCTCCGCAGTAAACTTGCCAAATTGAACGAAGCCTTTGAGATGGCCAATCTTAAGATTGATACCTTGTCGCGGACTGTAGCCACCCAGACCTCCCAGATCAAAGATCAGTCGCAGACGATCGCTGCCCAGGAAGAGGCGCTTAATACGGCCTATTATGTGCTCGGTTCCAACAGCGAACTGAAAAAGAACGGGGTGATAAAGAGCGGTGAAATTCTAAGTGACTTTAAAAAGGAGCTATTTACAAAAGTGGATATCCGGAAGTTGACTGAAATTCCGGTACTCAGCAAGAAGGCAAAGCTGCTATCAAACCACCCCTCCAACTCCTATAAGTTCAACGGAGATAAAAAAATGATTCAAAATTTACAGATTACTGATTATAAGGCATTCTGGTCCAATTCAAGATATCTTGTGATCGTTGTGAATTAATTTATTCCATAAAGAAAGAGGGGCGTCGTAAAGATGCCCTTTTTTTTTGATCTTTGTCATACCAAACTGCTAACCTCATGATTTGTCGATTTCCGCTCCTGATCCTGCTCCTGACCTTTGCGCTCACAGCTGGTGCACAGAAAAAATCCGATCCATTCAAGATCGTCTTCTACAATACAGAAAATCTCTTCGACACCATTGATGATCCCGCAAAAAGCGACAACGATTTCCTGCCCTCCTCCAAAGTTGGCTGGAACTCAGAACGCTATTACCACAAAATTCACAATATCGGGAAGGTACTTGTAGCCATCGACAGTGTAAACCTTCCGGCGGTGATAGGTATGGCCGAGGTAGAAAACAGCAATGTGCTTCACGATCTAATTACCCAGACCCGTTTGCGCAGCGGGAATTACCAGGCCATTCTTGAAGAGGGATCTGACCCGCGGGGCATTGATGTTGCGCTGATCTTTCGTAAGGATGTAATGAATTATGTTTCGCATAAAGCCTTTCTTTCGGCTACAACATTTAAAACCCGTTGCATCCTTTATGTCAGGCTCACCGACCGTAGGAGCAACACTTTCCACTTTTTTGTGAACCACTGGAAATCCAGGGAAGGGGGCGGTGTTGAAACTGCAACCAAACGAGACGAAAATGCCCTCTTGCTTAAGCACCTTACGGACAGTATCTCTGGCCAGGATCCCAAAGCTTACATTGTCATCCTCGGCGACTTTAATGATGAGCCGAAAGACAAAAGCATTGCTGAAACCCTGAATGCCAGGGAACCTGTTGCAAATCCCGAGGCCGGCAACCTTTACAACCTTCTTTACGAACCCTATCTGAAAGGTGAAGGAACCTTGTTTTACAAGGATTGGGATGTGTTCGACCAAATCATCGTTACAGGCAGCCTGCTAAATAAAAAACGTGGTAAAGGTCCTCATATTGAAGCCCCTTATGCGACGATCTTCAAACAGGATTGGATGCTTTACACCAATAAAAATGGCGAGAAAATTCCCAACAGAACAGCCAGCAGCAAGGATTATTTCGGTGGTTACAGTGACCACCTTCCTGTGTATAGTGTAATTCGCTATTAGTGGGCTTTCGGAGGGATGAGTTCTTTGGGAGGAGCTGAGTAGTCGGCCTCTTTCAGCATACGTCCGTTCTCATCAAAGAAGCGCCACACACCTACCCGCATATCCTCTTTATACGCTCCTTCATATTGAACTTTGCCATTGGGAAAATAGGTTGTGCGTTTACCGTCAGCCTTGCCGGTTTTGAATAGGCCTTCGCTCCAAAGGTTTCCATTTTCGTGCCAGTAGGTCCATTTGCCATCTCGCTGACCCTCTTTATAGGTTCCTTCCATCTGTGGTTTTCCATTTGGATAGTAGGTAGTCTCCTTGATGAGTTCCCGGCTGGCACCCTCTCCCTTATAGATGCATACACGTTTGGGCGATCCATCGGCGTTTGTCTCTTCTACCACCTTGTGTTCGGAGCGGCAACTGCACAGGTAACAAACCATCAGTGTGAGGAATACAAGTTTTGTTCTCATTTTGAATTTCAGGATTTTGCTTTGTTAATAATTGAACCTGAGCCGTTGGCCCTTTACAGTAGTATCCGGTTTGCCGTTATGAAATGCCAGATGACCATTTACCCAGGTATGTGTCACGCGTGATTTAAAGGTAACCCCTTCAAGCGGAGACCAACCGCATTTATACAAAATGTTTTCCTTACCTACAACCCAGGGATTATCCTCCTCAACGAGGATCATATCCGCCTTATACCCTTTGCGAATGAAACCTCTGTCGGGAATTCTGTAGAGTATGGCAGGGCTATGACACATCTTTTCGACGATGGTTTCCAGTGAAATTTTTCCAAGATGGTAAAACCCCAGCATCGCTACCAGCGAATGCTGGATCAGGGGTCCGCCCGAAGGGCAGGAGTGCGACGGACGTTCCTTCTCCTCCTTGAGATGGGGCGCATGATCAGTGGCAATAACATCAATTTTCCCATTCAGGAGACCTGCAAATAGCGCTTCACGGTCAGCTGATGATTTAATTGCCGGATTCCATTTAATCAGGGCTCCGAGATCCTCGTAATCACGGTCGTCAAACCACAGGTGATGCACACAGACCTCTCCGCTGATTCGCTTCTCATTCAGCGGGATATCATTTTGAAGCAGGTCAAGTTCCCTTGCTGTTGAGAGGTGAAGCAGGTGAAGCCGGGCGTTGTGTTTCCGGGCCAGCGACACCGCCTTTTCTGAGGAGAAAAAACAAGCCTCTGCACTGCGGATCAACGGATGTGCGTTGATGGGAATGTCTTCTCCAAATTTCTCCCTGAATTGTGCGAGGTTTCTCTGAATAATGGTTTCATCCTCAGCATGGACAGCAATAAGAAGCGGCGAATCGGCAAAAATCGCCTCCAATGAACCGGGATCGTCTACCAGCATATTACCGGTGGATGCACCCATGAAGACCTTCAGTCCGCATATACGTGCCGGGTCGGCCTTTTTAATCTCTGTAAGATTATCATTGGTTGCGCCAAGGTAAAAAGAGTAGTTGGCCATGGATTTTTCAGCTGCGATCCGGTACTTTTCTTCCAGAATTTCAAGTGTGGTGGCTTTCGGATTGGTGTTGGGCATATCCATGAAGGTGGTAACCCCACCGGCAATGGCAGCTATGCTCTCTGTTGAAATATCACCTTTGGAAGTCAGGCCTGGTTCCCGAAAATGAACATGATCGTCGATCACGCCAGGAAAGAGAAATTTTCCTTCCGCATCCACCAGGGTGGTGCCCTCCGGAAAAGTAAAACCCGCGGGCGCTCTGCCTTCAAACACCTCACCGATCATTCCATCCTGTATAAGCACGGCTCCCGGAAATCGCCTTCCTTCATTAACGAGGATTGCATTGTGGATATAACAGGATGTAGTCATCTTAGATGCATGTTAACAAGCGGGAAAAACTGTGCAAAATTAATGGAAAGAGAGCTTACCGTGCAACAGGTTTGTAATTTTTAAACAGGCTCCTCCAACGAAGACTGATTACGCCAAATACTGCTTCTTTGAAAATACCTTTACTCATCTTGGATTCGCCCATGGTGCGATCAGTGAAAATGATCGGAACTTCAATAATTTTAAAGCCCAATTTCCAGACGGTGTATTTCATTTCGATCTGGAAGGCGTATCCCGTAAAACGTATCCTGGCGAGGTCGATCGTTTCAAGTACACGGCGGGTATAACATTTGAAACCTGCCGTAGTATCCCATATCTTCATCCGGGTAACAAAGCGTACATATGCCGAAGCATAATAGGACATCAACACCCTGCCGATCGGCCAGTTTACCACATTTACGCCGGTTACGTAGCGCGATCCGATGGCAAGATCGGCCCCCTGGTTCTTTGCGGCATCATAAAGTCTTAATAAGTCCTCCGGGTTGTGGGAGAAATCGGCATCCATTTCAAACATGTATTCATACTTTCGTTGAAGAGCCCACTTGAACCCATGGATGTAAGCCGTACCCAGTCCCAGTTTGCCTTTCCTCTCTTCGATATAAAGCCGATCGGTAAATTCAGCCATCATCGTTTTCACGATTTGTGCCGTGCCGTCTGGCGAATTGTCTTCAATTATCAAAACATCAAAATCCTTAGAAAGCGAAAAGACCTTCCGCAAAATGCGTTCGATGTTATCTTTTTCGTTATAGGTAGGAATTATGACCAGGCTATCAGACACCAGAATATTTATAATTGTTTTACAAAAATAAGATAAGACTGTAAATATAAAAATTAATTATGTAAAACGAAGAAGGGCAACCGAAATTGTATCCGGTTACCCTTCTGTGATTCATTAATATATCAACACTTTTGTCCCCATGATTCCTTCCGGTGTTTTCAACTTTAACAGATAAAGTCCCGAACGGAGCTTCATCTCTGCCATCCGGAAAGAATTTTTACCGGTTTGGAGGGTGATGGTTCCGTTATAGCATTGTTTGCCATCGATGGAGGTTACTTCAACAGCGGCAGATTGTGTCTTGCTTGCATCGACCGACATTGTGAAGTTTCCATCGGAAGGGTTGGGATAAACCTGCAATCTGCTGATCAGGGAATTGGCTTCTCCAATGGCATCGTTAGGTTTAAATGTGATCAGAACGGTATCGGATTGTACACCATAGGAATCGGTTACCCTGCAATAAATTTTCTTCGTTCCGAAGCCTACTCCTGATGAATCAACGTTGATCAATTGCGTAAACTCTCCGGTGGACCAAACGTATGTTGTGAACTGTCCTGCATCGAGCTGAATCACATCGCTACCATAAACCGTTTGATCGGGACCAAGGTCAAGAACCGGGTGTTCGGTGATCGCAATGGACAGTTTTGACCGTTCTGACCACTCCTGGTAAAACAGATCGCAAACTGCTGCATCATGGATAACAATGGTATTTTCGTCATTGGAGGTATTTGCTGAGGCACTCCAGTTATGAGAACCTGTCCATACGAAAGGATCGGAAGAGAGGTTTGTACGATCCACAATCATCATCTTGCTGTGAAGCATGCCCGGCTCGTGATATTCACGAAAATCGTTGCCCAGCGCGGCAGTCAGTGCAGTGATAACCTGTGGTGAGGTAGAACGGTTGCTGATAATAACTTTGGCACTGGCACCGGCATTGTGGCGTGCAATGATGGCATCGCTGATCACCGTTTGGGTCATGAGCATGGTTCCGACCTCAATTTCACTGTCGGTGGTATTGATATGAGCGACCAACTGGCCATTTACACCGTCGCTCGGACTGAAATACACCTCCACGCGTTTTCCTCCGATGACCAGTTCGTGTGGTGTGTTATCCGATTTCGCAGGTCCGAATTTCGCCATGGCCACATTCGGTGTGGGGCCAGCCGAGCCGAACATCTCATTGAATTCGAGGGTATATACCCTGGCCAGACTTGCATCCTGAATAAAGAGGTTGTTGTTCGCATCGGTATTTACGTTCTGATCGGTCCAATTGCAGGAGCCAGTCCACACGATCGGATCGTTGGCATTTGTGGAGTTGGCATCAATTACCATGAATTTATTGTGCATGATGCCCGATCCCGCCGGACGAAGAATTTTACCGATGGCCGCATTGAGTCTCGGGATGGCTGAATTGTTCTGGTCTGCATCGCCTACGAGCCTCACAATAACACCCCTGGTGTGTGCCGCATTGAGTGCAGAAGCAATATCTGCGATACCTTCGTAATTAAAATTATAAATAGCCACATCCACAGAGGACTTTGCCCTGTTTATGTAGGCGATGCAAGTATCGTCGGTGGCACGGTAGATCCTGATGGCTTTTGGCCCTGTGGCGACGGTGGTATCAACCGGGCGGGTAAAATAGGTTACGATTTTGCCGGTGGAAACTGAACGGGTTATATAGGGCTTTAACCCGGAAAATCCGGTATCGGATCCGGCAACAGAAAATGCGATCACATACACAAGGTCAGAAGGATTGAGCCCGGTGAGATCGATGGAATGGGTGGCTGCGCTTCCGGTACCTGAAATATGTCCCAGCTCAAGTTGGGGAGTGCGTCCGTAAAACAATTCGGTAGTTCCGGCGATATTGGTACTCCAGTTCAAAGTGAAGGAACTGGTTGTGATATTGCTGATGGCCAGCGGTGTGGTGAAGGCGATCGTGCTGTTACTGATGATGTCGTTTTTGTCTCTGAGCAAAAACTGATACCCGGCAGCCGGATTATTATAGTCGAATTGTGAACAGATCCCTACGATGGTCACCGGACTGGCAGGGATTATTTGGCCTACTAGTCCTGTTGGTCCGGTTGAAGCAATATTAACACGCACCTGGCAGGTTTCACCGTTGGCGGTAACATTATAGTTTGTGTTTCCCTGAAAGGTTCCGCCTCCATTGGTAAAACTAACTCCCACCATGGTGATGAGCCTTCCTTCGTATGCCTCACCCATCCCTCCCGGGGTTAAAAGGATCGGAGCGGGAAGAGGCTTGGGTGCAATGGCTGTGAAAGAGGTTACAGGATCCAATTCCAGTAGCTGGTTATAATTTTTCAGAACGCCGGTTACAACAATGGAATCGCCTCTTGCAATGGTTCCGAAAGCCCCCCCTTTGTACGCGGCAATTCCTGCCGTAGCATCCTGGAAGTAGCGAATGGAGTTTCCAAGTTCAGATCCGTTTGTCACCACGCCGCGAACGGTTACGGTTGTTCCTTCGGGCATGGCCCTTGCCTCTGCAATGGTATTTTGGGCATACCCATGGAATATCAGCAGCATCAAGCATGTAATTGAGATTGCAATTTTTTTCATTTTGTGTTTATTTCGAAGTTGTTGGTTAATTGTTGAGTCACAAGGTCACAAGGTCACAGGGTCACATTTTTCACCATTTCACCATTTCACCATTTCACCATTTCACCATTTAATTTTAGTAGCTAAGTGCAATTGATGCATTGAATGTTCTTCCTGCCCCAAAGAATACACCTGCCGATGCCGCATCGAAATCGGTATACTTTGTTGAGTAAGAATCGTTGTTCTTTGCATCAGAAATGTACACCCTGTCGAGCAGGTTCAGAACACTGGCCCGAATGTCGAGTTTGAATCTTTTAAATACAAACCGGTACCCTGCATTCAGGTCGACCAGGTAATAAACAGGCAACTGCCAGGAATCACGCGGTTTCCCGTCAACGAAAGCCTTTGGATTGGCAATCGGATCAAGCGAGGCAGGATCCATCTGGGAGTAGTTTTTTGCAAAGAGGGTGAAGCTGCCGGAAACATACAGGTATTTAATGATCTCCCAACGGATGCTCTCCATGAACTGGAACTGGGCTGCATCACCAACATGAACCCCCTTCGCATCAAAATAAAACTTCTTAAGAAGGTTCCCGGCGGCATCATAAACCATGGCAGTGTCTGCAGAGGTCCATCTCCAGTCGCCCCACGAAAGCACCTGGTCCCATTGAATAGCGGGAATTGGCTTCCAGCCGAATTCGATCTCGATACCTTTGTGCAAAGCATCCATTCCATTGATATTTGCAGGATAAGGTTCGTTGTCAATGGTAACGGTAGCCTGGGAATCCATGGGCCTGTTTTTCCATTTGGTCAGGTATCCATTAATGTTTAGACCGATTGTCCTCGAATTATAACTGTAACCCAATTCGAGAGCCTGGATAATTTCATTCTTGGGATCAAGGAACTCTTTGTTATCGTTATTGAAGACGTTGGAGAAACGGGGTGCCTTGGAAAGGTAACCCAAATTCATAAACACGTTGTTGTGGCTGTCGATATTATAATTTACCCCTCCCTTTACCGTAAAGCCGGGGAAAACTTTCCATGGTGTCTGGGTGGCCCGTGCCTCGCTGGAATTATTTGTATAAGCAGTTGCTTTTGTGATAAAATAGGTACTGTCCCCTTTTCTCACATAAGTTGTATCATTCGACTGCCAGTGGGCCGAATCTCCGACATTGTATGTCAGGTTCTGGCTACCGTTGTAATAGAAGATATCATCATATCCAACAGCCTGTGTGAAGGTGTTCCCATCAAGGACAAGATCCCTTCTTTTAAAATAATCAATCCTCTTATAGGCGGAGAGTGCGGCTGTAAGGTTGAGGAACGCTGTCCAGTCACCCTTCTTGTATTCCAGCTGCGCAAACAGACCGCCCCAGTTCACAAGACCATCGTTGTAGTAATATATTTTATTGCCTTCGTAATACTTGGACTGATATGGGTTTGCATTCAGGTCCCCGGCATCCCGCATAAATCCTCCGCCAAGCAGATCATAAACTTCTCCATAGTGCATCCCTTTGTAGGTTCTCAGATCGATCCCCCCTGATAATGAAAAATTCTCATTAATTTCCCAGCTGAAGGTCGACAATAATCCGATCCAGCGATGGTTGTTCACACTGCTGCGAATAAGCTTTTCGGACCGGCCATCGAATGAATTTTTATTCGAATCATAGAATTTCTGATACTCCAGCAACCCGGTGGTTGAATCCAGTGCAAAAGTTGAACCGCTGTAAGCACCATACCTGTCTGTAGAATAGTTATTGGTCCCTCCGCCGCTGCCGATCGAAAGGTAAAGGATGTTGGACCAGTAGAGTTTGTCGTTGATTCTCCAGTAGTCACGCAGGCTGAGCTGTGGTTTGAAGTAATAATTTTTTGACTGGGAGAGGCTTTCCGGTTCGTCCTGATAAATGCGTTCTCCATCGGCTCCCCTTTCCCAACGGTTTACATAACCCCAGTTGGAGTTGTAACGTATCCCATAGCTGAATTTGTATAATGAGGTATCGGGAACACCCAGTTTGGTCGCATATCCCCTGTCGAAGGTTGAAATGGATTTCATATAGGAACGTTGTGCATGTTGCTGAGGCGCTCCCATGGCTGAGAAGGTCAGCGTATGACGGCCAATTCTTTTGTCAATTCGGATATAACCAAACCACCCTTTGGTCCAGGTGTTGTCCACCCAACCCTGTCCCTGTTTGTAAGAACCGGCAATGGTTACTCCCCATCCATGTTTCAGCTGGCCGGTGGTAACACCCAGCGAGGTTCTCAGGTACCCGTCGCTTCCAACCTCCTGCTTGATTATCCCGCCAAGCTTTTCATCGATACCCTTTGTAATAATGTTCATCGTTCCGCCAACAGACGGGAGTGCCAGCTTCGAAGCCCCAAGGCCTCTTTGGACCTGAATATTGCGGGTAACCGCGTCGAGACCGAACCAGTTCGACCAGTAAACCCATCCGTTTTCCATATCATTGACGGGAATTCCATCGATCATAACGGCCAGGTTGCGCTGGCTGAAACCACGGATGTTAATACGTGCATCGCCGTCACCTCCACCTTGCTGAGTGGCATAAACACCGGGGGTTTTGTTAAGGATCATGGGAATGTCGCGCGATGCAAGCTCTTCCTGCAGCTTGATAGGCTGGACTGTGGAAAAAGCGACAGGTGTCTCACGGGTCTTGGCAACATCGGCAACAACCTCAACCTCTGTCAGCGTAGGGGTTTTCAGCTGAAAATCCTGGGTCAGTTCCGATTGAACCGTCAGATCAATCTCCTGTGGCAGGTAACCCACATAGGAGACCTTGAGATGGTAGGTACCTTTATCAAGTTTAATATAGTACCGACCATCCATATCCGTGATCACCCCTTTCCCCGTGCCGTAGGATATCGTGGCACCGATCAGGGTTTCGCCGGAATTGGCATCTGTAACGACACCACGGATCATGATTTTTTGGGAAAATACGAGGGTCGGCAAGAGCACTGCAAGAAGTAATGTAGTAAAAAATTTCGTCATGGGAACGGATTATTGGGTTTGGTTCGACACAACATAGGGGCAATCTTCAGGATTGCCCCTATGCGGATATAAGATAAATCCGGGATAAATTATTGAACAATGATTTTTTTAACCACCAGTTGGTTATCTGCATAACGCATCCTGACAAAATAGATGCCTGCCGTTGGGCCATTCAGATAAACCTTTGCCTCAAGCTGGTTCCCGGAGAACTCATGATGGTAGACTACTTCGCCAAGGATAGACACAACTTCAACATTGCCAATGGCATAAACTGTCTGAATCGTAAACTGTCCGTTGGTTACCGGGTTAGGAAGGATCACAACATTACGGCTGCTGTTTACAGTCGGGATACCGGCTGAGGATTTGCAGTCGCACCAATGAGCGCCCAGGCTGTCGAAGGTGTTGGCAGGAAGTGAATCATACTCCAGCAAGGCGAAGAAACTATCGGGAACTCCGCCGGTTTGCGTATTTCCGTAAGCCATCATGGTAGCAAAATCGACTCCGTGTTTAATCGTATGCTTTCTGACCAATGTTTTACTCTTGGTGAGGTATCTTCCTGTTCCCAATGTATAGGGCTTGGTATCTGTCCATGCTCCGGAAGGTGTAAATGTTCCGGACCAGTTCTTTGGGCGGACACCGATCTCTCCGAAAATGTCAATATGTACCCAGTTGCTTCCCACCTTCTTCTGAAGCGAGATGGCATCATCGCCATTCCAGAAAACGCAGTTGCCACCGGGGGTGGTTCCACCGTAATCGTAAGGAGCAAGCCAGTCGGCTTTGGCACGAAGGCCGGCCCAAACCATGGTATCCTGTCCCGGCTTGGTGGTGTCCTGGATGATTACCCAGGTCTTATAAGGTTGGATGGTGCCGGTAAGCGGAAGGTTGTAAAGCATGTCCTGATCGGAGGTGCTGCTGCCGTTTGAAAACCGGATCAGGCGGTAATTGCCATCCAGTGTAATGGGTGAACCTGTCGGGTTATAAAGCTCCACGGCTTTGTTGTTGTTCCAGCCTTCAACATATTCCGACATGAAAATATCGGAACAGTCCTGGGCATAAATGAAGCCTGCCGAAAGCAGGGCTGCAAACAGTAGTAGAAGTTTCTTCATAGCTGATAATTTAGGTGATTTTCGTTGTTGACTTCAAGATAACGAAATTACAAAAACGGCGGGCACGTCGTGTTAATGAATTATCAATTGTTAGTAACTTTTTACCAGCCTCGCCAGCCTTGTCAACGCATCTCCAATGCTGGCCACATCCCGGAAGGTTAAAAACAGTTTGTCGCGCTCCTCTTTCATGACACAACCTGACGGGCTTTCCTTAATAAATTCAAGGATTGCAGTGAACTGAGGAGACAAGAAATAGGGCGATTCCGAATTGGAAAGAAAGTAAGCGGTTAGGCGTCTGTTTCGCAGCACAAGTTTCTCGAAACCAATTTTACGGGCCAGCCAGCGAAGCCGGATGGTTTCAATGAGCGACACGGTTTGTGCCGGCACCTCTCCAAAACGGTCGACAAGCCGCTCCGTATAGCTGATCAGTTTGGCCTCCGTTTCAATGGAATCGAGTTCTTTGTAAAGGTTCAACCGCTCGGTAATGTTGGTAATATAGGAATCCGGGATCAGAATTTCCAGATCGGTCTCAATCACACAATCTTTCACAAATTCTTTTGGCATTTCTGCCTGGAATACCTCTTTGAAATCAGTCTCCTTCAGCTCCAGAAGCGCTTCATCAAGGATTTTCTGATACATCTCATAACCAATCTCCGAAATAAAACCGCTTTGTTCACCCCCCAGAATATTACCGGCTCCGCGAATATCAAGATCGCGCATGGCAATATTGAAACCACTTCCCAGGTCGGCGAACTCCTCAATGGCGCGCAGCCGCTTCCTTGCCTCGTCGGTGAGCGTCGACATCGGCGGGGCCAGCAGGAAACAGAATGCCTTTTTATTCGACCTCCCTACCCTGCCCCGCAATTGGTGAAGGTCGCTCAGACCGTAATGATGGGCATCGTTGATGATGATGGTGTTCACATTGGGAATATCGAGCCCCGATTCAATGATCGTTGTGGCAACAAGCACATCATACTCCCCTTCAATGAAATCAACCATGGTCTTTTCCAGTTTCGCTCCGTCCATCTGCCCATGAGCCACTGCGACCCGGGTTCGCGGTACGGTTCGCTGGATCATGCCGGCTAGCTCCATGATGTTCTGAATCCTTGTTGTCACAAAGAAGACCTGCCCGCCGCGTGAAATCTCATAGGTAATCGCCTCCCGGATCACCTCTTCGGTAAAAGGCTGAATCTCGGTCTGCACCGGGTATCGGTTGGGCGGTGGCGTGTTGATGATCGAAAGGTCGCGCGCACCCATGAGCGAGAATTGAAGGGTTCGCGGAATCGGCGTGGCGGTGAGGGTAAGCGTATCAACATTGACACGCATCTGCTTCATCTTCTCCTTGGCAGCCACACCGAATTTCTGCTCTTCGTCCACAATCAGCAGGCCGAGATCATTAAAAACAATATCCTTGCTCAGTAGCCTGTGGGTTCCGATCACAATGTCAATCTTCCCGGATTCCAGGTCGGCAAGCACTTGCTTCTGGGCCTTCGCCGATTTAAACCGGTTGATATAATCCACCCTGCACGGGAAGGCTTTTAGTCGTTCGGCAAAGGTCTTATAATGTTGCAAGGCAAGGATGGTTGTGGGCACCAGTACTGCCACCTGCTTGCTGTCGCACACCACTTTAAAGGCGGCCCGGATGGCAATTTCCGTTTTCCCGAATCCGACATCCCCGCAAATCAGTCTGTCCATGGGGTACTGCTCCTCCAGGTCGTGTTTTACGTCGGCTGTTGATTTTATCTGGTCGGGGGTGTCCTCATAAATAAAGGAAGCCTCCAATTCAGTCTGCAGGTAGTTATCAGGAGCATAGGAAAACCCCGTGGTGGCACGACGTTCCGCATAGAGTTTTATGAGGTCCCTGGCGATGTCTTTGACCCTGCTCTTCGTCTTGTTCTTGAGCTTATTCCAAACATCCGAGCCCAATCTGTTAAGGGATGGCGCCGTTCCTTCTTTACCAATAAACTTGGAAATCCGGTGAAGTGAATGGATGCTGACATACAGGAGATCGTCATTTTTGTAGATCAGCCTGATGGCCTCCTGCTCTTTACCGTTATTCACGATTTTCTCCAGCCCGTCGAACCGCCCCACTCCGTGATCAATATGGGTCACAAAATCGCCTGGCTTGAGGTCGTACAATTCCTTCAGGGTGAGTGCCTCTTTGCTGGCATAACCGTCGCGCAGCTGGAACCGGTGATAGCGTTCAAAAATCTGGTGGTCGGTGTAACACGCTATTTTCAGATCTTTATCCACAAACCCTTCATGCAGCGAGAAATTCAGTGTAACCAAAAGGTCGTGACGCGACTGGTGTGCCGCGCGGGAAATGATGCCGGATTCCTGCTTGCTTTGAATCTCTTCGAAAATTGCATGCAACCTTTCTGCCTGCTTTGGATTATCCGCAAGCAGGAAATTGGTGAATTCATTTTGGCTGTTCCGGCGAAGATCGTCGATCAGCAGGTCAAAATTTTTATTAAACGAAGGTTGCGGACTTTGATTAAACTGGATTGGCAATGCCGTTTTAAAATAAAACTGCATTCCGAATTCTATGGTTGAATACGAAAGCATCCATTTCAGAAATTCACTTCCGGACAGCAACAAATCGCTTGACGGTTGATTATCTATGACTTCTGAAATAAATCCGGCATCATCAAGCCATATGATCGCTTTTTCAGGCAGGAACGAAAAGATCGGCTCATAAGCAATGTTTTTGCCGGCATTCACGCGGATGTCAGGAACGATGGTCACCGCTGCCTTCTTTTCGATCGAAAGCTGACTGGCCGGGTCAAATGTTCGGATAGAAGCCACTTCGTCGCCGGAAAATTCGATGCGGTAGGGATGATCGCTGCTGAAGGAATAAACGTCGATGATTCCGCCGCGCAACGAAAACTGTCCGGGTTCTACCACAAAGTCGGCCCGTTCAAATTCATACTCGATCAGCAGGTCAAGCACAAACTCCATATTTACCTGCTCACCGGAATGGAGTTTAAGGGTATTTTTTTCGAGGTACTTTTTGTTAACGACCTTTTCGGAGACAGCTTCAGGATAGGTGACAACAATAAATTTTCTGGCCCTGCTATTCAGCCGGTTGAGCACTTCAGTGCGCGAAAGCAGCCCCTGGTTGTCTTTAATGCCTGAATGGAATCCCCGTTTGAATGACGAAGGAAAAAAAAGCACTCGTTTCTGGTCGGGAAGAACTTGCTTCTCCCCCAGTAAATTTTCAAGGTCATTATAAAAATAGGCCGCGCTTTCCTGGTCGGGAAGTATTACACACTGAACTGTGGATGCGGCGTTGTAAACGGTTGCGGCGATGAATGCCCGCGAGGAGCCAACCAACCCCCTGAGGTGCAACCGGAACCGCTGGTGTTCCTCCACCGGCTCACCGGAATGTGAAGTTGCCAGGGAGAAATGTTTACGTATTTCCTCAAGGCGGGGATGGGTCGAAAAGGCCGATAAGAGTTCGGGATAAGTCAGAGCGCCTGTAATCTTATTCAAGTCTGAATTCAGGTGAATACTGCTTCATCAATGCCTCGGCCTTCTCCACCATGTAGGTTGGACCCACAAAAATCGGAGCCCGTTCATGCAGTGCTTTGGGCTGAATGTCGAGTACACGCCGGAACCCGTCGGAGGCTTTACCACCGGCTTGCTCGGCGATAAAAGCCACCGGATTGCACTCATAAAGCAAACGGAGCTTTCCCTGTTTGCTCACGATGGTTCCCGGGTAAATAAAAATTCCGCCGCGTATCAGGTTCCGGTGCACATCGGCAACCATCGATCCGATATAGCGGGTGGAATAAGGCCTGTGTGTGGCTTTATCGTCTTCCTGGCAAAACTGGATATAACGCTTCACCCCTTCCGGGAAGTAAATATAATTGGCCTCGTTGATGGAGTAAATGGTGCCGGTTTCAGGATATTTCATGTTGGGATGACTCAGGATAAACAGTCCGACCGACGGATCGAGCGTAAATCCGTTAACACCATAACCGGTCGTATACACCAGCACGGTGGAGGAACCATATAACACATATCCGGCTGCAACGAGGTTGCGTCCCGGCTGAAGAAAATCTTCTATTGTAGCTACCCCGCGAACCGTACGCCGCCGGTAGATCGAAAAAATCGTTCCGATGGAAACGTTTGACTCGATGTTTGATGATCCGTCGAGCGGATCTATGGCCACAACGTATTTTCCATGTTTGGATATCTCGCTGTCGAGCAGGATGATCTCGTCATTTTCCTCCGATCCGATGGCACAGCATTGTCCACCCGATTTCAGGGCCGCGATAAACTGATCATTGGCATAAACATCAAGCTTTTTCTGGTCCTCCCCCTGAACATTCACCTCTCCTGCATAGCCCATAACCTCGCCAAGTCCGGCGCGGTTTACTTCGCGGTTTACAAATTTCGCCGCAATTCCGATGTCGTTGAGCAAACGCGACAGTTCTCCGGAGGCTTGCGGATATTCAGCCTGCTTTTCGATAATGAACTCAGTGAGCGTTTTGAATTTCATAGGTAGGTGTTTTTAGAAATACAAAAGTACGAAAATTCTCTACCTTTGTTTTATGAAATTCAGGGTTTTCAAATTTGGCGGAGCCTCTGTAAACAGTGCTGCCGGCGTGAGGAATGTTGCATCCATTCTGAAAAAATCACCCGGTCAGCCTTTGCTATTGGTTGTTTCGGCAATGGGAAAGACAACCAACAGCCTCGAAATGGTGCTGAACCATTTCATGAACAACGATGCTGTGGCCATGATCGATGCATTTCAAAAAGTCCGGGAATATCATTTTAATATTCTTGAAGAACTTTTTCCGGATAAGGGTCATTTCGTATTCAAAGAGGTTGATTCGCTTTTCGACCAATTGAGGGGATACCTCCGGAAGGGCCATCTATATTCTCCATCCCGTCCGGCTTATGATTTTGAATATGACCAGATTGTAAGCTTCGGGGAGTTGATCTCCACCGCCATCATTCAGCATTTCCTTGTTGCATGTGGACTGCATTCAACGGCGTTTGATGCCAGGCAGCTTATCTTAACAGATAAAACTTACCGTGACGGCCGGGTGAATTGGAAAAGAACTTCCGAAGAAATTCAGAAGACGATTCCGGCTTTTTTCCGGCATCAGAAAATAAAAAATCCAATCGCCTTGACCCAGGGCTTTATCGCAGGAGACCCTGAAAAAAACACGACAACACTTGGCCGTGAAGGTTCCGACTTTTCGGCGGCCATTTTTGCCTATTGCCTGAAAACAACGGAGGTAACCATCTGGAAAGATGTGCCTGGGGTGCTTAATGCAGATCCGAAATGGTTTCATAATCCAAGAAAACTGCAAACACTCTCCTATCGTGAAGCCATTGAACTTGCCTACTACGGGGCCAGCATCATTCATCCGAAGACCATCAAACCGCTTGAGAATGCCAACATCACGCTGAATGTCAGGAGCTTCTTGAATCCCAGATTGAAAGGCACAGTGGTTAAACAACTGAGCGAGTGGAAGATTGCATTTCCCATCTACATCAGGAAACAGAACCAGATGCTCATCTCCTTGTCGCCCAGAGATTTCTCCTTCATTATCGAGGAGAACCTCAGTCATATCTTCGAGATCATGGCCCGGCAACAGGTAAAGGTTAACCTGATGCAAAATTCGGCCATCAGCTTTTCGGTTTGTGTTGACAATGATCCAATGAAATTAACCGGATTGCTGGAGGAACTTCAGCAGGCCTATGAAATAAGGTACAACGAAGGTGTTGCATTGTATACCATCCGCCATTACACGCCGTCAGCGATAAAAAGAATCACTGCGGGTCATGACGTTCTGATGGAACAGAAAAGCCGTAATACCCTGCAGCTGGTGATCAGGTAGCAATTATGGCAAAACTACCGGAAAGTCATATTTGAATTCTTCAAAAACCGGCTTATCGAGAATGTTGGTCAGAAAATCAGCATAGGCTTCGGTAAACCTGAACTTGTTGATGTCATAGTAATCTTCCGAAAGCGGTTTATTGCCAACAGCCCCCATATCAATCGAGGTGGTGTTGAACTCCTCCAGTTCAACGTGAGGAACTATTCTGCTGATCACCGGCATATGTCCGTAATCCTCGCGAAGCAACAGATCCACCACTTTATCGGCCAGGGTTGATGTAAGACGGCGGTCGTAATGGCGGCAATGACCTGAACGGGCATAATACCCGGTAATCTGTGCACGGGCTTCGATTCCGAGTCTGGCTGATATTTCTGAGGCAACTACCCCGCTCACACCGCCAAACCTCGGGTGCCCGTACTCATCCACTTCCGATGAGGCATATACGACATCTACCTTACCGGTTTTTTCATCGAACCAGCGGATGCCTTCTGAAACAGGAATTACCAGGCATTTCTTCTTGGAATTCATATAAGCCTCTTTCACGGTTTCAAAGAAGACCTCTTTGCGGGCTTCTGTGATCTCGAATTCGGGTATCAGACCTAAGCTTCCTCCCCCGAACATGGCCGTACCGGTAAGCCAGCCTGCATCGCGGCCCATTACCTCGAGAACGAGGATGCGCGAATGCGACTCTGCCGTAGTGCGCAGGTTTGCAGTCATCTCCATGATGGCATTGCCGGCTGACGGGAATCCGGGGCACAACACAGCTTCAATATCTTTGCCGTTATACCGGTGAAGCGTCCGTGTGCGAAGGTCGTTGTCAATGGTCTTCGGGAACCCGATCACCGGGATTCCCTCCGTTTCAAACAACCGTTTTGCAGCCCCGTTTGTATCGTCGCCGCCAATGGTTACCAGAACATCGATCTTATATTTTTGCAGGTTACGCAACACTTGCGGAACACGGCTTTCGGGATTTTTTTTCGAGGGAAATGGGTTCGTACGGCTCGAACGCAGGGCCGTACCTCCATAATATCCGTCGTAGGGCTGATGCGTCAGATCAACAATATTCCCGTCACCCAGCAATCCTTTCCATCCCTGCAATACGCCGTACACTTTGTAGCCCAGCATGGAGGCCCTGTTGCGAACGGCTTCAATACTTGAATTAATGGCCGGGGTATCTCCGCCACCCGATAAAATTGCCAGGGTCTTTCCCTGAAATATCTTATTTTCTGATCTCATTTCTGTACTGTTTTTGGGACTGCAAATTTAGGCTTTTTTCTCAAAGGAACACGGATGCAGTGTTCCTGTCACCTCGGGAAGGCACGTCGTATTTTGTCGACCAGGACCTGGGCCAGTTTGATGTTGGACTCCGTAGTCCAGCCGGCTATATGCGGCGTAAGAATCACATTGTCGGCCTGCATAAGGTACTTCAGGTCTTCAGGAAGCGTTGCAGAAAGGGTTTCGAAAGAGTTGTCCTCGTATTCAAGGACGTCCAGTGCGGCTGCCTTCACTTTACCCGATTGAAGATGGCTTACCAGGTCGGTGGTCTTTACGACCGGTCCCCTGGAGGTATTGATGAGGAAAAGCGGCTTGCGGAAACGATCGAGGAACCGGGCATTCACCATGTAGTGGGTTTCCGGAGTAAGCGGCACATGCAGGCTCAATATATCGCAAGCTTCGAACAGCTCATCCAGCGTGGCTTCGCGGGTATTTCCGTCGGAATATCCCTTCTTGTATTTATCATATGAAATTACCTCCGTCTCAAACCCTTTCAAACGCTGTGCAAAAGCACTTCCCATATTTCCATACCCGATAATGCCCATTGTTTTTCCCTTGATCTCTGTGCCCCTGTTCCCTTCGCGTATCCATACTCCATTCCTTACCTGACGGTCGGCGCGGTTCATATGATTCATGATCGAAAGCAACATTCCGAGTGCATGTTCCCCAACGGCGTCACGGTTACCTTCTGGCGAGTTCAGACAAAGAATCCCTTTCCCGGCAGCATACTCCACGTCGATATTCTCCATCCCGGCACCTACCCTGGCGATAAATTTCAGGTTGACGGCCTGGTCAAGAATCTCTTTATCCATAAGGATCCTGCTGCGGATAACCACACCGGAATAATCCCCGATAATCTGCATGATCCCGGTACGGTCGAGGGTCGAAAAAAGATCGCAATGGTAACCACTTTCAGTAAGTTGCGTGGGAATGATGGGATGAACGGTATCGATCAGAAGGACTTTTCGCATGGGCTGCAAAAATACGAATACTGCCCGATATTTTATGGAATCAGACATCAACAAAGGAAAATATCGTAATTTCGGCGCTCCAAATCAGAGGCTTGTGTGGAATTTCCTGGTAAGAACAATTTTACGTAACAGAATCACCATACTGGTGGTGATCGGACTCATCACAATTTTCATGGGGTATAAGGCCCGGGAGGTAAAACTTCTTTACGAAAATACCAGCATCCTTCCCGAATCCGATTCAACCACCATCATCTACCGTAATTTCACGAAACAGTTCGGAGAGGACGGGACAGTGCTTTTTCTGGGATTTGTTGACACGAACCTCTTTCGCATGTCAAGGTTCAATGCTGTTTACGACCTTGCCGACTCACTGAAAAAAATTCGGGGGGTACAGGAGATTGTTTCGATAACACGGCTTTACACGCTCGTTAAAAACGACTCACTGAAAAAGTTCGAATTCCTGCCAATCAGTCCGAAAAAGCCTGTGAACCAGGCAGAAACCGATTCAATACACAAGCTCATTTACGCGCTGCCTTTTTATGATAAACTTGTTTACAATCGCGAAACAGGAGCCACCATTATGGCGCTTACCCTCGACAAAAGCGTTGTGAACTCAAAAGACCGCCTCCGCCTGATCTACGAGATCAAAGATATGGTCGACCGGTTTTCGGTCAGATCGGGTGCCGACATGCACTTTTCAGGACTCCCCTATATCCGTACCCTCATTGCCCAGAAGTTACAAAAGGAGCTGAAATTCTTCGTCATCCTGGCCCTCCTGATCTCGGCCATGTTCCTCTTCATTTTCTTCCGTTCGGCCAAGGCGGTTATTTTTCCCATCGTGATCGTGATCATCAGTGTTGTTTGGGCGCTGGGCATGATGACACTCTTCGGCTACAAGATCACCATGCTTACCGCTATCATTCCGCCTTTGCTGATTGTGATCGGGGTCGAAAACTGCATCTTCATTCTCAACAAATACCATTACGAATACAGTCACCACCGGAACCAGGCAAAAGCTTTATCGCGTGTGATTCAGCGCATCGGGGTGGCCAACCTGCTCACCAATGCGGCCACCGCCGCAGGTTTTGCTGCATTTGTGATCACCAACAATAAATTACTGGTCGAATTCGGATTGATTGCAGCCATCAACATCATGGTCATATTTGTACTCTCACTTACCATGGTGCCGATATTTTTCAGTTTCCTCCCTGCACCCAAGGCAAAATATACCAAACACCTCGAAGCCAGCCTTGCAAAATCACTGATCGACAAAGCAGTCTACTGGGTTACGCACTACCGTAATCCGATCTACATCGCCATGGGAGTTTGTGTGATCGTAGGCATCATCGGTGCATCAAGGCTGAAAATTACAGGCACGATTGTGGACGACATCTCCAAAAGCGATCCTATTTACAAGGATATGCTCTTCTTTGAAAAACATTTCAAGGGAATAATGCCGCTGGAGATCGTAGTGGATACCAAAAAGAAAAAAGGGGTGCTGAACCTCTCCACCCTGAAGAAGCTGGATCGCTTACAGGACAGCCTGGCAACCTATCCCCAACTGTCGAAAGCCCTGTCCATCGTGGAGGTTATCAAATCCGCAAAACAGGCTTTTTATGCGGGGGATCCTGCATTCTACAACCTGCCCAACGCCAACGAACTTGCCTTCATGGCTGGATATATTCCGAAGTTTCAGACGAAGAAACGAAACATCATCCGCAACTTCATCGACTCCGGCTACCAGGTCACACGTATCAGCGTTCAGATGGCCAATGTGGGTACGAAAAAGATCGACAGCATCGAACGGAGTCTGAAGCCTACCATCGATTCGATCTTCAACCCGGCGAAATTCAAAGTAACCCTTACCGGCACCAGCGTGGTTTTTCTGAAAGGCACCAATTTCCTGATCAGGAACCTCTATGAAAGCATTGCCCTCGCCGTGGTTGTTATTGCCCTGCTGCTGGCCTTCCTCTTCACCTCTTGGAGGATGATCCTGATCTCACTGATCCCCAATCTTATTCCGCAGCTTATGACGGCTGCCCTGATGGGGTTCGCCGGAATCCCGATTAAACCTTCCACCATCTTGATTTTCAGCATTGCACTCGGTATTTCGGTCGACAATTCGATCCAGTTCCTGTCACGATACCGGCTACAGCTCAAACACACAGGCCACAATATTCCGTCGTCGGTGGTGTCGGCCCTGAAGGAGACCGGTTACAGCATGATCTACTCCTCGACTGTTCTTTTCTTCGGTTTTGCCATCTTTATGCTTTCCACGTTCGGAGGCACACAGGCCCTCGGATTCCTCATCTCGTTTACATTGCTGGTTGCCGGTTTGTTAAATTTATTTGTGCTCCCCAGCATGCTTCTGACCCTTGATAAATGGAGCACAACCCGTGCATTTGAAAAGCCAATGGTCGAAATTTATGACGAAGATGATATCGGGGCCAGGCAGTTTGAAACTGAAAACACAGAAACCAATGACCATAATAACCACTAAGATGAAAGGAATCATTCTCGCCGGTGGCGCCGGAACACGCCTCCACCCGCTTACCCTCGCCGTGAGCAAGCAACTGATGCCGATCTACGACAAACCGATGATCTATTACCCGCTGTCCGTGTTAATGATGGCCGGCATCAACGAAATCCTCATCATCTCAACACCCCACGACCTGCCAAACTTCCGACAACTTCTCGGCGACGGACACGATCTTGGCTGTTCCTTTTCCTACAAAGAGCAGGTTATCCCCAACGGACTGGCCCAGGCTTTTGTGCTGGGCGAGGAGTTTATCGGCCGTGATAAGGTAGCCCTCGTGCTCGGAGATAATATCTTCTTTGGGAATGGACTTTCGCAGCTTGTGCAGGAAAACAACGATCCTACCGGTGGCGTGGTGTTCGCCTACCATGTTCATGATCCGGAACGGTACGGCGTGGTAGAATTTGACAATAACTTCAAGGCGCTGAGCATCGAAGAGAAACCGAAACAACCCAAATCAAGCTATGCCGTGCCCGGTCTCTATTTCTACGACAATACCGTGGTGGAGGTAGCTAAAAACATCAAACCAAGTCCGCGGGGCGAGTACGAGATCACTGATGTGAACCGTTACTATCTCGAACATCAAAATCTGAAAGTTGGCGTCTTAAGCCGTGGCATTGCCTGGCTCGACACCGGCACTTTTGAATCGCTGCTGCAGGCCGCGCAGTTTGTTGAAGTGGTGCAGAACCGGCAGGGGCTTAAAATCGGTTGCATCGAAGAGATTGCCTACCGCATGAAGTTCATAAACCGCGACCAGCTTATTAAAGTTGCTCAGCCTCTGCTTAAAAGCGGCTATGGCCAATATCTTGTAAATCTTGTGGACTAACCCACAGAAACAACATTCATGTATAGCTATTCTGAACTGCTGACGCGTATTTCCGAAGCCTTCGCTGCCAATCCGTTTGACCACGAGCCGAAAGAGCTCTATGAGCCGATCACCTATACGCTTGAGGAGGGTGGTAAAAGGCTGCGTCCGGTACTTGTGTTACTGGCCTGCGATATGTTTGGCGGTGATATCGAAAAAGCGCTCTATCCGGCCATGGGCCTTGAGATTTTTCACAATTTCACCCTTCTGCACGACGACATCATGGATCAGGCTGCCATCCGGAGAGGGAAAGAGGCGGTTCATAAAAAGTGGAACTCGAATACCGCCATCCTATCGGGCGATACAATGTTTGTGCTTGCCTATGAATACGTGGCCAAAACCGATCCTTCGCTGCTCCCCGCGGTAATGGAACTTTTCAACGAAACGGCAAAACAGGTTTGTGAAGGACAACAATTCGACATGAACTATGAAACGCGCAGCGATGTCTCCATTGATGAGTACCTGATGATGATCCGGCTAAAAACCGCCGTGCTGATCGCCTGCAGCCTCAAATTAGGCGCCATACTTGCCCATGCCGACTCTGCCGAAGCAAATAAGATCTACGAATACGGAATCCACCTCGGACTCGCATTTCAGCTACAGGATGATTACCTTGACGCCTTTGGCGAAGTATCGAAATTCGGAAAAATGATAGGCGGCGATATCGTTACCAACAAAAAAACTTTCCTGTTTTTAAAGGCTTTCGAGATAGCCCGTGAGGATATGCTGATAAAACTCACCCATTACTTCCGCGACCCGATACACGAGGGAACTGAGAAAATTCAGGGGATCCTTGATATTTACCGGACGTTGGGCATCGACAAGATCACCAACGGCGAAATTGAAAGCCAGTTATTTAATGGCATCAGCGTGCTCGAATCGCTGACTGTGGAAGATAGCCGGAAAACGGAACTGAAGGAGCTCACGCTCGGCATGATGAAACGCGAATCATAATCATTCAAACCCTTCCAGTTGCTGATGGAGCTGCTCCCAGCGCGACATTTCTATTTCGTGAAACTTCTTTAACGTCTGGTATTCCGTATAAAGACTACCGTCCTGTATCTTCGCCTGGTGCTTTGCCGGATCACCCAGCATTTGCTCCTTCACGCGCAGCTCATGCTCCAGCCGCTCAATCTCCTCTTCACTTTTTGTGATCTGGCTCTTCACCTTCCTTATCTCCCGTTCCGATTCTCGTTTTTTCTCCCAGGAAACCTTATTCGCAGATGCTGGCTCCTTCTCAACAGCAACTGACTTTTTCTTTCCGGCTTCGAGTTCACTCAGGGTCCGCAAGTTTCGCTGCTCCAAAAAATCATAGATGTCGCCGAGGTACTCTTTGATGGCTCCCTTACGGAACTCAAAAACCCGGTTCGTCAGCCCCTGCAGAAAATCCCGGTCGTGGGAAACGATGATAAGGGTGCCATTAAACTGTAGCAGCGCGCTTTTCAGCACATCTTTCGAATGCATGTCGAGATGGTTGGTTGGCTCGTCAAGGATCAGCAGGTTGGCCGGCGTGAGAAGCAGCTTTGCAAGCGAAAGCCTGGATTTCTCGCCGCCCGAAAGCACCTTTACCTTTTTCTCGATGTCGTCGCCACTAAACAGAAATCCGCCCAGGATACCCTTAATACGTGGACGAATATCTCCCACCGCAATATCATCGATGGTCTTAAACACAGTCTTCTCCGGATCAAGATAATCACTCTGATCCTGGGCATAATAGCCAATCACCACATTGTGGCCAAACTTCAGTTCGCCGGAAAATTCAACCTGCCCGGTAATGACCTTGGACAACGTCGTTTTTCCCTCGCCGTTTTTACCGACAAATGCTACCCGATCGTGCTTGATCACCGAGAAATCAAGGTCGTTCAGCACCCGCTTCTGCGGGTAATCTTTGCTGAGGTGATGTGCCTCTAGCAGTATCTTTCCCGAATGGGGTGCAGGCGGAAAGCGGAAATGTATTCCGGATTCATCGATCATGTCCACTTCAACCAGGTCGATTTTTTCCAGCAATTTAATGCGAGACTGCACTTGCTTCGCTTTGGTTGCTTTCGACCTGAACCGTTCAACAAAACGTTCGATTTGCCTGATCTGCCGTTGCTGGTTGTTGAAGGTGGCAATTTGTCCTTCCATGCGCTCTTCGCGCATCTGAACATACCCCGAATAGTTGGCTTTGTAGTCGTAGATCTTTCCCTGTGAAATCTCAATCGATCTCCGCGTAACATTATCCAGGAAGGCCCGGTCGTGAGAAACCAGTACTACAGCACCTTTGTATGTAAGCAAAAACTCTTCAAGCCACTGAATTGATTCGATATCCAGATGGTTTGTCGGCTCATCAAGAAGCACCAGGTTGGGTTGCTGAAGCAGCAATTTGGCGATTTCAACACGCATCTGCCAGCCACTGCTGAATTCCGATAGATTCCGGTTCATATCCTCACGCTCGAAACCCAAACCGGCTAACACCTTCTCGATATCTACATGGATCGCCTGGCCCCCGATCAAATGGTAGCGCTCCAGCGCATCAGCATGCTTCCGGATCAGGGTGTGGTAACTCTCCGACTCATAATCTGACCGCTCGCTGATCTGGGCTTCGTAACGGGCAATCCGCGCTTCGAGATGCAATACCTCCTCAAACGCACCCATCGCCTCTTCCATCACGGTTTTACGGCTCTGTGCAGCCATTTCCTGGGGCAGATATCCAACAGTGAATCCATCCGGGATGACTACTTCTCCTTCATCTGACGGTTGGATTTTCTTGATGATCTTAAGCAGGGTAGATTTTCCGGCACCGTTTTTACCGACCAATCCGATCCGGTCCTTTTCATTGATAATAAATGATACATGGTCAAATAGCGATTCGCCGCCAAAGGCCACAGAAAGATTATTGATGGAGATCATAGGAGTTGCAAAGATAAAAAAAAAGGGGAGGCCCTGTAGAGGCGCATCGCAATG
>JANXZO010000009.1 GCA_025355465.1 Bacteroidales bacterium
TTCGGGGACCATAAAACACTTTTGAAAACACTGTTATTGATTATCAATTAGATACAAAATCAGTCAGGGAAAATATTTTTAGCCTAATTTCTTATAACCATGATTATGTGCACATTGAAAAATCATGTTTTTTTCAAGCACTCCGTTGAGGTGCAAGTCGGGTTAAAGGACGAAAAAAGTAAAATTACGAAAAACCCACCTCCTTCCCCCGAGTGGGGGAAGGGTTGGGGATGGGGGCTGAAGAGGTTTGCGGTGTGCAGAAAGAATGGGGTCTTTAGGGTATACTTATCCCAATCTTAAACCCCATAAAGTGCATTGGCACGGTGTAGTCAACAGTTGTAGTTTTGCGTACGGTGATGGTATCGGTTTTCACGTCAACAATGCGCGAATAACTTGATTCGAGGGATTGGTACTTGTAAAAGACCTCGTACATGAACTTCAGCTTTTTGGTCACGAACATCTTGTAGCCCACGCCGATGCTGAATGAGAATCCGCCAGTACCTTTCTGGATGTAGGTGGTGGCGTTGCGGGTGCCAAATCCGTAGCCCAGGTAAACATTGGCGAAGATGCTGTTGGCGGCGGGTTTGAAGTCGTAGCCCAGGTAGCCGTAAACCGGCCAGAAGAAGCCGTTGGTCCACCGTTCGGCGCCAACGGTCACCCCGAGAGCGAGCCTGTCCATATACATGATCCCGTTGGTGGTTTGCAGTACGATGGGAATTTCGTCGTTGCGGATCTTCTTCTGAACACCGTTCACCACATCTGTGGAAAACGAGCCGATGCCAAACGAAACGCCGGCTTCGGTCTTGTTGAAAAACTTCACCGACGAAGGCTTTTTGGCCTCCTCCGGTTCGTTGGTGATGATCATCTGGGCTGATGCGGTACGGAACAGCAGAACCAGGGCGATGAGGAACAGGGTCGTTTTGTTCATATATATTCTCAATGGAAACCTGCATAAAGATACAAAATAGTGACGAAAGGAGAAAAAACCTTTACTTTGCAGGAGTTACCTTAAATACCCGATCCTGATGGCTGATTCCCAACACTTTTCTCCCGACCCGTGGCTGGTTGTTGTCAACCCCAATGCAGGAAGCAAGAAGGGGATGAAGGATTGGCCGAAGATATGTCAGCACCTGGCGAAGGAGGGCTTTACCACCGACTGCGTGTTTACCGAACTCCGGGGCCATGCCATTGAACTTACCCGCGACAGAATCACCAAAGGGTATCGGAAGATCGTGGTGGTGGGGGGCGACGGCACGCTCAACGAGGTGCTGAACGGGATCATGACGCAGAGTGTGGTTCCGGCGACAGCGGTCACACTGGGGATGATCCCCGTGGGAACCGGCAACGACTGGTGCCGCACCTTCGGCATCCCCTTTGAATACAAAAAGGCCATCGAGGTGCTGAAACGGGGAAAGACCGCCTTCCAGGATGTGGGAAAGATCTCCTACTTCACCCGGGAGGGGCAACAGCTGCGCTACTTCATGAACATCGCCGGCATGGGATACGACGCCCTGGTGGCCAAGAAGACCAACCTGCTCAAGGAGCGGGGGAAGGGAACCCCGATTGCTTACAGGTACTTCGTCTTCGCCAGCCTGCTGCAGTGGCAGTTCATCGAGGCGGTGATCGAGGTCGACAACCAGCAGGTTTTCAAAGGGGAGATTTTCTCTATGAATGTTGGCATCTGCAAATACAACGGGGGCGGAATGATGCAGGTTCCCGATGCCATTCCCGACGACGGACTGATGGACGTCACCCTGATCAAAAAAACCTCGAAACTGATGGTGGTCCGCTATGCCCGGAAACTCTTCGACGGCTCCCTCATAAAACTCCCCTTTGTAAGCACCTACAAGGGCAAGTCGATCCGCATCCGCTCAGTCGGCAAGATCTACCTCGAGGCCGACGGAGAATCACTGGGCCACACGCCGTTTGTTTATGAGATACAGCCGCTGGGGCTGAGGGTGGTGACGGGACTGTCTGAATAATGCAGGAGAACGCCGGGTTTTAACCTGGTGAATGCAAACAATGCAAACAATGCAGAAAACAACTTCTCCTTTATCCCGGCTGATGCTGATTTTAATCTCACTCTTCGTTGGCCTCACAATCCAGGCCCAGGATGCAAAGGAGGCGCTTACCCGGTCAATTCGGGCAATCGACAGCTTGCAGGCTGTCGGATATCACACCGTAATTGAGCAAACCAACCCCATGAACGGCGATACGACCCGGTGTATGTCTGATTGCGTGATGAAGCGTGCGCCAAAGGATACCATCGCCGGATTCTATTACTATTTTTCATCCGGGAGCTCCGGTTTCTACAAATACAACGGAACAACCTGTTACAGTTACTCTCCGGACTATTATGATTACATCCTCAGATATACCCTTGAGGCAAATCCGGAGGAGTTTCGTTCGATAAAATTACCAGGAGGTTTTGCCCCTTCTAAGGTAGAATCACCCACCTATTTTCTAAATTCACTGTTCAACGCGAGAAAGAGTCTATCGGAGATTCTTGAAAAATGGCCTTGGGACACATTAAAACGCAAAATCGTATATGTAATCACTGAGGATACGGTGGTTGAAAACACTCACTGCCTGTGATTAAGATTGGAGAAAAAAGGCAGTAAATACTCCATTTACAAGTGGGCCTTTATCAACAAGCACACGTATCTGCCGGTCGTTGTTATCACAGGGACCCAGGGGGGAGAGATGGTGATCAACAACACGACCATTTCGATGGATCAATACACCAGGATCAGCTTTGGAAATATAACAGAACAAACGCCCGACCTTGACTACCTGCTGGGTGATGCCAGTCTGCCCAAGGGGGTCGTAGTGCTGGACCACCAGCCTGCAATTGAATCCTTTAAAGTTGGTGAAGTTGCCCCTGCATGGAGGCTACCCGAGCTCTATTCAGGCAAACTCATCAGTTCCGACAGTCTGGCAGGAAAGATCCTGATCCTGGATTTCACCTCCACCTGGTGTTTTCATTGTGCCGAAGGATCGATCGTAATGAAAGGATTATATCAGAAATACGGTAAAAACGAGCATCTGCGGTTTATCAACATCTTTTCCTCCGACATCGATACCCGTGGAAAAGTCGAGAAATATGTTGGAAAACATGAATTGGAGGGGTTGACACTAATCAATGCTTCGGGAAGCAACAAGGCTTATGGCGTGCAGGGTTATCCCCAGTTTTTCATTGTCGGTCGCGACGGCCGGATTGCCTTTTTCCAGCGGGGATTCAGCGCCAACCTGGATGAAACCATCGGAAAAGAACTGGAAAACCTGCTGAGATAATGCAGGAGAACGCCGGGTTTTAACCCGGTGATTACAAGCAATGCAAACAATACAACACATTACCACATTACCACATTACCACATTACCACATCACCACATCACCACATTACCAAATCAGCATGAATCCTGTTTCCCTCATCTTTCTGGTGCTTTCCGTTCTTTTTGTTCAGTGCAACAGGGAAAAGTCTCCCGGAGGACAAAATGAGAAAACGAAGGCGGAAAATATCTACAGCCGCACTTTTTAGAGGTTTTATTCGCTGGCCGAAGCCAACCGGATTCCGGAACCCGTCTTGGCCAAATCCTATGCCCGGACCACGGTCCGGATTGCGGGGTTGCTTGCTGATCCTGAATTCCTGGTGCGCGCTTACAACCTGATGGGGGGTGTCCTGTCGGCGGAATTTGCAGACTCTGCCTATTTTTACTACAAACAGGCTTACGAGACCGCGATCAGATTCAGCATTGAACAGCAATATGCCCAGGGTTGTTATAACCTTGGAACAACATTCTATTTTGCAGGAAGTCTGATGCGGGCCGCAACCTGCCTCGATTCATCGATCATTTATGCAACCCGGTACAGGCAGGGGAAAATCCTGTCGGATGCCTATAACTGTCTTGGAAATATCCGGGTTGATATGGAGGATCCTGAGAATGCGATGCGCATGTACGACAGCGCTTTTGTTATTGCCAACCGGTATCATCTGCCGGGAAGCGCAGGGGTAGCACTCGGAAATCTGGCCCGGTTCGACGAAAAACCGGCCCAGGCGCTGAGCCGGTTGCAGCGGGCGATTGAGCTGCTAAAGCAGGAGCCCGGCAGGGAAGAGGAGACGGCTCTGATGTATAATAATATCGGCAGCATGCACCCCGATCCCGATTCTGTGATCGCCTATTCGGCAAAAGCCATCGCCATGGCCGGAGGGAGAGGCTTTACGGAGGTTCTGATGGGCGCCTGCAACAACAGGTGTTACGGGTTTCTTGACAAGGGGGCGTTGGATGAAGCCGATGCTTGTCTCACCAATCATGCCCTTCCCATGGCGCGGAAAACGGGAAACCAGACCTGGCTGGCCGTTCTGTATGATTCCTACGCCGATGTGCTGACACGGAAAAGAGATTTTCGAGGAGCTTCAACGGCCCTGAGAATGTCGTTAAATGCAAGAGAGCAGGCCGACAGGCAAAAGGCCGGGAGACAGGTGAGGCTGCTGCTGGCCATCTTCGAGCTGAAGGCAAAAGAGGGGTTGCTGCGCGAAAAAGATGACCAGCTGGTGGCAAGGCAAATCAGGATAAGAACCCTGTACTTACTGCTGGCCTTGTCTGTCCTGACCATCGGGTTCCTGTTTTTTATTTACTACATGGTCAATCTGCGCAAACAACTCAGGCTTCGGGAGGAGCTGAATGGATCGGCCAGGAGGCTCATTTTACTCGAAGAGGATGAGAAGGCAAGAGTTGCCAGGGAACTGCACGACATCATGGGTCCCATGATCCTGGCCATAAAGCAGGAGGTGAACCGGATTCCTGAGGGGGCCCGGGGAGTGAATAAGGAGATTACCGGGAGGCTGAACCTGCTGGATGACCGGCTGCGTGCCGTTTCGCACCGTATGAACCTGGTACTGCATCAAAAGCATACATTCCGTGAACTTGTGTCGGGTCTTTACGAGGATCCGAACATGATGAGAAGGTCCGCTGTCGTTGGCTAACAGCTTACTCCATGCTGATCAACCAAAAGGGTGTTGAGCGTGAGGTTGTCATGATGCTCATGAAAACGCACGATATTTCTGAAGCCCAGGCTTACCGCGACATTCTCAACTGCACCCGGTGTTTCGGCCCTTTCCGTGGAATTAATCGCCTCGCCTTGCGCAATATGGTTACGCAATGGGCCATCGAGTATTTGCGAAAAGCCGAAGTCAAGAACGATTTTACAGCATTGGAAAAATTACTTGCCTTGGTCGTCAGGGCAAATAATCTTGATAAGGATGACATGGAGTTGCCTGATCCTTCTAAGATTCAGCCTCCGGTTCAGCTTCTGTCCATTAATTACAGCTTTCTCCACACCGAGTATTTCAAACTCATTGATCCAAAA
>JANXZO010000020.1 GCA_025355465.1 Bacteroidales bacterium
ACACAGAATTGAACTAAAGGGAGAATCACTCAGAAAACAAAAATCACAAAAAAATCCGTAAATTTGATTAACAAAGCCACTCCCCGAAAAAGTGGTACACTTTAGAGCGGAATGAGTGGTACACTTTGCCCGGAATAATCACCTGGCGGAAGTGAGTTCAGCTTTTCAAGAATGCGGGAACGGCTCCAGTAGAATTCGACCCCATCTTTAAAGATGATATAGATGAAAGACATTCCGAACATGGAAGTGCTCCGGATCGTTTTTACTCCGGGTATTCCCAGCAGGGCTGTAGTCAGCGGGTAGGTGACCTGGTCTTGGATATCCTTGGGGGATCTGCCCATCCACTCAGTGGCAACAATCTGCTGATTATCCCCCAGATCAGGAATTGCGTCCACCGGAACCGGATTTCGCGGTAGGAAATCCAGGTTCCAGTTGAACGGGGCGGTGATGATCCCACCGACCAGGAACATCATGAACAGGATGAATGTAACAAGTCGGTTATCCAGGAAATATTTGACAAGCCGGTTAAAAAGCATACGATTCTGGTTTTTAATTCACACTTACTACAACCCTTGCCGGAATTCTGTCGGGATTATTCATCCCTGTACTGGCAGCAGCCTGGCAGTGCGTTATAGGCCTCTTTGGTCGCCTTGTACGGGCCGGTGTCATGACCTGCTTTTGCAATAGCTTTCTGGACATCTACAGTCTTATTGTCACCGGTATAGACCAGGTACAACAATTTCGTCTTCTTGTCCCAGTTAGCACTCTTTACGCCGCTGACGGACATGGCTGCTTTTTCGATCCGGGTCTTGCACTGACCGCAATTTCCCATGACCTTTACGGAATCTGTCTTGCCTACAACCGGTTTAGCCGTCTGTGAAGACTGGCTCATGTTCATATTGTGCCCTTTCATGTCTTTTGTGGCATTCTGGGCTGAAAGAATATTTGCACTACCTGCGAAAAGGCAGGTCATAATTACTGCAACAATTTTAGTTTTCATATTCACTTGATTTTAAGGTTAAAAATAATACTTATTTTATGATCTGCCGATAATTATCTCATCATTCCGCATCCGCCTCCGCTGTGATCATGACTACCACCTGAATTCATCTTACAACATTTATGATTGTGGCCTGATTTTCCGTTATCAGCTACCAGATCCATACCGCATTTCGGGCAGGTACCCGGTTTATCACTGATCACTTCAGGATGCATGGGGCAGGTCCAGGTCATTTTTTTCCCCTGCTGCGGTATTGTATTAGGTGAGCATGATGCCATGAGAGTCGCAAACGCGATAATTGTCATTGAAAAAATGATATGATTCTTCATATTTAAAATTTATTGGGACTGTTTTACTTACTAAGGTTCTGATCAAGAAACCTGTTTATTCTGAATGTTTTGTGAAAAGTGTCGTACTCCGAAAGACCCTCACCTTCAGGAAATGCATTCATCAGTGCATCATGCATTTTGTGATCCTCGGGAAAAGCAGTTTCAATATTCAGGATAGTTAGTCTCATGATCTCCGAATTCTTGGAATTACTGAAATAGTAATTCGTCTCGTAATGCACTTCCTGCATTTTTTTCTGTACGATGATACGTTCAGTCCTTGAATAGACTATGATCCTCAAGGAATCAAGCACTTTATATTCCTTGTTTTCATAAAGCCGGATGGCCGTTTTACGATCTCCCTGCCTGGCTGCCCATGAAAAAGAGGTCACCATCAGCAAGGCGATCAAAATCAATTTGAATTTGGAATTTTCCATAGTTTCTGACCTTTTAATGTTAATCAATTAGATAACTACCGGATTAAGGATTGATGATTCATCCTGAAAGGATAATCACAACCCGTCCGGGTTTTTCAGGCAGAAAAATGGAGAAATTACAAGCGGAAGCACTGCAGGATGGCTTCGGAGTCTCCTGCAGAAGATTTGGCCATTAGCGGGCCTTTGATCGGGAAGGAAATATGCCGCAGATCTGTCTGACCATAACCTGGTGCCGGGAGAAGGGCATTCAGGGTGAACTGATCAGACAGAACCTTGAACACATCATGAAAATGAATCTGATTGTCGGCAGATTCGAAAGTATCGGTGACTTTTATTGTTTTCGTTTCATTCCTGCAGTCCTTGCAAGGTCCGTTGCAGCAATCTTTCGGAGAAGAAAAAATACTTAGACCGGTCAGGGCATTTCCGCAATAGTGTTTTGAAATAGTAACACCACTGGTAGCGATGATCAGAAGCAGAGTGATTGCAATATGTCCGGCCTTTTTCAGCACTTTAGGGAACGATCTTTTATTATTTGACAGAATCCTTTTCAAAAACTTGCGGTCATCCTGCAAATTTATTTTTGAATTCTGTATTTTTTCTATTTGTGCAACATCATGTGCGCCTTGCGCATGGTCTGCATGTTGTCGAGGTAACCCTGAACATTTCCGTTAAGGGTTCCCATCTTCGGACAGTTTTTCATATGGCTCTCCATCATGCTGTCCATCTTGAAGGTGGTCATATGCGTCATGCCCTTCATGCTCATGAACATGCTGTCCATATTGCACATCATGCCGCCTGATGCTCCGCCACCCATCATACCACCTCCCATCATTCCATTGGAACCCATGCCCATGTCCGACATCATTTCCTTGCAGTAAGTCTGCATATGAATGGTAAAAGAAGTATCATTCATGTGAAAAAGACTGTCATTCATTTTACAGATCGGGTCATTCATAGTCATTCCGGGAGTAATGTGCCGCTGAACCAGGACGGTTTCATAATTCTGAGCCTGGGTGTAATCCTGCTTCAGACTGGATTCAGTTTGCGAGAGCTGGCTGTTAGTCTGATCATTTGAACTCTTTTTACATGCTGATGCACCGAAGATCACCAGGATAACTGCCAGGAGAAAGATTCTTGTTTTCATGATTTTATTGATTTTAGTTATTGGGAAATTGAATGATTTGCAAAAGCAAAGCAAAACCGCTACCCTTTCTTCGGGTATGGTACAGTGGAAAAAGAAAGATCAAATGATGAAAACCTGCAGATAAGCCTCCTGGTCTTCTGCAAGCATCGGTTTTATTTTGACATGTTTAACCCCGGTGTCTTTTTCGGAGAACGGAGTCTGTGCATTTGAGGAAGAGTAAAGGTCAACCGGAACGAAGGAGTAATCCGGAAGATCAATTTGCACTGGTTTGAAGGAAAAGGAAACATGATTAACAACAACTTTTGTCTTAACCCTCAGGTTTAAGACATTAGTCCTGCAATCTTTGCATCCACTTTGACAGCAATCATTTGGTTTTACATCAATGGTCGTACTGATAAGTTTGTGACCACAGTAATGGTGGTAAATGGTTACTCCGCCTGTAGAGACCAGAAGTACAATAGCCAGAATGATATTTATGAATCGTTTTACCACTATGCAAAGGTACACATTATGGCACTAACGAGCATCGGATTTCATTATTGTATAAATATATATATTTTTAGATGTGTGTTGTGCAGGAGCCTGGATTCCAGGCAATAACTCTTTCAAAAAAACAAAAAAACCAGTCCTGACGATAAGGCCAGGACTGGATCGGTCACAATGACCCTTCATCAGCGAAGGAATAAAACCGGTCATCGCCGACAATGATGTGATCCAGGACAGCTACATCGAGCAGTAAGCCGCAATCTTTGATCTTCTTTGTGATTTTATTGTCGGCTTCGCTGGGTTGAGTGTTCCCTGAGGGATGATTATGCCCCAGGATTATCGATGTCGCATGCTGCTCTAAGCAAATCTGGAAGATCTTCTTGGGATCTACGACGGTTCCGGAAACTCCGCCTTCGGAGATCTTTACTTTCCGGATAACCCTGTTTGCTCTATTCAGCATCAGGAGCCAGAATTCTTCATAAGGAAGGTCACCCATCAGGGAATGAAAAATTTCAAAGGCATCCTGGCTCTTTGATATCTTGTTTTTGAAGATCACTTCTGACTCATTCCGCCGGCGGGCCAGCGCAAACATGGCAGCGATCTTCACAGCACGTTTTTCTCCGATGCCTTTGATTTTCTGAAGGTCTGAAACACTGAACTTCCAGAATTCGCACAGGTTATTTCCGCAGATTGACAGGGTTTTCATGGCAATGTCCAGGGAATTTTCCCCGGAAACACCGGTGCCGATGATGATACTTAGAAGTTCAGCGTCTGACAAGCTGCCGTTGCCCTTGAGCAGGAGTTTCTGACTTGGCAGGTCATCTTCTGCCCAGTAGCGCATCGGGATTCTGTTTTCGTAGTTTTTGCCGTCCTCCCTGGCAAGTTCCGGATTCATGATCGATTTTTTCATAGATAGATAAGTTTAAGCAGCCATTGGCCGCAGTGAGTAAATGAAATTTGCCGGAAGAGAGAATGCGGAGTGAAAATTTTAAGCAAACATTCAGGTCAGATTGTTGAAAAGAATCTGAATGAACCTGAAAGGCGACAGTTCCGAAAGGAGGTCGTGTTTAGCGAGACAATATTTTCACGAGCATAACTTTGTGAATTTCGATTTACTACAGGGTAGGGTTTTGCAACTTTTTCTAAAAGTCGCCCCAAATGCAAAGCATCAGCGAGTATAAAAAAAAGCTGTCAGTTCCGATATTCGGAATTGACAGCTTCGCTGAAGGCATTTAATTTTTTATTGAGAATTGCCCCTGGAACTCTTTCAGTTCCCAATCGAACTTTTCAGGATCGGAGGCAATGATTTCTTCTGTGTAACCAGGGTAGTAAATCTGATCCATCATTTCGGAGAAGATTTCAACGATTGACTGTTCTTTTGTTGTTGCGGCTAAAGCTTTCATAAGGCGTTTGTTTTAAGGTTAGAAATGAAATTTTTTACGCCAAAGGCAACTACCGAGAATAATAAATAATGTCAATGGGTTAGGGTCACTCCAGCGAATGCAGAATGAAAGAACTCAACGAGCGACAGTTCCATAAGGAGGTCGCCCTTGACAGTTTTAAGCTGTACCAGGTCCAGCCGGTACTTTTAAAGCGAATTATCCGCAGGTACCTTTGTAGCAAAATTTCGAGCTAAACCGTGCGCTGGCCAAACATGGGTTTCTTTTTTGCCAAGCTTATTTCTTTAGCCCTGGTTAGTAAAGAAAAAAGCGGTCGATTTTGGTTTTGCGTGTAAAATTTAGTTAGTCATTCATCTTTAACGGTTTAACCGTTTGAATACCCCCGAAATTTTGCTTGTACCTCACGGAGTGCCCGCCACGCCCTATCGAAAATTACAATTGCACCTTCTCGTTTTTTAGGGATATATGAATTGATACTGAATATATTAGATTAGTAATAGGGGTATGAAGGGAGGCGGTTTGCTCCCCCAGGCAGATGGTTCTTTTGCTTCGTTTCTTGACATCCGCACCAAGAAAAGAAGTCCGGTGAATTTGAAAGTAACAAAAATATTTTATCATCTCATTGATATTTAGAATTATAAGGGTGTAAATGCACACTTATAATATCAAAATGCCCACGGAGTGCACGCCCCGCCCTATCGAAAAATACAATTGCAGTGAAGCCTTTTTTAGGGATATATGAATTGATACCATATATATTAGGTTGCAGATAAGATCAGGGATGAAGGGGAGATGGTCCCCTTCATTTATCAAAATACCTTATTATCTTTTACTTGGGAAATTGATCCCCTAATCGGAATCAGTGTATTCGCCTTCTATAGGGTCCTCAGCGGCTAACAGGATGTCCTTGTACTCAGCAATAGGAGATGCATCGATCAAAGCAACCACTTTTCTGTGCAGTTTTAAAAGCGCTTTCTGAGCTTTTTTATCAATGAGCTTGAAATATTCCGATTTGAGAAAACTGTAGTTGACTGAGAGAAGTTGAACAGGAGGCTGGATCTTCGATGGATCAGGTAACCACGCATCTTCTTTATCAAGATTATTGGCCTGGATAATTCTGCTAAGAAATCTAATAACGGCATCGAAATCATTCATTAATTCTGCTTTCCGGAGGAATTCAATGGCCCATTGTGTAACCATATTGCGAAGAAATTGACGGTCCATCCCACGAATGGGGCCAAAACACCGGGTGCAATTGTAAACATCCCGGTAAGCCTGCATCTTGGAAATACCGTGAAATTTCATGAGCATTTTAACCACATCCCTCTCAACCCCATTCTGGTTGATTAACATGGAATAAGCAGTTTCCAGCCGGAAACGGATATGGTTATCATGTGAGGATAATTTTGTTTTATCCGACTTATAATACAATCTTATCCGCTCAAGTGTTTTTTCTGAACCCAGGTTTCTCATTGGTCTTCAAATATTTGATAATAATATGAATTGATCTCTTGCCGGGAAAACTGAATCGGTCTTATTGGATTCTACTGTTCATCAAAAATTCGTTGAAGTCTTTGTGATCCGGATAGAGTATCGGCGCCCAATCCCGGATATGCTTATAAGTGGTCATTAGATTTTGTGTAGCGGTCCTTCCGGCCTGGTCATTGTCAAGAAGAAGGTTAACTTCAATTTTACCTTCAAGTTCAGCTTCGATCTTTGGAAGAAAAGATAAGGAGTTCAATATGATCGTTCTGAAACTTGGGACTTGCCTGTAATAGGTGCAACAGGATAAGTAATCCATGAATCCTTCAAATACATTGAGTTTTGAATTATCCTTTCCACGGAGCGTTGTAAAATATTTTGGACTTGAACCGGTCTTAAAGTAAGGGCTCCTTAATTCATACCCACCCTTGTCATTTAGGAATGCCAGGGCGAAATACTGCTTCCCATGAACGGTATAATATGCTTCCTTCAGAAACCGGCGGGCGAATGACAGAGAAACCTTCCGGAATCTGAGATATTGAATCAGGGCCGGGTTTGACAATGCCTGAATGCGATCGATTTTAATACGGCCTGAATCATCCAATGGTTCAAAACGATGCTCCCCTGCAGAATAGGAATTGCTGCCAATATGCGCTAAAGCTTCCGGCACTGTGCAGTTGCTGAGCTTTAATACAAGGTCAATGAGATTGCCGCCTTCACCGGTTCCGAAATCGTACCAGAGGTTCTTGTTCAGGTCAACTTTAAAACTGGGTGTTTTCTCACTACGAGTGGGACTTTGAAACCATGCGCTGCCGTACTTAATATTCACAGGCCGGTGACCATTCTGCTCAAGATAATCGAGAAGATGAGTTTTCTTTGTTTCAGTACAATAAGTGGTTGATTCTGAATCTTCGTCTTTCTTCATAAAAAAATAATTTTAAGGTTTTTTGATTTACTGATTTACAATTTGTTAATACGCTGAATATTAAATACATATGTGGTAAATTGCTGGTAAATTGGTAAATTTACCTTTCTTTTACTCTTGATTTACCTTTGATTTACTTACGTACATCTATGTTTTAGCTAATTAGTAAAAAGGTAAAAGGTTTTTTCTGAAATTATTTTTTTGAATCAACGAATTCCCGGGAAATTGTGTAATATGTTCCGGTGGTTCTTGTTTTAGAAATCTGAGAGACCATCATGCGTTCCGAATCCGAATAATTATCGACGATGGAAAGGAAATCGAATTTATTATTTTTTGCAGGGGTAAGATGCCATTCCTCTTTCAGGATATAAGATATCTGGCTTGGCAGCCCTGATATAAGTTTTAAGGATTTTTCAAGTTCCTTGGCAAGTCGGCCAGGCGTTACATGAATTTGATCCCCTACTTCATCAAAAGCAAAAATGTCCTCAAACCATCTTAATAATTCTTTTTGAACCATACTGCGGGTATTGACCTTGATCCTTGCTAATGCATCTGTCTCATAAACCTTCGGGTCAAACCATAACCGGCTTCTCCTGGGATATACTATCTGACGGGTTTTTAACAGATAAAGGAATGCCGGGATTTCCTCCACCAGTCGGTCCATAAGATCAGGGATGAAATCCTGGCGAGTGAGTTCCGGAACCTTAACAACAAAAAACCGGTTGTCATCGTCATCCATTTTAATGAAATTATCCTCGGTATTGCTCGACAATACCAGCTTTCCGAAGAAATCCATACGGATGCTGTCCCTTCCTTTGGCCTCCATATTAATGGAATCGCTGGTGGTAAGCCGTTTGATCTTCTCTTTGATTAAATTCTTATCGATAAAAGACTCGTCAATGCAAACAATGAGCTTGCTGGCATAGAGAGAATTGAAGTTGGTGCTGAATTCCTCATTTCCCAGAATGATGGCATTCCGTCCGAAAATGGAACAAAGCCACAGCATGTAAGTGGATTTGCCAGTCTCCTGTATTTTCGAGACAAGACAGATGACCGGAAGATTCTGGGTAGGGTTTTCATAAAGGATCTTCAGGTAATCGAGGATGATATCAAATTTGTCCTGGAAAATACGCGAAAGGAATTTCATGGTAATGGTCACATCACCCGGCGCCGGAACATATTTCATCTGCTCATACAAATTAAAATAGGCATCCCCGTTATAATTGTGTTCCTTCTGATAGGTTTCGGAATTGTCGGGAATGTTGACGAAAGCGACATATTTCCTTATATATCTGAATATCTCCTTCCCGAAGTCCCCCATAATTGCACCTTTTCTCCAAAGCTGCTGTACTGGAGTGATTTGTTTGCGGGCATTCAGAATATGACTCATACGGTAATAGTCTGTGGTAACCCTGATGTATTTTTCTCCCTCCCGCATAAGGATAGATGACATATCATCGGGCTGGTCGTTTTCGGAAATATGATGAGAAGTGTCTATGGTTCCAGATTCCGGAAAGGGTTTATGATTCTTTCGAAGTAATATTTGTTCATTATTCATATCTTTGTGCTTGAGAGTTAAGATTTTAATAATTCATTTCACAGATTATGATAAAAGCCCGTTCCTGCGGGCTTTTATCGTTTGAAATATTGAGGACCTGTTTGGCAGCGTAAAGCATTATTGTTCCAGTTTATTTTGCAAAATCATACGGTACCTGGTCTGCCTGGTTTTCTCCTTTTGTATGTAGGATCTTTTAATGCATAAATAGCTTTTCCAGAGTTCTTTTTTCCCCTTTTTAATCAGCTCCTTGATAAAGCGATCGCTCTCCCTGTCAAGAATGTTATTGTTCACCAGGTATTTATATACCCTCTTGGTTTCCGATAAAATCGCAAGTTGCGATTGATAAAGTTGATCAAGTTCACGTAAAGGTTCCATGATTGATTGTTTTATTGATTAAAGAATAGGTGAATTAATTTTCCGGTCGGGATTCCTGAGAAGTTGGTCAAACAGGCTCCCGAAAAGGAGCGGTTCAGGGTCTGCGCTTTCTTACCAGGTATGATTCTGCGTCGGCTTTGATCTCTGAAATAGTCTTTTTTCTGCCGGACAAGATCCAGGCAACAAGTTCCTGTTTTGAGAAATAGAGACGTTTTCCCCGCTTGCAGACAGGAACTTCAGAGCGCTGAACCAGACCATAGACTGTCGGGACAGTGAGATGAATAATCTCGGCTGCCTCCCGGATGGTCAACAGTTTATCCTCTTCAGGCTCGGGAGTATTGTTTTGTGAGAGTAGAAGTCGTTCGATATTTTCGAGCTTCTCATAGAGCTGTGTAACAGCCTGCGGTAATTTTTCAAATGTGATTTCCATTGCTTACAAGATTTAAGTGAAACTTGCGGCAATGGTACTTGCACCTTATGCAGGGTTACAATACGGTGGGTACCCACACGTGTAAAACCCGTATAAGATTCTAAACTTTACTTATCAGAAAATTTCCGGTTGATTTCTCCTGTTTTACATTAAGAATGGGCCTTTGGCACTTATCCTTGGTTGTGGAGATAATATCTGAAACATATCTTGGCTTAAATTCGTTGATCTTATCACGGTACCGGTAAAGGAAGTTTTTACAGATCCAAGCCTCAAGTTCCTTTTTCTGGCATCCCTTAATAATATCGCAATCGAATAGCTGCTTGAAAGCATCCGCTAAACGATTACCGGAATCCCTGAATAATAAAGGTTTTTGAGTGTTTCCTCCCGTCCGAAGGATATTTAAAAGTTCCGGTTGTTCGGATGTTGAAAAGAAATCCTTAAGAATATCGAAGATATCAGGGATAATATCAGCAGTGAAATTGGGTCTTATATCCGGCAAAACTGATTCCTGTGCGCTTTCTGAAGGCGATTCTGGCGTATCAATAAACAGTGTATTAAAGTCAATTCCCTGGTCTTCTAAAATTTTTATCAATGGAATTTCATAGATTTTACAGATCTTCTCAATCTCCATGAATAGCAATAAATGCAGATGATAGATCATATGGAAAAATGGTCCCCCTGATTCTGGTATAGCACTTAATTCAATGAATTTCAACCAACTGCCATTTTCATCCTTCACCTCCCGTTTTTCAAAGGATTCAAAATAATCCGTGATAGAGACCCTATTCAATTCATTGACATAAAAAATGATCACATTGGTTTGCTGTTTGCGATCGAGGGTAATAAGGTTTTCGATAAGCTCTCTTCGTAAAGGTTCAATATGCGACTCCCCAAACATATCACCTTTTAAAAATTGTTCATGATGATCGTCTATATCGAGTAAATGCCAATTCCTGATATAATCAAGGCATCTATCCAGTTCTTTTGTTGTCATTGGCTAATAATTATTTTGGTATTTTACTCATGATCATTTTCATGATCATTGTCGGTCCATGATCTCATTCCTTTGGTCACGAGAATTACATCATTCTTCCTGCCAGGAATAACCGGCCTAATTCAGTCAATTTATACTGCTGCTCAGGATCAGTGGGCTTATCTGGTTTTTTCATGCTGATCAGTCCAGCCTTCTGTAATGGAATCATATAGTTCTCCCTGAACGTTTGTCTTTTTTTATAATTCAGCCAAGCCATCAACTGTTCAATTCCTGTTTCATTGCTGGTAAGAATAAGAATTGACAACAAATATCTTATCTTCTTATGAAGAAGGTTGGCACCTTTTTCAGACCAGCTTGGCACCTTTTCAATTTCTTCTTTCACAAATATTTGTTTATCAGGCCATTTCAATTCGTGAAGCTTGGCACCTTGCTGATGCCAGGTTGGCACCAGATGTAAAAGAAGATCTTCCCATCCTGCTTCAGCAATAGATGGATCCAAGGCAATATTCCTTAGTCCTTTTTCAAGAAGAGGGAAAACTTCATCAGGGAGTTCAAGCCAATGTTTAAACTTAGAAGCGAATACATCCATTTGTAAAGAAACCAAAGGGATTTCCGTACGGAAAAGATCATCCTCTATAAACAAGGGTACTGCACCTGGAATATAAAACGATAAATATTTTCTAGTATTCCTCACCCCTGAACCAATCTCATCAGCCCAGCCCAAAGCCGTGAAAAATCTTCGAATGTTTGGATTTTTTGGGTATGGATTGAACCGGTCAAGATTTAAAGGTCCGTGGAAAATAGGTCTGTTGGGGTTTGTAAGCACAACCGATTTTTTGTTGATGATCAACTCAGAAGAATATCCATTTCTATATTCTCTATGAACGATGATATTTGCAATTACTTCCCGAAAAATCATACTGCGTAAATCCTTTCTTTGCTCGTCCTCCATATAGAATTTTTCCGGAAGGTGGCGTTGAATAAACTCCATGAGTTGCAAGTAGGTATCAATCAGATTTGTTCTGATGGTTATCCTGTCATCATACCGATCAGGATTCGATATACGAACCATCGCTTCTACCTTATAGGCTGGAAGAATGCTCTGAATCGTGATGTCTTTCCCAAATATCAGCGCTGCGGCCAACGTTAACCCTTGTTCACCGGTTTGAAAATCTGTCCGATATAACAATGAATCTGAAAGGATTTGATCATTAGAGGCCGAAACCCAGGGATGAGTTGACCGGAAACCACGGATGATCTGGCGTGATTTATCAAAAAGATTGATATTCAGGTCATCAAGGGAAAGATGTTTTATTATTTCCGCTTCGGTATAAAATTTTTCCTTTTTCTTATGAAGGTCTCCGATTGCATTCCGGTTGTTTGTAATATCAATGTCAGCATCTCCTTGTCTTAAAAATATTTTGCCGCCATGATCATGAATCTGAGAACTGGCTGAGATCTGTAAAATTAAAATTTGTCCGGCTACATGTCTAAACCTGAATACCGGTTGCAGAAACGTGGGATTTATACAATCCCGGTTATTCATTGATGTAGTAATATTAGTCAAGTACTCTTCGAGCTGCTTGTCATTCAGTCCCAAAACATTTCCTTCATCATTTACACCTAGGAGAATTGTACCTCCATCAGTATTGGCAAAACTGACGATAGTTTCATAGAGACTTGCAGGCACATTGTCCTGAGCTTCTTTGAATTCAATTATTGTCCCTTCTTTCTGAGCAAGAATTTTGTCAACATCTTCATTTGTCATGGTGGCATCAATTATTATTAAGCGTTGTAATAGCTGGTTTTTCCTTATTTATAGATTCCGTTGGACGGGTGAAGGTCATGAGGTTTTTCATAAACTCTTTTTTGTCCTTATCCTCAAATCCCGCGAAATAACTTTGAGTGGTTCTCAGGTTTGTGTGACTTAAGGATTCGCTGACGAATTCCATCGTTGCTCCGTTACGAATAGCATTCGTGGCAAAGCTGTGGCGTGCCCAGTATGAGGAAATCTTTCCGGTGATCCCATTGTTTTTTGCCAGGTTTTTCAGATTTTGATTTACAAATCTGGTAAAGTTTTTTGTCATCATGAACTTTGATTCTTCATCCTGGTCGTCAGAAACAATTGGGAAGATCAACTTTTTCGGTCCCCTGTCCTTGTTGCCGTATTTATCAATGACATATTTCACATGATCAGTAATGTAAGCCGTTACGGGTTTTAAATGGGTCTTGCCGGTATTGATCGTCTTGGCACGGTAAAAGATCAATGTGTCTTCCTGGAGATTTTCCCAGCGAAGCATTGCAATATCCTTTAAATTCATTCCATTGCAGGCATACGAGAAGAACCAGAAATCCCTGGCCTTTTCCTGTTCCGGGATCCTTGGGGTAGCAAAGAAGAGTATATTTAGCTGGTCACCAGTCAAGGCCTTTTTTACTCCCTGGACTGCCGGAAGCTGGTACTTGTTTTTCCCAAAGGGATATATCTCCGGGTCGATGTCTTTTTCTGCAATAGCATTATTGAAGATGGTCCTCAATACCCTGAGATAGATTGAAATTGTGGTTCGGGATAAAGGGCATTCCCTTAACTCATGCGACCGTTTCAGAGGTTTTTTCCGGTGTAGCATGGCAAACTCATATTTAGTAAGCCATGCAGGAGTAATTTCAGAGAAAAACATTTTGGTCGGCTTATGACCGGTGAGACTTTCCATGTAATCTTCGATCGACTTCTTACTCAAACTATAGTTGTATGCATTTGCAAACTGGTTGTTGGCTTTAAGTTTAATGATCGCCTGATCATAATGATATAAAAAGTTCTGCGTGTCACCTTTTTTTCTGAGGTACTTTCTTTCGAACTGTTCGAAAGAAAAGGGAGTGATCTTTCCGGCGATCTCATTCAGCAAAGAATCAAAAGCCTGCAATTTCTGTCTTTCTTCGTGGTAATTCTTATGAGCCTTTTCAGCTTTCCAGGCCTTCTTAAAATCATCTTCCGAATACTCAAATTTCGTCGGATAAAGTCTTGCGATTTTGGTCAGTGTGTGATAAACACGTATTTTTACCGGATATTTATGGTTGCTTTTTTTCCTTCGGGCATCGAGAAATAACGATATGATAAATTCCTTTTCCATATGTTGGGATGGTCAAAACAGGTCAGATTATTTGCACAAAATTTGCATTATTTTATCAAGAATAATGCAAATTTAATGAATAATAACCAACAAACGGGAAAGTTAATAACTTTTGGAAACACCAGTATTTTCAGTGCCCCTACGCAATATTCAGGTAAAAAATAGTAACCCTTTTCGCCCCTTTGGGAGCAGGAGGTCGCAGGTTCGAATCCTGCTACCCCGACAGCAAAATCAAGGGTTTCAGAAGGTCAACTTCTGGAACCCTTTTTCATTTGCAAAAAAAACATCACACTGCACGTAACCGATGGGATTGCAAAAATGATGATAGAGAATTTATTTTTCGTAAAATTGATACAAAGTCAAATTGCTCTATATTTGTCTTGAATTTAAAGAACCGTTTATTCACCTTAAATCAATCCCATGAAAAAAGTTACCATCGTATTAGCGCTTGCCTTTGTAGCTATCGGCTTGTCGCTCGGATCATGCAAAAAGTGCTCAACCTGCTCCTTTACCTATATGGAAGGTGGTCAGCAATTTTCCTATACCTACCCGGAGCAGTGCGGTAAGACATCTGACATAGATGCTTACAAAACAGGTTGTGCTACTGCTGCTGCATTGGTTGGCTCAACCTGCAGTTGTACCAGCAAATGAGAGGATTTTTCATTGCTGTTTTTTCATTGCTGTTGATATTTGCAAGTTGCACGCATACAACACCATGTGAAAAGGAAATATACCTGGTTCCCAAAGGTTTTCATGGAAAGATAATGATCTTTTTTGATCAGACAGATGGTCAGGAAAAATCTTATGAGGGAACGGCAAGATTGTATACAGTACCGCCTGGAGGCTTGATGAAATCTCAGTTTCCGAAAAATGGTGGTTGCATGAACGACAATCGGCTGAAGTTTTTCTATGCTGACAGTCTTGGGAACCGGGTACCCTTCCTTTATTTTCTTGATATGCAGGGTAAAACAATTCCTGCGGATAGTACGTATATCGTTTTTTCCCTTTTGTCGAACAAGGGAAGCAGAAATCCATTCGTAATTCACCTCATCGGGAATGCACTCGAATTTGCCGAACTCACCCGGGAGGTCAAAAGGCATAAGCCCGAAGAGATATTGAATTCACTGAAGTAAAGGGCCGGTCTTATTCTCCGCTTACCAGTTTCCTTGATTGCTTGGGCTCGTGCTGAATTTGGATGGCCCTGGCCGGAATCATGATGCTACGCCTGAAATGGTTTGGCGTATTGTGTAATTGCAGCATGTTTCTCCGGGCAGTAATCACGGGATAAAGCAAAGCAGTTTTTCCCGTGGAAATTACCGTGGTCTGATCAAATGGAAAAGATTCCATATACTCCCTGTTGCCAGGCGGGAAATGGGTGTTAATATAGGCTGCTGCCACCCTGACCAGATAATGGTTGTCCACCGAAGCGGTTGCATAACAAAGTTCGTGACCAGGAAGGATAATTGCGTTCCATGCTGCCTGTAACTCTGCTGAGTTTAACTTCTCGACCACATTTGCTGCCTCTCCGATATGGATAATCCTGAGCAGATCTACTGTTTCGTCTGCATCATTGAACTTTGCTTCATAAACAAAAAACAATCCGGCACTTTCTGTCATATTGTTACGTTGCCGGTCAAGCCAATACCCTGTAATGTTCACTACGAATGTCTGCTCTGCCATATATTTGGACACTATTTGTTAATAGGACAGCTTACTTATCAATAATCAGACCATATTTGTAAGTGTTATAAAAACAATCTGTTATGTTTTTAATAAATATAAATAGTGTAAACAGTGTAAAAAATATTGACATGTAGTGTTGGATTAGTTGACATATTGTATAAATTAGCTGTCCAAATAACTTACAGCATGTTGAAAAAAGGTAACCTGCTCATTGTTGAGGATAATCCGGAGATCCTCGAGGCATTAGAATTTTTTCTTGAGGATGAATTCAACCTGGTAACCGGATTAAAAAATCCTAACCTGCTGCCTTCCACCCTTCAGTCGGCCGCTTACGATATTGTGCTGCTGGATATGAACTTTACCGCTGGAATAAATACCGGGAATGAAGGACTATATTGGCTGTCGGAGGTGATTAATTATGATCCCACCCTGTGTGTTATTATGATGACTGCCTATGGAGATATCGATCTGGCAGTTAGGGCGGTAAAAAACGGTGCCACTGATTTTGTTCAAAAGCCATGGGACAATGACAGGCTTCTTGCCACATTGAAGGCTGGTTTGAAAGTTCGCCAATCGAGCATTGATTACAAGAAGAACCATATCAATCACGAACAACTTAATGCGGATCTTGAACAACAATTTCCAGAATTTATCGGGGAATGTCCGTCGATTAAACGGATCATGGATATTGTTGACAAGGTATCGCGTACAGATGCCAATATCCTGATCACAGGCGAGAATGGGACAGGCAAGGGGTTGATCGCAAAGGAGATACATCGCAGATCAGACAGGTCATCCCAGGTAATGGTTACGGTCGACATGTCATCCATCCCGGTTTCACTTTTTGAGAGCGAGTTGTTTGGACACAAAAAAGGAGCCTTTACGGATGCAAAGCAGGACCGGATCGGGCGTTTTGAGTCGGCGAGCAAAAGTACCCTGTTCCTTGATGAGATCGGCAACCTCTCGCTGAACATGCAAACCAAAATACTTAATGTTCTTCAAGAAAGACAGATCGTACCCTTGGGTTCGAATAAAGTTGTCCCGATCAATGTGCGGCTCATCTGTGCTACTAATAAAAATCTGGAAAGAATGGTGATGGAAGGCTTGTTCCGCCAGGATCTTCTTTTCCGTATCAACACCATTCAGGTTGACCTTCCTCCCTTGCGTGAGCGCGGAAACGACATCGATCTGATGGCCGGATTTTTCCTTGACAAATTTTCAGTGAAATATGAAAAGGGCCAGATGGCATTCAGTAAAGAGGCCATTATTGCGTTAAAATCCTACCCGTGGCCAGGCAATATCCGCGAATTGGAGCACGCCATCGAAAAGGCTGTAATACTGGCTGAAGGTGTGATTGTAAAGGTGGATGACCTGTTCCTGAAAAAACTCCCAAATATGAATCCAACAGTTCCGGATTCGCCGGTATCTTTTGATGATTACGAGAAGGATATTATCCGAAAATCACTGTTGCGTAACATGGGAAATCTTGCCAGTGCATCACGCGAACTTGGTATTTCGCGGCAGACCATCTACAATAAGATGAAAAAATATGGTCTCTAAGAGATACTATTATGTTGTTATATTGCGTATCTTGCTAATTGTCATAACCTTAGGCTGTTTTTTTTTCGCTTCCTTTTACTACCGTAATATTTCAATTCTCGCCATTTTCGCTCTCCTTTCCATTGTGGAGGTAGCCGGATTGGTCGATTACCTGAACAGAATCAATGAGAAACTCGAAAATTTTTTCATTGCCCATCTGAGTGGCGAGATGACGACCTCCTTCTCAAAGTCTGGCAGGAATGACGAATTCGAAGGTCTTTACAGCTACTTCATCAGGATCAATACCAAACTTGAAAAGGCCCGTGTTGAAAACGAGGTTCGTAACAACTATTTCAAAACCCTCGTCGACCATGCTGCCGTTGGATTAATATCATTTACGGAAGACGGCAATGTTGGGTTTTTTAATGACGCTGCAAAAAAAATATTCCGGGTGCAAATTGTCAGGAATCTCGAAAAACTAAACCAGTTCAGAGAGGGAATGAGCCATTTTCTCGTTCAACTTGAGCCCCATAACATGGAACTGATGAATATTATCATCAATGGGGAACTCATCCAGTTAGCTACGCGCAAAGTGACATTCACCGCGGAAGGCAACACGGTACACCTGGTCTCTCTCCAGAATATCAAATCCGAACTCGAACAAAAGGAGGTTGAATCGTGGCAGAAGCTCATCCGCGTCCTTACCCATGAGATTATGAATTCGATCACCCCGATCACATCGCTGGCTTCCAGCCTCACGCGACTTTTTCAGAATAAGGATTCGAAGGAGGTAAAGAAAATTGAGGAGGTGACTTCACAAACCCTTGAAAAGACGGTAAAGGGGCTCAATATCATTGCAGGCAGAGGCGAAGGGCTGGTTCAATTTGTTCAGAATTACCGGGATGTGACCCGGTTGCCAAAACCACAATTTCATGGAGTCTCGGTAAAGGATCTTCTATTGGTTGTACAGGGTCTGTTTGAGGAGCAACTTGCCACGAGTAATATCCGTATGGAAGTAGTTTGCCATCCCTCTTTGTTTATTCAGGCTGATGGTATGCTTTTGCAACAGGTACTTATAAACCTTGTTAAGAATGCAATCGAGGCATTTGGCGAAAAACCTGATCCTCTTATCCGACTCTCAGCTCAGACCTTAGCCGACCATACTGTGATAGAAATAATGGACAACGGCAACGGTATCCCGCTCGTGGCCATGGAGAACATCTTCGTGCCGTTTTTTACCACGAAAGAGAAGGGATCAGGGATCGGACTGAGTCTGTCGCGTCAGATTATCAGGATGCATGGTGGAAGTCTTGATGTACAATCCATCCCGGGCTCCCATACAATTTTTACCATCAAAATCTGATCGGTTACCTTCTCTCGGTTACAATTTGCCCGTCGAACAGGTTAACTAACCGGCTGGCGAATTCGGAATCACGCTGAGAATGGGTTACCATAATGATGGTTGCACCTCCTTCGTTAAGCTCGCTAAGTAAATTCATCACCTCTTCACCACGCGCGGAGTCGAGGTTCCCTGTAGGTTCATCGGCCAGGATCAGCGAGGGCATCGGCACAATGGCCCGTGCTATTGCAACACGCTGCTGCTGACCGCCCGACAGTTGCACAGGAAAATGATTTCTCCGTGCGATCATTTCGAGTCGTTCAAGTAAGGTTGTTACTCTGGCTTTTCGTTCTCTGGATACTATCCCGAGGTACATCAGTGGCAGTTCCACATTTTCGAACACAGTGAGTTCCTCGATCAAGTTGAAATTTTGAAAAATAAACCCTATCTTCTCCTTTCTCAACCGTGCACGCTTCTTTTCTGTATACTTTGAGACCTCCTCTCCCCGAAAGATAAATTCCCCCGAAGTCGGACTGTCAAGCAGTCCAAGGATATTCAGCAGTGTGGATTTTCCGCAGCCCGACGGACCCATAATGGCTACGAATTCACCTTCATTCACATGGAAGCTAACATCCTTCAGTGCAATGGTCTCAATTTCATCGGATTTAAAAATCCTTGTCAGTCCTTTGGTGTGAATCATTTTGTAATAAACTTTGATAAGGCAAAGATCCCAATGATCGTTAAAGTAAAAATGGCCATAATTATCCACATTCCATGTCGGATTATCCAGGCAGGCTCCTTATCTAGAATCTCACGGATCTCCTTGCTGTACTCTTTGTCAACTCTTTCGCTAGTCTTCATCACTCAACCCAGTTCAAGCTGGTTTTTAACCAGATTATAATAAGCCCCCTTTGCAGCAGTCAGCGTTTTGTGGTTGCCGCGTTCTATTATCGACCCTTTTTCCAGCACAACGATCTGATCGGCATTACGAACCGTACTCAGCCTGTGTGCAACAATTACGACTGTTTTACCCCGGAAAAAAGAATTCAGGTTCTCAATGATCTGTCGTTCGTTAAGGGCATCCAGTGAATTGGTCGCTTCGTCAAAAAAGATGTACTCCGGATTGCGATATACAGCCCGGGCGATAAGGATCCGTTGTTTCTGTCCCATGCTGATGCCGGTGCCATCCTGTCCAATCTTGGTGGCTGTCCCCAGTGGCAGGGTCTCAATAAAATCTGTCAGGTTGGCCATTATTATGGCATGGGCCAGTTTTTCCACATCTGGTTCATCATCCCCCATCGCAATATTTCGGACAATAGTATCTGAAAAAATAAATCCTTCCTGCATAACGGCGCCGCAACGACTTCTCCAAAAGCTTGAACTTAACTTTTCCAGGGGCGTATCTCCCACTAACACAGAACCCTTCACAGGATGGTAAAATCCAAGCAGCATCTTTATCAGGGTAGTTTTACCGCTCCCGCTGGAACCCACGATAGCTGTTATTTTTTGTGCCGGGATCTCCAGGTCCAACTCACGGAGTACAAATGGTGAATGCGGCCCTTCATATTGAAAATCGACATTGTTCACATAAATATCTCTTTCCGCAGGTAGTTCACGCAGTGCCGGCTGTTGGGGATTTTCTTCCTCCGGATGGGCGTTGATCTCTTCGAGCCGCTCCATGCTTATCCCTGCATCCTGGGCCTCCCGCATAAAGTTAACCATCTGTTCCACAGGGTTGCTCAGTTGTCCGATAATGAACTGCACAGCCAGCATCATCCCCAGAGTCAATTCTCCTTTAATCACCAGGTAGGCAGATAGAAATGTGATCAGGATGTCTTTGGTCCGGATGAAAAAGAAAGCCCCAACACTCTGATATTGTGTAAGAGAAAGACTTTTAAGACTCAATTTGAACAGTTTAGCCTGGATGCGTTCCCATTCCCATCTCTTTTGCTTTTCGCAATTCTGTAATTTTATCTCCTGCATACCGGTAATCAGCTGGAAGAGGGCACTTTGATTTTCCGATAAGCGGGAAAATCTGAGATAATCGATCTCTTTCCGTCTCTTCATGAAGAGGTAAACCCATGCGGCATAGAGGAAACTCCCGGTCAGAAAAACGAGAAAGATCATAGTACTGTAAAACAACAGGACGATCCCAAAAAGAATAAACGTGACTGTTGAAAAGATAATATTCAGGGAACTGACTGCCAGAAAGGATTGAATCCGGTTATGGTCGGTGATCCTCTGCATAAGGTCACCGATCATTTTTGAATCGAAAAATCCGATCGGAAGCTTCATGATTTTTATCAGGAAATCGGAGATGAGGGCAATATTGATGCGGGTACTGATGTGGAGCAGAACCCACCCGCGAATGAATTCAACAAGTGTAAGTCCAAGGAAGAGCGATAGCTGGGCTAACAACACCAGCGAAATGAAGCTGAGATTCTGATTGCGGATACCCTTGTCAACGATGGCCTGGGTTAAGAACGGAAAGGCAAGCTGTATAAAACTTCCGAACACCATGCCCAGCAAAAGCTGAAGCATGTATTTTCGATGCGGGTGAAGGTAGGAGAGGAGGAACCCGAAACGCGATCCGGCAGGTTGATCACCATCACGCAGATGAAATTCCGGCAATGGTTCCATCACCAGACAGACTCCGCACGATGTTGACTCTTCCGTGGATAGCCACGATTTGCTGAATTCATCCACCGTAAGTTTGATGCGGCCGTGCGCCGGATCTGCAACATAGAGGAGGGTTTCATTTCCGTTTTGCCTGACATCATAAACCACGATAAAATGGTTCTGGCTCCAGTAGGCAATACAGGGGAGTGGAGTTTCATGAAGAAGTTGTTCCATGGTAATTTTTACCCCCAATGTGCGGAATCCCAGGTCTTCGGCTGCATCGCTGATCCCCAGCAACGATACTCCGTCCCGGGTGATATGACATTTTTCCCGCAAGGTTGAAAGCCGGTATACTTTGCCATAATGCCGGGCAATCATTTTAAGGCATGCAGGACCGCAGTCCATTGAATCGTACTGATGATAGAATTGAAATTTCATTATTCGTATTTCAGTGCGTTTATCGGATTTTCCCTGATTAATCGCATTGTTCTATACAACAGGATCATGGAGACAAATCCTGCGATCGTTAATACAGAAATGGCAAATGTAAACCAATGCAGGGTTACCCGGTAATAAAATTCACTCAGCCAGAGACTCATCATATACCATGAGAAAGGGATTGCAATAAGTGCTGCGATCCCGATGTAGATAAAAAATTCTTTTTGCATCTGGAAGATAATATCCGGATTGGATGCGCCAAAAATCTTTCGTATGGACATCTCCTTCATCCTGCGCTCTGAAAGAAGCATCGCAAGTCCGAACAAACCCATGCCTGTGATCAAAAATGCCAGAATGGTGAATGACCCCACCACCCGGGCAAAATTTCTCTCGGATTTGTAAATATCGCTCAGTTGACGGTCGTAAAATGTGTACTGGAATTGCTGGTCAGGCGCCAGATTTTGCCAGGCAGTTCTGGCTAAAGTGAGAACCTTGTCCTGGTTGACATAATTATACCGCAGTATCAGTGTCTGGCATCCTTCGGGATTCAGCAACAGCAGGGAGGGGGGGATCCTGGAATGGAGCGTGTGCAGGTTGAAATCGCGGGAGACTCCTTTTATTTTAAATTTCCCGATAGAACCACCGATCGGTTGTTTTAGCCTGATCGCTTTCTCCGCCTGTTCATTAATATATGTAACACGTATTCCCTCCTGTTTTTCCCTTCTGGACAACTCCTTGCCCTTAACCATAGGGATGTTGAGCGTTTTGAAAAAATCGTAATCAACAGAGGCAATTTCAAACTCAACATCCTGGGTAACGGCGCCCGGTAGTTTCATTTTTCGTAACACCGCAGCCGTGGAGGGGGGACTCAGGGATGAACCCGTGAGAGAGAGCACTTCAGGATGAATCCTGACAGCTTTTTTCAGCTCCTCATACTTCTTAAATTCTGATTGGTTGAAATTGATTAACAGAAGATTCTCCTTGTCACTTGTGTCGTTTTGAGAAAGGCAGTAGTTAATTTGACGATATACATTGATCAGACCTATCATCAGGACAAGAGTGACAAATAATTGAAAAATTATAAATAATTTGCTGAGACTGAATTTCTTATAAGAAAAAAACTTCGATTTTAAGGCATCCATCGGGTTCATTGAGGCCAGGAAAAATGCTACATAGGCACCTGAAAAGAAGCCAATTACCAGTGTAATTCCGGAGAAAACAACGAGATAATAAGGCAAATTTGCAGTATACATGCGGATTTCCTGCCCGAAATAGGGTTCAATGAGCGGAAGGATAAGTCCAAGAAGGATCATTGATAAGGGAAAGGCGATGAAAGTAAGCAATACTGATTCCGTAAGGATTTGCGATCTGAGATCGGATCGCGTAGCCCCCATCACTTTCCTCACGCCAATCTCTTTGAAACGAAGAGCTGACCGGGCTGTACTTAGGATAGAATAATTGACACCGGCCAGGAAAAGTATAAATAATGCCAATGATACATAGATATATAGATCCTGTTTCTTGCCTTTTCTGACCGCATCGTTTTGAATCTGATCAGAATGAAAATATATATCTCTGATGTTCTGAAAGGAGTATGTGATGTGTTGCTTGCGAATTTCAGGCATGGAATTAAGTGCAACCGTTTGTCGCAAAAGGTCACGGTAATTCGTTTCCTGTTTGGTTCTTACATAAATATCCGCATAACCATTAGTTAATGAGGTCATTACGTCTTTGTCTGAATATTCATTGTCTTTTAGAATCTTCCGAAAGAGAGCGAGACTTCCGATAATATCAGCAGTGAATGTTGAATTCCAGGGAAAGTTTCTGTAAACAGCCTCCACTGTAAGGGGATATACGATACCGTTTGTTTTTAATCTGAGTTTTTTACCCACTGCATCGCCAGAACCGAAATATTTTCGCGCAGTCTTTTCAGATAAGATAATTTTGGAAGAATCGGAGAGAATAGCGCGTGGATCACCTGCAATTATTTGAACTGCAAGAATGTCAAGCAGGTCGGTATTGGCGCAAATAATGTCTGGCTCTGCTGTAAAAACTACAGATTTACTGACAGTGGCAATTCTCCAAAAATTGCTGAACCGGATTGCAATGCCAGCCTTTTCAATCGACCTGATTTTGTCTTTGCATAATTCTGCCAGTGCAATCGGAGCGATTACCTCAGTAAACTGCTTTTTTTTATCCGTTGAAAGTAACCGGTAGGTCCTGATTGACTCAGGTATGGCGTGGTCGAAAGTGAGTTGGTTAATGGCGGCGATGAGGAGAATAAATGCTGCAGATAGTCCTAAAACCAGTCCCGACAAGTTGATCATAGTATAGGTTTTGCTTTTACGCAAGAACCTGTATGAGGTGATCAGGTGGTTGAGCATTTCCGTTATTGTTCCTCTTTATAAATGTGACAGAAATTGTATCTTTTCATGAAAATTTCGTAACGGCTGACAGGGGGACATAGAAAATTATAGACACATGAACTACATGGGGAAACACGTTGACGTGTTCTTTCCCAGCTTTTTCCGGTGTTCATTTCCGCTTCTATCATTTCGATGACACCCATCCGGCTAAGGTTACCAAGTGCCGGATCGTTTACATTCGCAAAGATAGTTCCATCCGGCATAATGGTGAACTTGCCGAAATCATTTTCATTGAAAGTTATGCGTGAAAAGATCTGTTTCTGATCAGGTTTTGAACCGGCAATATCATTTGTGGTGATGTAAACATTTTCTTTAAAGAAACCCAGATTTGTTCCATTAAAATAGGGTTTAAAGAACCAGTTCCGGAGGTTAAAATGGGCAATCAGTTGCTGGGCCTTTTCAAGATCGGCCATGTCGCTGATAATAAATGTATACTCGACCTTTGTGTTTTTCTTTGCACGACCCTCGACCTTCTCCATTGTATTCAGGTTTTCCATGTAAAATGGGAAGGAGACGAAAATCGCTGTGGAAGAATTCTTTCCAAAATTATCGAAGTTGATTTGATCTGCCTGAGGTAGGGAGAGGTGATATTTTACATGGAACTTTGTGGTATTCAGGTACAATACGAGTTCGTCCCAGTCCTGCCATCCCGCGGGATCCGACGAGCATATGTTAATGGCCAGGGCAGAGACAACGGTGAGTTCTGATAGCAGGCGCTTTACCATCAAAAGGTCCATATTTTTACCATATAGTTCATCTCCAAAGGGAAACGGGAATTGAAAAAATGCTGTCGGAAAATCCAGGGTAAGCGGTGATTTGCCGGCATTGAGATGAAATGTTATTTCGTGCAGGAAGTTTTCAGGTTTCAGACCTGATCTTTCCAAACCTTCCTCATAGGGTTTCAGACGCTGTTTAAATGCAGGCTGCGGTACAAGGCTAACTGGCTTGATCTGTGAAAGGGCGACCGGCAGCAGGTCGCCCATATGCAGCTTGCGAAGCTGCGCAATGAATTTCATGACCACCGGATTGTCGGTTTCGCCTTTGCTGATCCTGATAACATTGCCATTGGAAACCTCCAGTAGTTTCCTTACGATGGTCGAAACAACTCCTGACTGATTGTATTCAAGGATCTTGCGATTGAGTGTATTGTAAAATAGCGCATGACCGTTTTGTTCGGTAAGGTGAACAAATGGCTCAAGGCATAGCCAGTAGTCCGGATCACTTTTCATGAAATGCCTCCTTCACAATTCGCTGAAAGAACGGATAGTCCTGTTCAATCAAACCAAACGTTCGCGATAGTTCCCGGCTGAACTTTTTTTCGTCTGTGAAGAATTCGCATTCTGGGTAATCCGTATCGACTCTTGTGTTAAAAACACACTCCTTGCAATGGTCGGCGATGAGACAATTACGGCATAGCGTCTTAATTTTATCAAAAAACCCATTGTACATATCAGCGATTTCCTCAGGGGTGATAATAATGTTATTGTCATCAAATTTTCCGATCTCAAACACGCGGCTGATGTGTTCACACGGCAAAATACTACCGTCCGCTGTTAGAAAAACACGCATGGAAAACGGCATGCATGTTGCGGTCGGCACAAATTGTTTATTTGCCTTACCATTTGATTTTGAGGAAATAACATGGTAGTAATTCTTAAACACAAATCCAGAATATTTCTCAACGACATCAGCGATTTCCTTTACACCCGGATGGTTCAGCGACATTGCCTGCATAACTACACTGTCGGATGAATCTGTTCGTCTCTTTTCCAGAAAGGTTGAATGAAATTCATCTTTGAACTCCTCATTGATATTCAACGTGCTGATGGAGGATATCAGTGGTACTTTATTGTAACGTTCTTTAAAGTAGGAATAAACCGAGCCCAGGGAGTTTTGGTTGTGAAGTACAGTAAGAAAAGAGATGTTTTTGTCAAAGTAGTCCGGGTACTTTGCTTTTACAGTGTCAATATTTTTAACAACAAGATCATACGAAGAGGAATTGTTCTTCAGCACGCGAAAACTGTTGCCCTGGCTATCACCATCCAGACTGATGGAGACCTCCATTTTATGTTCGGCAAGAAATCCGGCATGTTTTGCTAGCAACAAGCCATTGCTGGACATGGTATATTTGAACCGGAGGTGCTGGTATGCCGAAGAGTTACAAAATTCAACGATCTGGCGGATGAATTTAAAGTTCTTCAGTGGCTCTCCGCCATAGAAGCTGATAATCAACTCGGTAGCTGTTGTCCTTTTTGACAGGATCAAGGCGAGCATTCGCCTGGCGTGGTCGAAATTAAACTCCCGTTTTCCCCGCTCCTTGTTAATGTAAAATTTGCTGAATGTGCAGTATACACAGTCAAGGTTGCAATCTTCTGTTGTTTCAAAAATTACCTGCTTGATCTTACTCAGATTCTCATTGATTTTGAGTGCGGTGAGTTTTCCCTCCAGGTTAAGGGAGTCTGCATTTCTGAAATAGTTATGTTTTTTTAGAAAACGATACCGTGCCAGCTGGGCTCTGGCCTCGTTTGAAGGGTAACGTACTGAATTTATGATGGTAACTGATTTCCCCGTAGTAGTATGTGACTTGAGAAACTCTTCAAGATTTGTACCTTCTGAATCTTCGTTGTAAAGGATGGGAATTACAGGATGACAAAGTAGTATCTGGTTGCGGAATGGACTATATAAATAGACGTTGCCTTTGCTGGTCGAGAAGGTTACGGTTTTTTTCATGCATGTCCACATCCATGGCATTCCGCCAGGAATCTATGGCAAAGGTACTTTTTTATTGGTTGGGAATAAAAGGCAGTGTGTTCTACCTTTCACTGGGTTTGGTCTGAACCGAGGCGCTTGAGGTTGAAGAGTCACCACAAACACAAAGGTCACCGGCGGGGCCGCCAGACTGGCGAGTACTAACCATTGGATTATTAGCTGAACAGATGCATCTGACATCGGCACCACCCTTGATCTGGGCTAACATGTTCTTCTTGATTTCGGCTTTGTAAAGGTTGACCAGGCTTAAGGTTTTCATGACTGTGGTTTTTATTTTTGAGTTTTGATTATCAGTTTTATGGATTGGGTATTGCAAATGCCGTGCCGTAAAATTAAATTACATTAAATCAACAAGATAGCACAATAATGCCAATATTTATTATTAAAAAGATGTAAAAGAATTTGACAAAAGTGTAAACATTATTAAAATATTTACACTTTGAGATAAGTCATGAGGTCAGACTTTCAGAACCCGGATCAACAGGATTTCGGTTGCGAGGAAGAACAACGCCACGAAAATGAAAAATTTCCAAAGCGGGGTTCCTTCGTTTAGTTGCTTTATTTGTCGTGTGAGGGAAGTGTTATTCTCTTTCAGAATCCTTACTGACTTAAACGGGAGCCTTTTGACTTCATTTTCGATTTCGGCGACGGTATAACAGCGCAGGTCTGATTCACGTCTGTTATAATTAAAGGCTATTCCGGTAACGTTCTTTTTTCCGCTTTGAACCAGATAAAAGCCCGCCTCCCTGATCTGATCATGGGGGAACAGGGATACTCCCGCTCCAAGATAGCGGCTTCCCGGGATAATTTCGAAATCTGAACCGGGACGGGATATTTTATAAATATTTTTTTCAGCGATTGAATCAGCAGGGATATCAATTGACTCCTCTGTTCCAACGGTATAGGAAAGTGGAGACAGGAGATTGCTCAACAGGCTTATTTTATAGAGGGTGGGAACAAAAATCAGGTGCCGAGGGAAATTGCTCCAGGTTTCTGACAGGGGAGAAGAGAAGAGGTAAAGTTTACCTTTTCCGGGGTGAAAACATGTAAGAAAGGGGTCCCCATTTTGCAATTTCATCAAGATTTCAGCTTTGCCTGTGTTACCCAGGTCAATACGATAATGACGGGTAACCAGCGGGAGGTCGACATTGTCGGGGAGTAATGTCTTCCCGGCAGTATTTTTTTCAAAAATATCCTGAAAAACAGGATTTTCCAGGTTCAGGAAGGCAACTCTTTGCCGGGTAGTATCCTGGGTGCTGTATCCGCCGCCACTTATACTTCTGCAGAATTCATTCAATGAGGCTGTGCTTCCACTCTCGGGCGGGAATATTACCAGGCTTCCTCCTTTCGATACATAACGATTAAGCTCCTCTGCGAGGCCTGAGGGGACCTCCGATGGCATATTAAGTATGACAATTGAATAGTTTCGGATCGACCCGTAATCGGTTTGTTTCAATCGGCTGTTATTGAAAGAAAATGCTGAATCTTCCTTAAACAATGCAAGGATGTAGCTGTTCTCTTTCTCCCCATTGATGCACAACACCGGAATAGAGGGCAGAATGTTGTATGCAAAATAGTACTTGTCATCATAAACGATCGGATAATCGGTGAGTGCGACGGTGCAGAACTGAATCCCTGTATCCTTTTCACTGTAGGAAAGAACAATTTCTTCCATCGCGTTGGATCCAATGCTAAAACTGGCCAGCCCTCTTTGTATCTGATTAATTGTGAGTTTTAGCGGAACTTTCTCCAGGGCCTGACCTGAGTTGCGGATGCGGATGGTTAATTTCACCGATTGCCCTGGCTGGTGTACCGGACCATTAAACCAAATGGTATCAATGTAGAGGTTGTCACGTTTTTCAGCCTGAAGCGGTACGAGGAACCAACTGACACTTGTATCGGGTTTAATGGTGCTAAAGCTTGTAGCCGATCGCTGGAAGTCTGAGATAAGATAAGCATCACGATTTAATAAACGGCTGCCGGCAAGCATCTCATTTTGCCTGCTGATGATAGCTGGCAGCGTTGGAGAGGAAGGGGAGAGTTGTACTTCACTAACCAATTTTTTAAACTCCTCCTGGCTGACAAAGTGCTGATGGCGGCCTTCAAAATCATTGGTTATCAACTGGAAACGGTCTGAACCGCCGTATGCTGCGGCAATTTCAAGTGCTTTGTTCTTCGCAATCTCGTTCAATTTTCCTTCTGAGGCCACAGCGTCCATGGACCAGGAATTGTCGAGATAGATGCTGACAAGATGCTGACCGGTCTGTTTTTCTGTCTGTTTATTGGAAGGAATGTAGGGTTGTGCAAATGCCATTACAATGGAAGCAATGGCCAGCATGCGTGCGAGTAGTATAAGGACCTGTTTTAGTTGCGATTGCTGTTTGGTCTCTTGCTGAATCTCGGCCAGAAAGCGAACATTTGTGAACCAGACCTTCTTATATCTCCTGAAATTAAAAAGATGGATAATAACAGGTATTGCAAGCGCAGCGAAGGCAATAAAGAAAAGCGGGTAGACGAATTGCATGCGCAAAAATACAAAAAAAGGCCGAGAATGTGGCGGCGACCCAGTGTATCGCCACTACATTATCGGCCCTTCATTCAGGGATAGATGTTAAATAACTCCCTGGTCGAGCATTGCGCTGGCAACCTTCAGGAAACCTGCAACGTTTGCTCCTTTAACATAGTTGACAAAGCCTTCTTTGTCTTTGCCGTATTTGACGCACTGTTCGTGGATGCTGATCATAATTTGGTGAAGCCGCTCATCAACCTCTTTGCGGGGCCAACTAAGTTTCATGGCATTCTGCGACATTTCGAGTCCGGATGTTGCAACTCCTCCAGCATTTACTGCTTTCCCGGGGGCAAAAAGGATCTTGTGCTCGAGGAAAAGCTCAATCGCTTCCGGTGTGCTGGGCATGTTGGCCCCTTCAGCAACGCAAATCACACCATTCTTAACGAGGTTCAGGGCATCTTCCTTGCCCAGTTCATTCTGGGTTGCGCAGGGAAGCGCAATGTCGCATTTCACTTCCCAGGGGCGTTTTCCCTGGTGAAATTGTGCGTTCGGGTATTCGTAAGAGTATGGCTTTACAATATCCTGGTTGGAAGCACGGAGTTCCAGCAAATAGTCAATCTTTTCTGCATTCAGACCATCCGGGTCATAGATATATCCATCAGGTCCTGAAATCGTAACAACTTTAGCACCGAGTTCCGTTGCTTTGATTGCGGCACCCCAGGCTACGTTGCCGAAGCCGGAAATGGCAACAACTTTTCCCTGAAACGATTCGCCTTTAGTTGCCAGCATCTCCTTTGCGAAGTAAACGGCTCCAAAGCCTGTGGCTTCCGGGCGGATAAGGCTGCCTCCCCAGTTTAAACCTTTGCCGGTGAGAACACCAGTGTTTTCGCGGGCCAGTTTGCGATACATTCCATACAAAAATCCAATTTCTCTTCCACCAACTCCGATATCTCCTGCAGGTACATCCGTCTCCGGGCCGATTACCTTCCAGAGTTCGAGCATAAATGACTGGCAAAAGCGCATGATTTCGGCATTGGATTTTCCTTTAGGATCAAAATCTGAACCACCTTTTGCACCGCCCATGGGCAAGGTTGTGAGGCTGTTCTTGAAGATCTGCTCAAATCCCAGGAATTTCAAAATGCTGAGATTTACACTCGGGTGAAAACGTAAGCCTCCTTTATAAGGACCGATGGCATTGTTGAACTGTACCCGGTAGCCAAGGTTAACCTGCACTTTACCGCTGTCGTCCACCCAGCAAACTTTGAATGTGAGGATCCGATCCGGCTCCACAATACGGTCAATAATATTTGCCGATTCAAAGTGAGGATTTTCGTTATATACTTCCTCAATTGATTCCAGTACTTCTCGCACTGCTTGAAGATACTCATTTTCACCCGGATGCTTTTTCTCCAGGTCGTTCATGATTTTTTCTAAGTTCATTTTGATTCAGTTTTGATGTTTAGGACCAGTTATTTAGTAGTGTTAATTTAGTCGTATTGTGAAAAAAATAACAGCTTCAAAATTACACAGATTGACAGGATTAAGCAAACAAAAACACATAAATATTTTTGGTTGGCAGAAATATCACCGATTAACGGATTTCACAAGACTTCCATCTTTGTAAACCATTTCCTGGGCAACAGTCCCGTCGTCCCGGTAGGTTATTTCACTGCCGTTCTTCAGGTTGTTTTTATAGCTTGAGACCTGTTTTAACTTACCGTTGTCGTAGTAGGATTTTTGTGTTCCATTGCCATTGGTAAACACACCTGCCCCAATCACTGCTCCGAAATCATTGTAATACAGCCATTGTCCGTCAAACAATCCATTAATATAATTGCCATCAACTTTCAGCACCTGGTTGGGGTACCATTCACGATGCAGTCCATGTAATTTGCCACCTGAATAGTTACTCACGCTGGCCAGCGCCCCCAGGCGGTCATAGGTTTTTCCTGTTCCGTCGGGCAGGCCGTCTTTGTATGATTGCTCCTCCTGTTTAATCCCGTTGGCATAATATCTGACAAGCAAGCCCTGGAGTTTATTTTTGCTGTATGTGCATTCCATTTGAAGGGTTCCATCCTCATAGTAGTATCGGGAAACGCCTTCATAATCGTTGCCTTTAAGATGAATTTCTGATTTCAGGTTGCCGTTGGGCCAGAATTCGGTACGCGGTTTATTACAGGAACTTAGCGTCAAAACCAAGGCAAGGAGGAGGAGTAGGGGAAGACGATTCATAGGGGACTATTTTCCAAAAATTTCGATGGTACCTTCAATTCCGTTGATCATCATTTGAACGGCGATTACTGCCAGGATAAGTCCCATAATACGGGAAACGACCTTCAGCAGGCTCGGATTGATTTTTGCGGCGATCCCTCTTGCAGAAACGAAAAGCAGATAGGTTATCAGGCACATAATTCCGAAAATAACCACCACCAGGACAACATTTAGCACCGATTTTTCGACACCAACAAAGTTCATCGCTGTGGATATGGTTCCCGGACCGGCAAGCAGCGGAATCCCAAGCGGGGAGATGGCCATATCCTCCGCGACCTTAGTCATTTGTTCCTTTTCATCAGACGATTGTGCATGTATAGGATTTTCTTTGGCATTCAGCATCTGGAATCCTATGATGAACACGATGATTCCACCGGCAATTTGAAAGGCCGGCAAGGTTATTCCGAATAATCTGAAAATAAGGTTGCCGAGGATACTGAAAACGGCAATTATCACGAAAGCAACCAGAACGGCTTTAAAGGCAACCCGTTTCTGGGTCTTCTGGTCGAAATCCTGGACCATACCCAGGAACACAGGAAGGTTACCGATAGGGTTCAGCATAGCGAAAAAACCCATGAAAACGGTAATAGCATGAAGATAGATGTCGTGTACGTGCATTTTTTAGGATTTTTTCTTTGAGATGCTGGACAAGCATTTTGTTATCCGATATATAGGCATGGTAAGGAATCAGAGATACAAAAGTATGAATTAAAAATTGTGAAATTCAGCAGTCAGTGTTAAATATTTGGAGGATAATCCGTTGTTTTTATTTAATATAATAAGCACATTTTCAGATAAAACGGGAGGAGGTTTTCGCCCAAATTCCATAAGTGTGCGTTTTGGCAGTGAATCAGGTTTTGACTGCACTGCAGTTTTCCTATGGAGAAAAAAACCGCTCCTGAGTATTTCCGCAGTAAACGGTGCCGACGTTCCTGCGGGTAGGATCAGTGCGAATCTGCCTTCTGAAGCGAGAAGTGTATCCACGGCCCGGATAAGCTCCTGCATTGGAAGTCTTACGTCATGACGTGCATAACTTCTACGTTTATCCGGTGAAAGAAGTGCACTGGTGAAGAATGGCGGATTTGAGATGATGTAGTCATAGCCATTGGGCATGCCTGTAAATGCTTGCAATTCAGTACATGATGCCGATAACCTTGAGGACCAGGGGCTAGTCTGAAAATTAGCTGAGGCCTCGGTTACCGAAGCGGCATCAATGTCGATGGCTTCAATGATCCCGGTCGACTTTTGGGCCATCATCAGTGCAAGTACTCCGCAGCCGGTCCCGATATCGAGAATGTGTGCCGATTCGCCAGGCCGGGCCCAGGAGCCGAGCAGCATAGCGTCAGTGCCAACACGTTGTGTGCTACAGGTATCCTCGACCGAAAAATGCAGGAAGCGGAAGGGCATGGGTTTAAAGGTAAATTTCAAGGAGCCCTACCGGTGCTTCGATCTTCAGCAGTTTGTTTTCACGGTCAACATCAACAATTACCTCATCAACCACAGGAATCAGTATCTCCTTTTCGCCAAAGCGGACCTGGAACAGTGATTGGTGGGGGAGTTCAAGGACATCCTCAAGTATTCCGATGTCACCATGGTTCAGATCGAAGACACGGTATCCTTTCACTTCATGAAAATAGAATTGATCACCTTTCAGTGGCGGGAGTTGGGAAACCGGGAGATACATCTCGAGTCCGGCATAAATATCCGCATCTTCGATAGAAACCACATCCTGGAACCGGATGACGGCTCTTTTGTTGTGTTTCAGTTCGAGTTCCTCGATAAAAAAAGGAATCCGTTCTCCTTGAAGGTCAAGGAAAACGGATTCAATATTTAAATAATCCGTGGGATCGTCTACATCGAGCGTCACCATCACATGACCTTTATTACCGTACGTTTTAATAATCTTGCCGAGGTAATAAAAATCATCCTTATTCATAAGGAGTGATATAGGGACTATTCCTGCTTCGGTTCTTCCGTAGCGGGTGACTCTTCGGGAGCTGATACCGGCTCAGTTGCAACTTCATCGGTAACGGTTTCGTCAGCAACCTCAGCAACCTCAGCAACCTCAGCAACTTCTTCCACTGCCGGTGCATGAGCTGCAGCTGCTGCCTGTGCGGCTTTCGCTAATTTTCTGGCAACTTCGGCAGCTTTTTCTTCGTTCTTTTTCTTCTCGGCTTCGAGTGCACTTTTGCGGAGATCCTTGCTTCCGAGTTCGTATTCTTTCTTCTTGGTAGCGATTTTTTGCTCTTTGTCCTGCAGCCAGGTCTGGAATTTGGTTTCAGCCTGTTCGAGGGTCATGGCGCCTTTTGCAACGCCTTTCAGCAGGTGATTCTTAAACATAACGCCCTTGTAGGCGAGAATTGCCTTCACTGTTTCCGTCGGCGAGGCGCCTTTGGTGATCCAGTCGAGGGCTTTGTTAAAGTCGAGATCGATCTCGGCAGGTCTTGCAAGGGGGTTATAGATGCCAATTTTCTCTATGAATTTTCCGTCCCGTGGTGCACGACCATCCGCGATAACAATGTGATAAAAAGCTTGTCCCTTTTTACCTCTTCTTTGTAACCTGATTTTAGTTGGCATTGATTAAATGATTGATTTAGTGATTTATTGAATAATAATGATTTAAAGGGGTGCAAATGTAGGGATGTTTTACGAAACAACCAAGGGAAATATGAAAAACGTGAAGGGAAGGAGCCCTTGCACTGTGTAAACCATCGGTAGGTGGTTAAATTCCGGTTAATATTCTGAAGGAGAAAATGAAAATAGACGCGGGTCAATAAAATTCAAGACTATAAATTCTTTAGGTTTGCAGCGGGGAGGAAGTTTGCGGTACCGCCTTGTTTTGCAATAAAAAAACCGATCAGAAATCTGAATTATGTTCCGGGTAACCTTTCTAGTCTTCGTTTTTGTCTGTATTCATTGCCTGGCTGATGGCCAGGAAAAAAGGGATTCCGTAGAAAGTACAGCGTATCAACGCAGCCAAGCCCGGGAGACTTCTTTCAACTGCGCATATTTTAACTCTTATCTGACAGATACGAAGTCGGTTTTTACCAATCCGTTCAAGTGGAATGCCGGAAAAATAGTAGTGGCTGCAGCCATAACCACCGGAACCATCGCCCTGATTGCTTGGGGTGATCGGCCTGTTCAGCAATTCTTTTCCAGAAATGAATCTGAGTTTATCGATAAAAGCTCCTATTATTTCTTCGATCCGCTGGGATCGGGTTTGATCTCCATTCCGGCCTTGGGTGCTTTTTATGCCTATGGTGCGATATGGAAGGATAAACGGGCAAAAGAGACGGCCTTAAAGGGTTTAGAGGCGTATGTTATTACCGTAGTCCTGACCAATGTGATTAAACAGGTTGCACACAGGCATAGGCCTTACCAGGATCTCCCACCTGATCCCCATGCATGGAACGGGCCCTTCGACTGGGGAGGAGAATATGGGCCTTTCGGATATAATTCATTTCCTTCAGGACACTCATCATCGGTATTTGCTGTTGCCACGGTAGTTGCACTGGAATACTGGCATACGAAATGGGTCCCTGCCGTTTGTTTTGGGTTGGCCGGCATTACGGCAATTTACCGGCTTGCAGTAAATCAACACTGGGCTTCCGATGTATTATTCGGATCCGCAATTGGGTTTGCAGTTGGCAGCATGGTGTATTTTAATGCCAATAAAAAAGTTCAGATACTGCCGGTGAGTTCAACGGGATATGGAGTAACGCTGATCTACCATTTTAATTGAGAGCCCCTTGCATGGTTTTTTTCGCCAGGAGCCGGTTTTATAAACCCGGAAAGGGTTCAGTCTGGCTAACTGAACTTGATAAACTTTTCCTTTTTTGTACTACAGAATGCGCATTCAGCCTCTGGTTTGGCCGTATTGTAGGTGTTGCCGCATTTGGGACAAACATAGTATACTTTGGAAAGCGTCTCTGTTTTGCCGGCGTTTATTGCATCAAGTGCGGCCTGGTACATCAGGTGATGTTTTTTTTCAGTATCCATAGCCCAACGAAATGATTTTACTGCATCATTGGCGTTGTCGGTTTTGGCTGTGGCAATAAAGCCCGGGTACATGGTAGTCATTTCATAATTCTCACCGTTGATGGCATCCTGCAGATTTTCCTTTGTGGTTTTAACGGTAAATTCAGGTTTTACTACATCGGGAGTCTGACCCATCTTTCCAAGCACAGTTTTGTGGTTTGCCGCGTGGATAGCTTCTGCTTTTGAAGTGGATGAAAACATGGTGGCAATTGACATCAGCCCCTCTTTCTTTGCTTGTTCTGCATAGGCTGCATATTTGGCGCTGGCGGTAGATTCGCCCTTAAAGGCTGCTTTAAGGTTTTCGATGGTTTTTTCGGTACCGGCAAGGGTCGATACATTGGCAAAAAGGAAGGCTGCCAGACTGAACAGGAAGAACTTTTTCATGGAGAGAGATTTAAATTTACAATTAGACGATTTACGAGATATAGTTGAAGTTTTGGTTTACGGTTTGATTTTGTATTACGTTGGCCTAAAGCCCTATCATGTAATTGATTACCAGGGTGCCGCCGAGGTATCCGGTAATGCTTACAAACAGAAACGCAAGGAAGAAAAGTGCGAGAGAGAGGTATTTGAGTTTTGTTTCCGCTTTTTCCAGGTAATTCAGTATTATCCGGAATAGGGTTGCAATAATGATCGTGACCAGGGTGAACGTCGCAAAAAGTTCGTGTTTTTCGCGCATCAACCCGGCCTCTCCCTCCATCGGTGAAGTGAAAAAATACCCGGTCCCGAAAGCAACAATGGCAGATGCCATACCGATAACTTCAAGCCAGTATCCTGCCTTTGGAAGCCAGTCCTCTTTTTTCAAAAACAGACCAAGCAGATCGGCCAGGAAACCGACTGCGATTATGGCGATGGGAAAGTGGACTATCATTGGGTGGAAATGGGCGGAATCGAACACGACGGATAGATTTTGTCACGAATATACGATTATTCAGTCAAAAGTCAAATGCCAAAAGTGGAAAATGAATCCTGAAATTGCGAATTTGATTTTTTTTCGGAATGCTGGCTGCCATAATTTTTATTTATTAACACCGGCCTATTACACCGCATTTTCCGATAATTTTGCCACTCCGAACCCCATCTTTTTTATCACTCACCCATGGTTGATTTTGTTCATTTACACCTACATACGCAATATTCTATACTAGACGGTGCCTGCCGGATCAAAGACATGGTTAGCAAAGCGGTGACCCTGGGGATGAAGGGTGCCGCTGTGACCGACCACGGCAACCTGTTCGGGATCAAAGAATTTTCTGAAGCTGCCTCCAAACAGTCTGATTTCAAGCCCATATTCGGATGCGAAACCTATGTAGCACGCCGAAGCAGAAAGGATAAGCAGGAGCTAATTGACCGGAAGGGTGATCATCTTATCCTTCTGGCAAAAAATCAGACAGGTTACCGTAATCTATTGAAATTGATTTCGTTGGCATGGACTGAGGGACATTATTATAAACCCCGGGTGGACAAGGCATTGCTGATGGAATATCATGAGGGACTGATTGCCTCGTCCGCCTGTCTTGCGGGAGAAATACCCAGGGCCATCACTGCAGGAAATGTGGCCCGTGCAGAGAAGGTCCTTTTAGAATACAGGGAGATATTCGGGGATGACTTTTACCTCGAACTGATGCGCCACCCGGCAACAGATCCCAAACGCGATGCCGAAGTTTACAAACGGCAGCAGGCGGTGGAGCAGGTTGTTGTGGAAATGGCCCGAAAATACCAGGTAAAGCTGATCGCAACGAACGACGTGCATTTTTTGAATCAGGCTGATGCGGATGCCCATGACCGGTTGCTTTGTGTGAACACCGGCAAGTTTATCGATGATCCTGACCGGTTGCGGTATACCGGGCAGGAGTGGTTTAAGTCGAAAGAGGAGATGAACAAACTTTTTGCCGATATACCGGAGGCGCTGGGGAACACAATTGAAATTCTGGACAAGGTAGAAGTTTTTTCGCTTAACCGGGATCCCATCATGCCCGATTTTCCTCTGCCGGCAGAGTTTATTGATCCCGACGAGTACCTTCGTCATCTTACCTATCTGGGGGCGAACAGCAGGTATTCCATGATCACTGAGGAGATCAGGGAGCGAATTGATTTTGAGCTTTCTGTCATAAAAAAAATGGGTTATCCGGGATATTTTCTCATTGTACAGGATTTTCTCAATTCAGCCCGCGATATGGGCGTTTCTGTTGGCCCGGGACGTGGCTCTGCAGCAGGGTCGGTGGTTGCATTTTGCACACGGATTACCGATGTAGATCCGCTGAAGTATGATTTGCTTTTCGAGCGGTTTCTTAATCCCGACCGTATCTCGATGCCTGATATCGATATTGATTTCGATGAAGACGGCCGCGAAAAAGTATTAAAATGGGTAGTTAACAAATATGGCCGCGACAAGGTTGCCCAGGTTATCACGTTCGGAACCATGGCTGCCAAGGGAGCGATCAGGGATGTGGGAAGAGTTCAGCGACTTCCGCTCGATGAGGTGATGAAACTCACGAAACTGATCCCTGCCAGGCCCGGCGTTACCCTGAAATCGGCTTATGAAGAGGTGCCTGAGCTTAACGCAGCCCGGAATTCTTCGAACAAGCTGATCGCCGAAACACTCAAGTTTGCAGAAAGTCTCGAAGGTTCTGTTCGTCAAACCGGCTTACATGCCTGTGGTATTATCATTAGCCGCGACCAGCTTACCGATTATATCCCCGTTACCACCTCAAAAGATTCTGAATTGCTTGTTACGCAATATGACGGAGATTATATTGAAAAGGTGGGCATGCTCAAGATGGACTTTCTGGGACTCAAAACGTTGTCAATAATCAAGGATGCTGTAACCAACATTAAACAATCGCGTGGGGTAGATGTTGAAATGGAGACCATTCCTTTTGATGATGCCGCAACCTATGAACTTTTCAGTCAGGGACGAACCACAGGGATTTTTCAATTCGAATCAGACGGAATGAAAAAGTATCTCCGCGATCTGAAGCCCAATAAGATAGAGGATCTTATTGCCATGAATGCGTTATATCGTCCGGGGCCGATGGAATACATTCCCAGTTTCATAAACCGCAAACATGGCCGTGAAAAAATCGCGTATGATATCCCGGTAATGGACAAATACCTGAAAGATACTTACGGAATTACGGTATACCAGGAGCAGGTAATGTTGCTTTCACAGGAACTGGCAGGTTTTACGAAAGGCCAGGCCGATTCACTGAGGAAAGCGATGGGGAAGAAGATCGAGACCATGATGAACGATCTCAAACCTAAATTTTTTGCCGGCTGCAAGAACAATGGGCACCCGGAATCGATTGTGACCAAGATCTGGAAAGACTGGGAGGCATTTGCCAATTATGCTTTTAATAAGTCGCATTCAACCTGTTATGCCTATGTTGCTTACCGCATGGCATATCTCAAGGCTCATTTTCCTTCAGAGTTCATGGCCGCAGTGCTGAGCCGTAACCTCACCGACCTGAAGGAGATCACCTTGTTCCTCGACGAATGCAAGCGCATGCAGATTCCTGTTCTTGGTCCGGATGTGAATGAAAGTGCTTCTAAATTTGTGGCGAACCACAAGGGAGAGATCCGGTTCGGCATGGCAGGGATTAAAAATGTGGGGGAGGCGGCAGTGCAGAGTATTGTTGAGGAACGTGCAGCAAACGGGCCTTTCATCAGTATTTTCGACCTGACCCGAAGGATCAGCTCGCACAACATTAACAAGCGCTGCCTAGAATCCCTTGCCAAGGCTGGTGGGTTCGATTGTTTCGAAAATACCCACAGAGCCCAGTATTTTCACCAGGAGAACAGCGACGATTCGATTTTTATTGAAAAGATTATAAGGCATGCTTCTGATTTTCACGCCCGGAAGGATTCCATGCAGCAATCGCTCTTCGGGGAGGCGGAAGAGGTCCAACTGAAGGAACTGGCACTGCCCGACTGCCGTCCGTGGACAAAACTCGAGCAACTCAAGTTTGAGAAGGATGTTACCGGCTTTTACATGAGTGGTCATCCGCTGGACGATTTTCGTATTGAATTTTCGAATTTCTGCAATGTGACCATCGAGGATCTTAAACAGGATTTAAAACCGCTCAAAGGCAAAGAGATCACCTTTGGTGGCATTGTCATCGAAGCCAACCATAAGATCGGCAAAACAGGTAAACCGTTTGGCTCATTCGTGGTGGAGGACTATTATAATTTCATTCCCTTGAATATCTTTTCCGAGGAGTATCTGAAATTTAAACATTTTCTCGACGAGGGGCAATATGTTCATGTCAAGGCAAAAGTTGAACAACGATTCGATAGTCCCGACCAGCTTGTGGTGCGTATAAACAACATCTCCCTTCTGTCAGAAGTGATGGAGAAGCATGCACGCACCCTTTACCTGACTATTATGCTCAACGAACTTACGGTTGATTCTATCCAAAAGTTGAATGTCATGGCCAAACAGTCTAAGGGTAAATGCCAGCTTAGAATCCGGGTACTCGACACGGAGAACAACATCAGCATCGAGCTCCCAAGTAAAAAGTACAGAGTAAATGCCAAGGAGGTCGTGAATTTATTATCCGGGTTGCCAGAAATTCAATACAGGATTGCCGGCGACTGATTTGGCTGCTGAGGTTTTATGTTTAACTTTGCATGCGAATGAAATTCATCCTAAAAAAGCAAGATTATGTTTGAAACACTGACCGATGCAAATTTTGATGAAAAGGTAATCAAAAGCGATAAGCTGGCTGTTGTTGATCTTTCAGCCGTGTGGTGTGGTCCATGCCGGATGGTCTCCCCGATCATTCATGAACTGTCTGCAGAATATGAAGGCCGCATCGTGGTAGGAGAATTAAATGTGGATGACAATCCCACGGTTACAGCAACCTATAAGGTACGCAATATTCCTACCGTTCTTTTTATTAAGGGCGGAGAGGTTGTTGACAAGCAGGTTGGTGCTGTGCCCAAGGCTTCCTATAAGGCCCTGATCGAAAAATATATTTAATGTGCAAGAAGCCATTGACCAGGGACCTCTGGAGCAGTTTTCTCCGCTTGAATTTCTTGCACGACAGGTAGTTGAAGGATTTATCACCGGACTGCATAAAAGTCCGTTCCATGGATTCAGTGTAGAGTTTGCAGAACACCGTCTCTACAATACCGGAGAGTCGATCCGCAATATTGACTGGAAACTTTACGGTCGCACCGAAAGGCTATATACCAAACGATATGAGGAGGAGACAAACCTGCGATGTCAGGTTTTTATCGATAACTCTTCCTCCATGTATTATCCTGTTATTCAGAATCCTGATCTCTCTCATCCGAACAAAATTACCTTTTCTCTTTATGTCACTGCGGCGTTACTATACCTGTTTCGCAAGCAGCGTGATGCGGCAGGTGTCAGCTTTTTTTCCGAAACGGTTGAGTTACATACCCAGTGCAAGTCAAGCTCGGTTCACCATAAATACCTGTTTACAGAACTGGCCAAGCGGTTAACTCCAATTCCGCCGCAACAACGGAAGGGAACCTCTGCGGCTACGGCCATACATGAATTGGCCGAACGGATCCATAAAAGATCTCTGGTGATCATCTTCTCCGACATGTTTGAAAACAGCGGCAGTCCGGAGGAGTTGTTTGCAGCCCTGCAGCATCTGAAGCACAATAAGCACGAAGTTATTCTTTTCCACGTTTTCGACAAAAGCAAGGAGATAGATTTTGCATTTGAAAACCGGCCATACCGGTTTATCGATCTGGAAAGCGGAGAGCAACTGCGGGTATTTCCCTCCAAGCTGAAAGAGCAATATACCCAGGCAGTTGACCGGTTTAAAACCGCGCTTAAACTCCGTTGTGCCCAATACCATATTGATCTCGTGGAGGCAGATATCAACGCCGGTTTTGAACAGGTCCTTCTTCCTTACCTTGTAAAGCGGGGGAAACTGTTTTAGCCCGGCAGGAATTACTGCAGGATTACCGTCTTCACAGAGGTGGAACCTGAATCGGCCGTTACCCTTAGCAGGTAACTTCCTTTGGCGATAGTACCCGTATTAATGTTTATTTTGCTACTTCCTGTTCCGGGGATTGAGTGCAGAACCCGTCCGCAATAATCCATTAGTTCAATTGTGGATATGGATTGGGGAGAGGTAACCGTAATTTCGCCATGCGAAGGGTTCGGTGAAAGACTAAACTCAAGGGCTTTATTTATTTCCGCGACGGAGACAATGACGAGTCCGTTGATGTAAATATCATCGATTTTATCAATACCGCTGGCTGCTACTGTCCCCCCGGAGGAGTTGGTGTTTGTGGTCATGACCCAGCGCAGGTAAACCACCGGTTGGTTGTTGCATTCAACGGGAAGCGGAACGTCATTAATCACACCGGTGTTCCAGTCGTTGGCTGTAACAATTGTTGAATTGGGAACGTCTGCCCAGATTCCTGATGATCCGATACGATACTGAACAACATAGTCGCGGGGACCAGGATTGTTGCCTCCGGATTGTTGTTTTGAGGAGATATTCAGATTATCGTAACCTACTGTGTTAAAGTGGATCACCCAGCTTTTTGTCATGGAGCCATTGTCCCAGCCTGTGGCCTGCGCCGATTTGGTAGTTGCCCCGTTTTTTGAAAAGTCTATGCTGCTCGTACCACCTTCGGTATGAATTCCCATGGAAAGGTTAACAGCCAACCCTCCGTCGGCCAGGCTGTCGGTCGGATTACCTGTCGGGAAGGTCCATTTTGCAATCAGAACCTGGCTTTGCAACGAGGTCGATACCAGAAGGGATAAAAGGATAAGTAATAAGGTAGCTGCTTTTTTCATAATTTCAGGTTTTGGGATTATAAGTTATTTGATTTGAATGCATAAGCCAGGTTTATCATGATGAACCTTCCCGGTGAAAGATTGCCTTTTGAATCATAATATCGGGTATTGAAAATATCCTGCATTGTAGCACTTACTGTGTATTTTTCAAAAAATGTATGCCCCAGTCTGAGGTCGAAGGTATTCGATGCAGGAGTTTGCTGGGTGTTCTCATCATCGTTCCACACATAACTTTTATAGTTGAAGGTCAGGGTTACCTGCACATACCTGTTATTCCACCATATGCCTGCAAAGGCCTGGTTTCTCGGCACCTCAACAATATATTTCCCACCAAGGTCCTTGTCGTCACGCGGGGAGTTGAAGGAGGTAATTTTTGAATCGTTGAAGGCATAATTGGCCATTATTTTTATCGCAGGATTGATCTGGTAACTACCTGATATTTCAGCACCAAGGATGCGAACGCCACTCACATTTTCGCGTCGGATGATCGGCTTGTCCTTGTCACCACCGGTATTGATACTGTCGCCGGTGCTCACAAAATATTGAAAATCATGACCGAACGCGACATAAAATGAGGGTTCAACCATGAGTCCGGGGAGTGGCCGCCAGTCAAGCCCAACTTCATAGTTGTCGATGGTTTCGGGTTTGAGTTGCGGGTTTGCCAGTTTAAACCCTTTGGTAACATTACCATTCTTGCACATATCGTCGAGCATGGCAGGACGGAATCCATGGGCATAGGAGAGATAACTGTTCAGTGTTTTCGACAGGGCATATTTCAAGCCGATTTTGGGACTCAACGCTTGCCAGGTGGCATCTTCGAAGGTAGTTGGATAGCCAGCCATAAATGAGGTGAGTGAAGTGGGTTCCAAGATAGAGAAGGAGCCGTTGTGGAATCGTGCAATATCATACCGGAGGCCCGCCAGTAAAATGAGCCGGTCGGGAGCGATATGCCATTCGTATTCCCCGAAAAGGGCGAAAAAGTCCATCCTTCCGCGGTTCCTGAGAATATCGGTTGCCGTGAGATAGGTATCTGAGGCATCCACACTGCCTGACCGGAGGTCGAGACCAATGGTGTAGGTCATCCGGTGGCTGCCATGCAGTGTGAGATTGGTCCATACTCCCTGGTCAATCCTTCTCGAATCCGTTGTATACAGAGTGTATTTATTACCTTTTTTGGCGGCAAGCGACTCGCTGAGCCGGTGGTAGAATTCATTCTGATAAAAGGCACTTATAAGCAACTCCGCCTTGCGGAATGCGTTGCTGCTTGTTACTCTTACCGAATGGGTTGGGTATTCGTTATATCCCCCGCCGGGCTCATACACCTGAAACCCATCATAACGCCGATCATTATAATAGGAGTATTCAATTTCTGTGTAACTCTGTTTGCCATACTGATAACCAGTTTTAACGCATATAAGTCCCTCCTTCAGCCCGTTCTTTACATCCATGCTGTCGCGGATGTCGTCGGGAACCATGATGTAGCCATCTCCCTGACGGTAAAATCCGTTTAAAGTATAATAAAACCCTTTGTCTCCATGTCCGGTTTTGCCCCCGGCACTGAAAAGTCCCCCAAAGGTATTACAGGATCCGTAGAATGTTTTGATCTGTCCCTGCACGGGTAGGGAAGGCCTGTCGGTGATGATGTTGATGACTCCACCCATGGCGTTGCTGCCGTAAACCGAGGAGGTTGGACCTTTTGAGACTTCGATGCGGTTGATGAATTCGGGGATGATTCTGTTCCAGTTTATTCCACCACCATCTGCCTTATTGAGAGGAATTCCATCCAGCAGCACCAGCGTTCGAGGGGTGCCGTTCAGCCCGCGCATGGTAATACTGGCATTTTTCGAGAAGATGCCGTTACTCCGGTCGATATTGGCCCCGGGAACCATTTCCAGAAGCGCATCAGCGGTAGTAACCGGCATAATCGTGATCTCATTGCCGTGAATGGAAGCCAGCCTCGCAGGAATATCATCGCTTTTATGCCGGGTTCGGGTGGCAGTCACGAAAAATTCCGGCAGTTCATTTGTCCATGCATGGTGTAAAGTATCAGGACGTATCGTATCAGAGACATGAGGGGATCCGATGGCTGACATTGAAGTCGTCAGAAATGCCAAAAGAACGAAAAGTCTGAAACAGGTTGTGACCATCTTTACTTTTGGATTTTGACGGATAATCTTACCGACCCTGTCGCAGCCGGTATCACTTCGTGGATAGAGATCAGTCCAAGTTTTCCTGAAGGGCTCCTGAATGAGATGACCATACCAGGCTGAAGGTATTTCCCCTTTTTCTTTCCAGCCGCAGGCTCATATGCCGATAAAATGAGGCTGTCGTTCATCGAATTGGCAAACTGTTCAGGGGTTATTCTCGTAGTGTCGTATCGGGTTTCGTTTTTTATGCCCCAGTATGCAATGCCATGAGAGCCTGTAAAAAAAACGGGAGCTTCTGCTTCAGCAGGTGAGGCAAGGGTTCCTTCGTACTGACCATAATAGTAAATCATGTCAGCCAGTTGCTGATTCTCAAAAGCCTCGTCGAGCGTCATTACAGCACCGTTATTAAGCGAGTAAAAGCTACCGGTAGCAGGGTTTTCCTGCGCTCCCAGAAGGATGTTATCCATGACCTTGATGGGTCCCCAGGCGGAGGTGTCAGCTTTGGTGAGGTAAAGGGTTATGCTATCGCGCATGCGATTCCGGTCCATCACAAAAAAGGTCCACTTTTCGTGCAAGGCATTTGTTTTTATAATGCCAACGGTATAGTTAAATGCTGCTGCGTTCATTCCTGAGTCGAGCAATATCCTGGATGAACCATCATTGAAACGAATTGAAAAATAGGTAATGTTGGCGGTTGTGCCAACTGCGTTCACCCCGATATTAGCGTGTTGGCCGGCTGCCAGGGTAGTGTCGTTTGAAAGAAAACCCAGACCATGAATAAACCTGATCTGCGGCAAATTTTCAGCAGACTGATTTTTTTTGCAGCTCACCAGTACACCCATCGATAGGACTATTATCAGGGCTGCGAGGGCCATGATCGGAATCCGATAGGTCGAAATGGGCATATCGGAGGATGTTTTTTTTCCGGTCATTTCAATGGGCAGGATAATTCAGATTTTTTTACTGATCACCGTGAGCAGGCCGGCCGCAATCAGTCCGCCGGCAATGCCGAAGAGGAGGTGGGTTGCAAACGGATAGATGTATCCACTTCGGAAAGCGCCTGCTGGCATCGCTACGAACAATGACAGTGTGAGTCGGAACAATGGAATAAATACCCAGCAAGCCCCGCAAACGATGCCGAGGATCCACTGGCGGGAGGTAAAACGGGAAGCAAGTCCGGTTGCGAGGTCCATGATAAACCCAAGGAACAGGTAAATTACGGCCATAAACGGATCATGAAAACCCAATCCCGGCATCAGGAGCATGGTCGCAGCACCGATCCCGGATATTGTTGCTGCGTATGGAAATCTCGACATCCCTTTGCCGGCAACGATCAGGGCAACGAAAAGAAGACCCTGTTTCCCGGGCAGGTGCATCGGCAACCTGAGTTTTGAGTGAAGAACAATGGCGAGCATGCCGATCCCAAGCAGGAACAACACTTCAAACAGCGTGGCCACCGTATTATTCGGAAATACTTTTGATATACTCTTTTGAAGCAGACCTGTAGTCATAGGGTTCATTGTTTTCAGTTTTTTCAGCGATCAACGTGATTTTCCTTTCCACCATCACCGGCCTGAACCAGTCACCGACGCAAATCGTTTTGCCGGGGTTGATCATGGTATGGTCCTTTTCCACTACCTGGTCGATTTCGACAACCGAAAGTAGTTCACGAATGGTAAAATTTCCGGTGGTCTCTCGCAGATTCCGGGTCCAGAGCAGCCGCCCGTCATTCCCTTCCTTGCGAAGCCCTACAGCAGCCAATGATCCGATGAGTCCGATCCGTGTGTTGAGAAAGGCATCCAAATACACACCTGTATCCTTAACCACGCGGAAGGCTTCTTCCATGGTAACAATCTCATGCTTTGCCTTGTTGCCGAAGGAGATCATGGACTCTGTGACGTCCGTTTCCCTGGCAACACACATGCCGGCATCCGAATCGAAGGCGCTTTCGCGGATCAGGAATTGTTTTGTAATGGAGATCACCTCGCTGATTTTCCCGGTGCAGATTCCTGTAATACTCGCAGAACTGTTGTGCGATGTAAACGGGATTCTGGGATCGGCCAGCAATTGATGACGGGTTACCGATTGCAGTTCAAAAATACCGGCTTGTGTAAGTACATGGCCAAGCATCCGGGCCTGATGGCCGGTTCCCCTGGTTTCCAGGTTGTCTGTATCGTCGATGCCAATGATTAATCTCACAATATTCATAGAAAATTCAGAATGCAAAGTAAAGAAAAATTTCCGACAGGTTCGTCGTTGCATATCGGATTTCGGACTGGTTAAGACCGGTTTTTTTGCTAATTTTGCGCCTCATTGTTAAAACCGCATTTTCATGGAGATTGCTTCCAAATACGATCCTGCCAGTGTTGAGGACAAATGGTATGCCTATTGGCTCGACCGGGGTTTCTTTCATTCTGTTCCTGATGCCAGGGAGCCTTACTGCATTGTGATCCCGCCTCCCAATGTTACCGGGGTTCTTCACATGGGACACATGCTGAACAACACCATCCAGGACATTCTGGTGCGCCGGGCACGGATGCTTGGTAAAAATGCCTGTTGGGTTCCCGGTACCGATCATGCATCTATTGCTACCGAGGCAAAAGTAGTGGCAAAACTCAGGGACGAGGGAATTGATAAGTCGACGTTGACCCGCGAGCAATTTCTTGGATATGCCTGGGAATGGAAAACCAAACACGGAGGCATCATTCTCGACCAGCTGAAGAAGCTTGGTGCATCCTGCGATTGGGAGCGCACCAGGTTTACGATGGATGAGGCATTGCACGACTCTGTTATCGATGTTTTTATTGATTTGTATCAGAAAGGCTTTATATACCGGGGTGTACGAATGGTCAACTGGGATCCCAAGGCGCTCACGGCGGTTTCCGATGAAGAGGTAATTTACAAAGAGGTGCATTCCAAACTCTACTACGTTCGCTACCGGGTTGAAGGAACAGCTGATGAATGGGTTACCATAGCAACGACACGACCGGAAACCATTTTGGGAGATACCGCGATCTGTGTTCACCCGGAGGATGAACGCTACAGTCACCTGCGTGGGAAACGAATTATTGTTCCCTTGATCAACAGATCGGTTTCGATAATTTTTGATGAATATGTAGATCGGGAATTTGGTACAGGAGCGCTCAAGGTTACCCCGGCGCACGATATTAACGACTACAACCTCGGAATAAAATATAAACTCGAAGTAGTCGATATTTTCAATCCGAACGGAACCATGAGCCAGGCTGCTCAATTATATATCGGAGAAGACCGCTTCGCCGTGCGGAAGAAGATTACAAAAGAACTGGCGGAACTGGGTCACATCTTAAAAATTGATGAGTACACAAATAAGGTTGGCTATTCTGAACGCACTGACGAGGTGATCGAGCCGAGGATCTCCATTCAGTGGTTCATGAAGATGACCAACATGGCCAAACCGGCGCTGGATATGGTGGAGAACGATACGATCAGGTTTCATCCTGCAAAGTATAAAAACATGTACCGGCACTGGATGGAAAATGTGACCGACTGGTGTATTTCGCGCCAGCTTTGGTGGGGGCAGCGCATCCCTGCATTTTACCTGCCGGACGGCGAGTTTATTGTTGCCAGGTCGAAAGAGGAGGCCCTGGAAAAGTTAAAAGTTGAGCGGGCAGGATTAAATATATCGGCTGATGATCTGAGGCAGGATGAGGATGTGCTGGATACCTGGTTTTCTTCATGGCTCTGGCCAATCTCGGTATTTGACGGGATACGTAAACCTCAAAATGATGATATAAAATACTATTATCCTACCAACGACCTGGTAACTGCACCGGAGATCATCTTTTTCTGGGTGGCGCGAATGATCATGGCTGGTTGGGAGTACCGGGGCGAAATTCCTTTTAAGAATGTTTATTTTACCGGAATTGTGCGCGATAAACAGGGACGTAAGATGTCGAAATCCCTTGGGAATTCACCCGAACCGCTGGACCTTATTGCCAGGAACGGCGCCGATGCAGTGCGCGTAGGTATGCTTCTCTGTTCGCCAGCCGGCAACGATTTGCTATATGATGATGCGCTGATTGAACAAGGGAGGAATTTCTGCAATAAAATATGGAATGCCATGCGCCTGATAAAAGGGTGGGATGTTCGCCAAGAACTTGCTCAACCTGAAGTAAATGCAATCTCAATACAGTGGTTTGAATCGGTCTTTAACAAAACCGTGACCGAAATAAATACGTTGTATGATGGTTACAGGCTTTCGGAAGCATTGATGGCCGCCTATAAGCTCATGTGGGACGATTTCTGCTCCTGGTTCCTGGAGATGATCAAACCTGCCTACCTGCAACCAACAGATCCGAAAACGTATGAAGCGGTCGTGGGATTTTTTGAGAAAATGATCCGGCTGCTTCACCCATTTATGCCCTTTATTACAGAGGAGATATGGCATATCATCCGTGAACGTGCCGAGGGGGAAAGCATCATGCTGACCGGGATGCCTGTTTGCGGGAGCCATGACAGCAGCCTTATTGAATCATTTGCTTTTGCGGCTGAGGCGATCATGGGTATCCGCAATGTGCGGAAAGAAAAGAATATTCCACAGAAAGAGGCCATTCGTCTGTTTATTAAGAAAAATGATGACCAGCCGACTGACACTTCATTTGACGAAGTGGCTGTTAAACTGTGTAATATCAGCGAGTTACGTTATGTTAATGAAAAAATTCCGGATGCGGTAGCCTTTGTGGTGCGAAGTACGGAATTTTTTATCCCGCTGCTGGTAAGTGTCAACAAAGAGGAGGAGCTTCAAAAGTTGGAAGAGGAGCTGGCTTACACTCAGGGTTTTCTTGGTAAGGTAATGCAAAAGTTGTCCAATGAGCGGTTTGTGAACAGTGCTCCGATGGCGGTCGTTGAATCGGAGCGGAAAAAGCGCGATGATGCACAAACCCGGATCAGGGTGCTGTCGGAACAGATCGCATCGCTCCTGAAGTAGCGGATAACGACCGGTTCAGGTCATATCTTCGGAACCGGGAAAAGCAGTCCCCCGAAAATAAGGTAGGCGAGTAATAGCGTCCAAAGGATATTAATGCCCTGGGCTAACAAAAATGCCAGCGCAGGCCTTCCATTACCGAGTTTGGTGAGGTCTTTGAACCGGGTTTCCAGACCGATGCTTACAAACGCCAGGGCAAACCACCATGTGCGAAGTCCTGCCAGTGTCGACTTGGTTGCTGCTACCACGCTGGGTTGTAGGAAGAAAGAGAATGCCACCGAAACCACGATAAACCCAAGTACAAATTTCGGGAAACGATACCATATCTCCAGAATCGTGACTTTTCTCTTGGTGCCTGGGATAATATCATCCGATTTCATAGCCCAGACCAGCGAAAGGATGAAGGCGGCGACGCCGATAAGTACATTTTGCGACATTTTTACCACTACTCCTGTTTTCATTGCAGTTTCGCTGATAAGTGCACCGGCCGCCACAACGGATCCGCTGGTATCGAGGGTGCCACCCAGCCATGCACCGGCAACCACATCGGGCATGGCGAGAAGTCTGGCGATGATCGGTTGCAGGATCAGCATGGGAACCGCACAGATCAGTACAATGGAAGTAGTATAACTCAGCTTTTTCGGATCACCTTTTATGGCGCCCGAAGTGGCAATGGCTGCCGAAACCCCGCAAATCGAGACAGCACTTGAAAGGATGGCGGCAAATTCATCGTCTACTTTTAATTTCCGGGCAATCCAGAAGCAGGAGTACCAAACCACGGAGACAACAAGTACAGCCTGTACAAGTCCATATAATCCGGCATTGACGATCTCACTGAAAATAATGCTGGTGCCCAGAAGGATCACACCAGTCTTGATGTAAAACTCACTTTTAATCGCACCGCGAAGCCAACCCGGAACCCGCAAGACATTGCTGATGATCAATCCCAGGATGAGCGCCCAAATTACATATTCAAGTCCATATTCGAGTACACTGTAATTTCCGGCAACAAACTGGCTGATAAGTGCCACCAGGAAAACTACCGGAAACCCTTTGATGAACAGGGCAGCTTTTTCTCCGGAAAGGATTACGGCAACCAGGCTGAGTAAAAGAAATAAGATACCGACAATCAGTACGCGCAACATGTTCTCGGCGGTAAATAAGTTTAATATCTGGTTGTTGGATTCTGCTACAACAGATGTGGCAAGCTTTGTGGCAATTTTATCGATGGAGGTATGTTCTGATTCTGCAGCGGCGATTGCCAGGCTGTTTGCTGCCAGTGTGATCGATGGCCTGTCGCCGATAATCATGGCTGCATGCAGGTTTATGGCAGCATCCTTCACATCAGGTTCGCCTGTATCACCTGCCATCACAGTGAGTTTATCAACCAGGGGCATGGTCTTGGTGAGAAATGACTGGTATTCGCCCGGAAGTGTCCATTTCAGTTTCGGTATCTTCAGGCTTAACCCGCCAGCCACGATCACGATGAGGATCAGCCCCACCCAAACGGTAAGCCAGTCTTCTTTCTTCCAAAGGCCCGACCAGTTTATTCTGCGCATAGGATAATGACTTTTGTATTCGTTATTGTTGCCAAAAATACAATATTTCTTCAGCTTGTCACTTTAAAACGTAGTTTCAGATCGTGGCAAATCATCTGAACGGTATCACGTGCCGATTTGATGGCGACAGGTAAACCTCCGCCAGGTTGCGACCAGTGTCCTGAATAATAAAACCTTTTTAACCCGGGAAGTTTGCAGGTTACCGGTGTTCTGGCGACAATGTTTTTGCCGGTCATCCATCCTTGCGCTGCACCATTGCGGTTTCCTGTGTATCGATGATAGGTTGCAGGGGTTGCCACATCGATGATCTCGATCTGTTCTCTGATCCCCCCGAGTTTCTGGTCCAGGACGGTGATGATTGCTTCTGCGAACCCGGATTTAACCCTTTTGTAGGCCTCCCGGTCCTTTTCACGCAAGTTGATCCAGTAAGCCGCACTATTCGTTGTGAAACTCACCGAAATCACTGTTTTACCTTCTGGCGCAAGTGTTTTGTCATAGTTGTAAATATGGCATTCCATCCTGCCATACCTTGTTCCGTCCGGCGAAACAAGTTCTTCCGGTATCGGAAATCTGAAGAAATGCGGAAGACCTTCGAAAGTCCTTGAAACCCCCATAGAAACCATAAACACCGAGTAGAACAGCAGAAGTTTTTTGAGTTCACCAAGTTCTGTAATCCGTTTGTTCACGAATTTGCCTTCAAGCGCCCGGAATACCGTGTAGTGCCAGTCGGCGGTTGAAACAGTCAGATCCGACAAAACCGTTACTCCATTTTCAAGTTCCAGTCCGGTAGTTTTACCGTTTTCGGTCATAATTCTGGCGACAGGAGTGTTAAAATGGATGGACCCGCCAAGCTCAAGATATTTTGCCAGAATTCTGTTTACAAAGGAAGTGGCACCTCCAATCGGGTATGCCGTGGCACCCAGATCGTTAAAAGCCAGTGGTAACGTAATGATCATCAACGGGAGTTCTTCGCCATCGAAAAGCAGCTCAAAGACCTCTTTCAGGAATGGATTTTTCAACCTGGCTGCAAAGGTGAAGTTTGTTTCAGTTTTAAGCCGGTTCAAAAAAAACAAAAGCGGAAGGTAGCGAATAAAAGATATTTTTTGCACCGCCGACAGAACTTCAGGATTCTTCCTGATGGCCGGTGGGATATCAAACGACTGAATCCTCCGCATGGATTTTATCAGGGTGCGGATCGCTGCCTCATCTTCCGGGGCGAGTTGCAGCATGTAATCCTCCAGAACCTGCAGGTTGGTATATAAATGGAACCGTTTGCTGCCATGGATATCCTGACTGGTTTTAACTTCGATCTCCATCCTTACTTTGTGCTGAAAAAAGTCGATGGAATTCATGTCGAGGAGTTCAGTCCACAGCTGGTAAAATGAACTTCCGGGGGAGGAGCCCAGCAGCCATTGAAATCCGCTCTCAAAGGTGTATGCGCCCCGCTTCCAGCTGGTACAAAGTCCGCCGGCGCTAAGCTGTTTCTCATAAATCTCGGTTTTGAAACCGTTCATCTGAAGGTAACATCCAATGCAAAGTCCTGATACCCCCGAACCAATGATAGCAACTTTCATGGGTGCAAACATCGTATAAATCCTTGAAACGGCGCGCAAATAGCGACATGAAAATATATATCCTTTTAAATCTTTGGTGCATCGATATTTACGCTACCTTTGCAAACTATTTTTAAACGGGTTTCAATATTAATATAATGCAGGAAATCAGGAATATAGCAATTATTGCACACGTCGACCACGGCAAAACAACCCTGGTAGACCGGATTTTGCACCAGGTACGGCTTTTTCGCGATAACCAGGAGGTAGGTGAACTTATTCTTGACTCGAATGACCTGGAGCGTGAACGGGGTATCACCATTCTGGCAAAAAATGTCTCGGTTCATTACAAGGGAGTGAAGATCAATATCATTGACACCCCGGGCCACTCCGATTTCGGTGGGGAAGTGGAACGTGTGCTCAATATGGCCGACGGGGTATTGATCCTCGTTGATGCGTTTGAAGGTCCGATGCCCCAGACCCGGTTTGTTCTGCAGAAGGCACTGGAACTTGGCAAGAAACCTATCGTAGTCATCAATAAGGTGGATAAGCCAAACTGTGCTCCGGATGAGGTACATGAAGCCATGTTTGAACTGATGTTCAGCCTGGATGCAACTGAAGACCAGTTGAATTTTCCGACAGTTTACGGCTCCTCCAAACAGGGCTGGATGTCGGCCGACTGGCATACTCCCGCTACCGATGTAAGCTACCTGCTTGACCAGATACTGGAACATATTCCTGCCCCGGTTCAACTGCCAGGTTCATTGCAGATGCAGATCAGTTCGCTTGACTATTCCTCCTATGTAGGCCGGATTGCCGTTGGACGAATTACCAGGGGAAGCATAAAGGCAGGAACACAGGTGTCGCTGGTGAAAAATGATGGCACGATTATAAAATCCGTCATCAAGGAACTTTACCTCTTTGAAGGTCTTAGCAAGGAAAAGGTGAAATGGGAAGTCGGTGCGGGTGATATCTGCGCAGTACTCGGGCCCGAAAATTTCGATATTGGGGATACCCTAGCGGATAGTGAGAACCCGGAAGGAATGGCGCGTATCAATGTTGACGAACCCACGATGAGCATGGTTTTCACCATTAACAATTCACCTTACGCCGGCAGGGAAGGTACTTTTGTAACCTCTCGGCATCTGCGTGAACGTCTGTTCAAAGAGACGGAGAAGAACCTTGCGCTCCGGGTGGAGGAGACAGAAACTCCGGATAAATTTCTGGTCTTTGGCCGTGGCATTCTTCATCTGGCGATCCTTGTAGAGACGATGCGCCGGGAAGGATATGAATTTCAGCTGGGCCAGCCCAAGGTGCTCGAAAAGATGATCGACGGTGTTAGAAATGAACCCTTTGAACTGCTGAAAATTCAGGTTGCCGAAGCATTTGCCGGTAAAGTGATCGAACTGGTGAGCCGGCGAAAAGGAGATATGACGAATATGGAGCACAAACGTGACCGCATCATCCTCGAGTTCGACATCCCTGCCCGCGGATTGATCGGGTTACGTAATCCTGTTCTCACCGCCACCGAAGGAGAAGCCGTGATGGCCCACCGCTTCAAGGCCTATCATCCCTGGAGAGGGGAGATGGGAGGCCGAAACAATGGTTCGCTTATTTCGATGTATACAGGTACAGCTATTGCCTATGCCATTGACAAGTTACAGGACCGTGGTAAGTTCTTTATTGAACCCAACGATGAAGTTTATACCGGCATGGTGATCGGAGAAAGTACACGGTCCGACGATATCGTTATTAACGTTTGTAAGACCAAAAAGCTTTCAAATGTTCGTGCATCCGGATCCGACGACAAAGCAGTTATCTATCCTGCTACCAAATTTTCGCTCGAAGAGTCGATGGAATACATCAATAGCGACGAATACGTTGAAGTAACACCGAAATCCATCCGGCTTCGAAAAATCATGCTCGATGAAAACGACCGGAAAAAAAGCAAAAAAGGGATTTAACTTTATCTGGAGTTGAATACGTATTGAAGGATGTCTGCGCCCATCTGCAACGCCTTCTGCCGCGTTGCTTCGGAGTCATGGTGAACATCCGGATCTTCCCACCCGTCCCCCAGATCACATTCGTAGGTGTAAAAAACGATCAGTCTCCCTTCGTGGATGAGTCCAAATCCCTGCGGCGCCTTGCCATCATGTTCATGGATCTTCGGAAGTCCGTTGGGAAAGGGAAATTTCTGATGGTAAATCGGATAATCGAAGGGTAATTCAATCAGTTCCAGCTCCGGGAAGACCTTTTTAAGCTGCGGCCTGATATATTTGTCCATCCCGTAGTTATCATCGATGTGAAGAAATCCGCCCGCCAAAAGGTAGCTTCTTAAGTTGCTGATCTCCTGTTCGGAAAAAACAATATTTCCGTGTCCTGTCATATGTATGAAAGGATAATTCATGATCTCAGGGCTTCCCACATCAATGGTGGCAACGTCATCACTAATATTTGTACCCAGGTTCGCATTGGCAAACTTAACCAGATTTGGCAATGATGTTGGATTCGCATACCAGTCGCCACCACCCGAATATTTCAGCAATGCAATCTGAAAAGATGGAGGGGTAAAGGAGGCAGCGATCATCAGGAAACCGCTAAAAGCCATGTTCCGGATCAAATGCGACACTTTAGCACCCAAAAATATATTCATAATTAATTATAGTTGAGCAAATTGATCGTGTGGCAAGCGACAATCCCTGCAGTTTCCGTCCTCAACCGGCTCTCTCCCAGGTTAACTGGTAAGTAACCATTTGAAACGGCAAATTCGACCTCTGCCGGAGAAAAATCGCCTTCCGGTCCGATCAGGATCCGGACATCGGAATGCGGCCGGTAAGCTTTCTGTAGCGCCTCTTCCTTGCCTGTCTCACAGTAGGCGATGAATTTCTGTCCGCTGAAAGTGTCGGCAACAAACTCCCTGAACTTCACCGGTTCCTCGATTTGCGGCAGATAGGCTTTCAATGATTGCTTCATGGCGGAAACAAGGATTTTTCCCAGCCGGTGAATCTTCACTATTTCACGTTCACCGTGCTCACAAAGCAATGGCGTGATCAGGCTGATACCTATTTCAGTGGATTTTTCGAGAAACCATTCAAACTTGTCAATGCTTTTCGTAGGCGCTATGGCAACCTGCAGCTGCCATTCTCTTTTACCGTAATTGGCCGTGGTTTTCACAATCTCTACAAGACAACCTTTATGATGAACTTTGGTCATCCGGCCTTCATACATGTTTCCAAGTCCATCCGTAAGGAAAACCTGCGCACCTTCTCCAAGCCTCAGCACCCGTGTGCAGTGCCAGGATTCCTCCTCGCTGAGTACACATGCATTCCCATGCACGCTGTCGATGTAAAAAAGTTGCATAATTTCAGGTTGGGGCAAAGGTACGGATATGCAGGAAAAAAAAGGCCATGAACACGAAGTTCATGGCCCCGGTTATCAAAAAATAGGGTTAGCCAAGATTGGTCTGGACCTTTTTAAGGAAAATTTTTCCCGCCTCTATCTCTGTTTCTTCCAAACCTTTCATGGAAGTCTTTGCAAACTGATTGGCTATCTTCATCAGCGGATCATGCAATTCCTTCCCCTTTTTCATCAGGAAGACATGTTTGTTCCGCCGGTCTTTTTCCGATGTTGACCTGGAGACAAGCTCGCGTTTTTCCATGTTGTCGAGAATCCTTGTAACACTGGGCCGATCTTTCCCGCTGTAGGTGGCTAATTCATGCTGGCATTGTCCGTCTCTTTTCCACAGGACCACAAGAATTTCCCACTGTTCAACAGTGATGTCATAACCTGATTTTGCAAAAGCCCTGGCCAATGTGGTGTTTAATAACCTGGAAGTTGTATTTACAACGAACCCGAGGGTTTCGTGAAGATCAAATTTCTGTTTATTCATGGCTGTATGATTGTGTTGTCAACAAAGATACTACATTTTATTATTTAGACAAATTAAAAATAACGAATTTTGTTGCAAAAAATCCCAAAGCGGGGAACAGATTCAATTACAGCACTAATAATTTCCTGGTTTCCGAATTATTGGTGTTAAAAAGTCTGAACAGGAAAAGGCCGGGGCGAAGGATTTGCTCAGACAGTATCAGATTTGCGTTTTGGGTAACGATACCTGCCTGAATTTCAACCCCGGTGGCGGAGACTATCTGGTACAGGTAATCCTTATATCCGGTTACCTGGAAGGAGAACCTTCCATCCGGGCTAGGGTTTGGGAAAATGTTGATCTGCCTACTGTTGAAACGGTTGTCAATCCCGGTGCAATTTTCAAACATAACAGAAATGGAATCTGTCCCTGTACAGGATGAAGGGGAGGTAACCAGCACGGAATAACTGGCAGAACCATAGCCTGTTCCCGTTGAGTCGGCCACGATGGTTTGCGTTGTTGCGCCGGTGGACCATAGGTAGGTTGATCCCGGGTTACCGGCATTGAGAGTAATCTGGTCGTGATCGCAGATGGCCGTATCGTTACCGAGGTTCACCACCGGAGCCGGAATTACCTGGATGTAATTGCTTTTTATTTTCACACTTGAGCTTACCCCATTGGATATGGTCAGGCTGACATTATATTCACCTGGCTGTCTGTAGGTGATATTCTGAGGATTTTGAGCATTGGAGGAGACGGGCGACCCACCCGGAAATGACCAGGACCAGGACGAAGGGTTTCCAATTGATTGATCTGTGAAATCAGTTCCTGTTCCGTTGCAGATGGAGGTGTTGTTTGCTGCAAAGTTAACGATAAGCGGAGGCGTGAGCATCTCAATGGCATCGAGGTTAAACCCGATCCCTGCACCCCATGACGGACCGGTGCCGGTATCCTTGATCTTCAGGTATCTTGCCTTGTGGATGAGGGTTGGGGCGAAATCGAACGTGGTGGTGCCGGTACCGTTCCCAATGGTGATGAATGGACCTTCGGTATTGTTGCTGCCTGAGACCTGAAAAGGTTTTCCCGGAGACCCGTGCTGTATTACCTTGAAATCAGCGCCAGGACCATCAAATATGGTATCTCCCATGTCAATTACGATCCATCCTCCTTTTCCGAGCGCATAAGCTACAGAGTCAACCCTGCCCAGTGCACCCGGAGTGTATCCTTCATCCCCGAAATTATTCCCCGGGATCTGGCAGCTGATAACTTTAAAGCCAGACCACGTCTGATCGGCGGTGAGTTGAACATTGGTAGCTGCCGAACCCTGCGCAGGGACAACAATGCCGGATATGCTCTTGGTTTTATAACCATTGGCTTCCACCCTGATGGTGTATGTTCCCGGCAAAACAAATTTGTGGTAGTCACCAACCAGCGGGTCGTTGTAGACCGGGTAATAATTCCCTACCCACACCGTAGCACGCACTGGTTCTCCGGTCAGGGAGTCTGTTACCAATCCTTCAACTCCCCATCCGCACCGGGTAATCATCTCGGTCATGGAAGGCGTATTAAAGTTATAATACATGGAGATCATCGATGCCGGGGGCTGCTTATCGTTCGAAATTTCCATCGACCAGCCAACATTTCCAAGGGTTCCGTAGACGAGATCTTTTGTGCTGCCATTAATGGCATACATGATATTGTAGCCTTGTCCGTACAAAAGGTTGGTGTACCCTGAGTAAGCCGCATAAACGCTGGCCATGTTGTTGATTTGATTGTGGTCGCGCGTCATGTCGCCCCGGTAGCTCCATGGATAGGAGAGTATCTCGGTGCCGCTGTGGTAGTTAGTATATACCACGAACTGATTGTCGAGAATAAAGTTTCGCAATGTTTTCGTTTCGATTTGCGAAAATGCAGCCGGACTGTTTCCTTCCGCGTTCCACATATAACCACAGTCGCGGTTGATATCAACGAAATTATTGTTGTAGCGTGACATACTCGCCCTGCCATCTGGATTCACCATCGGGTAAAGCCAGATTTCGCGGCTGTTTATGAGGCTCGTATAGGTGGGATTGATGCCATAACCTTTGCAGAGTTCACGCGCATACATGATGACATTCTGAGCGCCGCCAACTTCATCTCCATGAATCCCACCGTCGAACATGATGGAAGGCTCCGGTTCATCAACATCTACATTGTCGCTGATTTTTAACGCTGCGAGCTGCCGGCCGCCCACCGATGTTCCAAGGATCACCTTTTTGCAGATAAGCGGGAAACTGGCGGCCAGACTATCGGCCACGGCAATGATCTGTTCGTAGGAATAGTAACCGGGTGGTACAAGAGGGTTGTCCCAATAATGCAAATAATGCTGATTCAGGTCTGCAATAGAAATTTCAAAGGTCAGACCGGAATGTTTGAGTGTGTCCAGATCAGCAGGAACCACATATGCACAAATCACAGAACCGTCAGGCATTGCCGCTTCCGTGTTAAGGTTCAGATTGCGCAGAATGCCGGCATCGGTCGGTTTTTTGAGGTAAATCCTTACCTCCATTTCCCCGGGTCTCCAACCTTGCGACCACCCGGGAACAACTGCCAGAAAAAGAAGCAGCAGTAAAAGTAGGGTTCTCATTAACGGATCATGATTCTTTCAACCTGAGTCGTCTTTTCAGATGTCAGCCTTAGGTAATAAATGCCTTTCGGATGTCCTGTAAGATTTAAATTGTATGACGTGATTCCTGATTTCGCAGCTATTTGCGATGTGTTAATAAGTTGTCCCTGAACATTGTATACGCTAAGGCCAATATTGCCTGTTGCTTTTGAGATGGTCAGATTAAAGGTTCCTGATGATGGGTTTGGGAAAACGGTCACCACATGGTCGCCATTTTTGTGCTCTGCCACACCAACAGGACCACTGATGCTGATATTGTCGATAAAAAGATTGTTTCCATAGCGGCAGTAAGCCTCGAACATCAGTTTGATGTTATTCAGTCCTGCCCACGGTGAAAGGTCAATATTATAGCATCCGACCCCATAGGATCCGCTACACCAGTCATCCGCTGAAAGGGGGAAAAACTGATCCATCATCATGGCGTGGGTAACAAAAACGGAATCGGAACCGTTAGGTCCTGTACCCCAAACACGTTCCCAGGTGGTTCCGCAGTCGCTGGAGATCCTTACGATCAGAGAATCCTTCATGCTTGCCCGCTGAGCGTATGCATGACGGAAGCTGAGGTTGACATTCGTGTAGTCGGTGAAATTGATCGTCGGACTGATTAGCTGGTCGCGGCGATTCACGGCAGCGTAATTCCAGAAGTTCATCCAGGCAGCCTTGGCTCCGGCTGTGGTTCCGGGAACAGAAATGGTGTCCCAGGTGATCCAGAGGTCGGGGTTGGTGATCTCCCAGTGCTGGGTATCGAATCCTGCATCAAACGCGCCTTCAAAGGGAAGTCCGTAACCTTCATTGATGATGTAGTCAAGTCTCGTGGTCACGCTTGGCCCGACAACATTGAATGCCGTAAGCTGAACGTCATATTTTCTGGGTTCGTTGAATTGAACCACCGGATTCTGGCTGGTTTCCGAAGTTCCTTCAAGGTAGGTCACAGTATTCGGATTGAATTGCCATGACCAGCTTACAGGGCAGTTTTCGGTCAGGTCGGTGAACCGCACATATTCCCCGCTGCAGAGTACCTGCTTGTCGGCAGAAAAATTCGCAATGGGTCCCAACGAACCGCTTACAGTAATATAGCCGGCTTTTACGATAGAATCTGCTCCAAGTTCATTCCACACCTTAAGACGTACAGGATAGGTGCCTGCCGTGAGGTAAGCAATACCATCAGGATTCTTCAGTGAGGAAGAGGATGGAGTAGCACCAGTAAAGGTCCATTCAAAATAGGTGGGAACACCTGTCGATTCATCCCTGAACCCTATGGCACAGCCAGTAGGGATGGTGGTTTTGGTAGCTGAAAAGTTGGCTACCGGGGCAGCATGGTAGAGGTCGGAGCCCCATAAACCGCGACCATAGGTGCTTGCCCTGATGGCATCGCGGGAAACGGAGTCGTTATCGTAATAAATTTCAAGTTCAGTAATCTTTGCATTGGCAGGTAATCCTGCACTGAATGGGATCCAGCCGGTAGTCGTTGAATCCTTGTAATAGACTCCGGCGTCTGTACCCACATAAAGTCCTTCCGGTGCATTCTTGTAGTACACAATAGCATTGGTGTGAATGGCTGGCAGGTTACCGGTGATGGTGGCCCATGTATGGCCTTTATCCGATGATTTGTAAACTGCATTATTCATGGTGATGTAAACAATATTGGGATTCGAAGGATGGGTTTCAACATCGGTGGCAGTGCCGGAAACCGGGAGAAATGAGGTTAGTTCATACCAGAGCGGATTTACATCAAGACAGTTGTCGGTGCGGAAAAACCGGTTGTCGTAGCGAACTGCATATAAAATCCCGGTATTTGCCGATGATTGCTCCAATACCGCCATGTCACTGCTGTTACTTCCGCCAAGGTTGTTTGAGATTTTGGTCCAGACCAGGTTGTTGCCAATTACATTGTTGCAACGCCATACGTTTTTGTAGCCCACAAACATTCCTTTTGGATCTGCCTTGCTCAGGATGAACGGGGTTACCCACGAACCACTCTCGTCGATTCCATAAGTGCCGTTACCTGCAATTTTACGTTCGCCGCCGTTGTTAAATTTCCGGAAAATGTCACCATAGTAGATGGTGTGGTAGGTATAGGATGCATTGGTATAATCGATGGCACATTCCATTCCGTCACCACCTCCGGTTGCGATCCATCCGGTAGGAGTTATCGTATAGGTTCCGTTGTCCTGAAACCCGTTGATAACCTTTTCCCTGACTGTCTGCGACTGTCCGAGTTTGTAAATTTGACCAATCGTCATCCCCTCTGTGTGGTCGTTCCATGCCGTTCCCCCATTGCTGGTGGACCATACACCGCCATCATTGCAGGCGTAAAAAGTATTGTTTACCGGAGAAAATGTGAGGTAATGACAATCTGCGTGAACCGACGGAACATTGCATCCTCCGTACCAGTGAGAGTTAATGGCGAATGAAGTGCCTCCGTTGGTGGATTTCCAGACATTTACTCCCCCAACATAAATAGTTTCAGCATTCTGCGGATCGGCTGCAAGCGAAAGGTCGTACCAACCCTGTCCGCCCGTTCCGCTGCCGTCGCATGACCAGTCAAGGATGTTAGGACTGGTAGAACGCGTGGTGAAATTCAATCCGGAGTCAGTGGAACGGTAAACCCCTTTAAACCCGCTGCTGCCATCTGATTGAAGGAAATAGACATAATTCGGATTAGCGGCAGTAACGGCAACCACTCCACGCTGGCCACTGGTTATCCCGGCAGTAATCTGAACCCAGGTAACTCCATTGTCGGCAGACCTGTAAAAACTTGCTCCTGCGGCCGCATAAACAATAGCCGGGTTTGTGGGTTTAAACGCGATTGACTTAAAATCACCGGTTTTCCGGTTGGTCCAGGTGGTGCCTCCGTCAGTTGAGCGATAGATTCCTCCACTTGTAGCCGCCAGAATAATCGTTGGATCAGTCGGATGCTGTATCATGCCGCCAACAGTCTTATTGTCCATCCCGGTTTTAGAAGGTGTCCAGTTGATTCCGCCGTTCAGACTTTTGAAAACACCGAGTCCCGGTGCATCTCCTGCATCGCGGTCGCCAGTACCGATCAAAATTTTATTTGGATTTGAGTAATCTACGATAATGGATGATACACCGAGGGTAGGCATCGTATCGGTGTGGGTAACCCAGGTGGCGCCTCCGTCTGTCGTCTGCCACATTCCTCCGGCAGGTGCGCCGATATAGAATTTATTGGGATCAGTCGGATGAAAAGCAACGGTATTAATTCTTCCCAGGCCTTCATAGCCGGCCGGACCGGGTGCCGGAATTTCTGCCGGACCCATATTGACCCATGTACCGGACGATGACCGGCTGTTTTTTTCGTACTGCTGGTATGCCTGAAAAGTGGCATCAGGGGCAGGACGAGAGCCATCGGGGTTCACCCGCAGCTGCATCATATATTCCCACCGTTTGAATACCTTCCAGCCACTGCCACGCGTAACTTTACGGTCCTTCCAGTAAATGTTGAATGCACGTTGTGTTTGGAAAAAATTTGCATTCTGATCCTGCATCATCTGAATCCAGTAAGGATAGATTGCAGTATCTCCTGTTGAAGGAGCAGTTGCGGGCAGGGACTGGGATTGGCCTGCGAGGTGAATACCCAGCAGAATCATGGCAAGGAGTAACGTTTTTCTCATCGGGAATTTGGGTTGAATGTTAGGGTCGGTAAAGATAGCAATTTTCTGGCAATTTAGTAGCTGTGCCCTCCCGATTCCATCTCGGCGGCATCGATCTTTTTATTATTCATCCTTCTCCAGGTGTACCATATGTAGCCAAACACCAGAGGAACCATAATGGAGACGTAGCTCATAATTGTAAGGGTATAGTGGCTTGAGGAACTGTTTTGGATGGTGAGAGAACTTTGCAGGTCGAAAGTGGAGGGATAGAATGAAGTTTTATTTAAACCTGAAACCAGGAATAGTGAAAATACAGTCAGGATGGTCCCGCTGCCGGCATACCAGATGCCCTGTGACCTGTTTTTCTCGAACGACAGAAGGGGTAATAATATGCCTAACAGCACAAAAACCACCCCTGCACTGAAAAGTAACATAACCACCGGCATTTGTACAAAGTTGTGGTTGTATTTGTGAGGCTCGAAAAAAATGGCGCTGTTGTAAGGGTCGACCGAATAGCCGGGCATGGAGAGTAAAGCCCCGGTAAATAACAGGAAAAACATCAGGAAGGGAACGGCATTTATCAGCAGATGTTTTTTTGAACGGACCATCATGTTATCATCCGATACCGTGTTCATGAAATAGAGTAACCCAAGAACTCTTGCCAGGAAAAACACAGCCAGCCCCAAGGCAACATTGCGCCAGTCGAGCAACGCTTCAAGTCCGTGAGCCGGCCCCTGCCAGCGCGAAATTGTAGGATCACCGAGGTTCGTCAGACTTAACTTATGGACGGAAAACTTCGAACCAGTGAAAAATGTTGCCACCGCTACTCCGAGGAGGATGGTTCCGACAAACCCGTTGATGATGAGAAACCATTCATAAATCTTATGGCCAAGAAAATTGTTGGGCTTGCTCCTGAATTCATAGGCGACAGCCTGGATGATAAAGGCGAAAAGGATGGCCATCCATACCCAGTATGCTCCACCGAAACTGGTCGCATAGAACAACGGAAAAGCGGCAAAAAATGCGCCTCCGAAGGTAACAAGTGTGGTAAAGGTAAACTCCCATTTGCGCCCTAAAGTGTTCACCAGGATTTTTCGTTCCGGTTCGGTTTTGCCAATAGTATAAATAAATGTCTGTCCTCCCTGCACGAACAACAGGAATACAAGCAGGCTTCCAAGAAGCGAGATGATCAGCCACCAGTATATTTGCAGTGTTTCCAGCAACATGGTTTCAAACATTTTTAATTCCTCCGTCTTTGGGTCCGATTTTGATCTGCTTCAGCATGATCATGATTTCGGCGATTAGCAGGATGGTGAAGATTGCCGCAAACAACCAGAAGGTGATTATTACTGAGGACGCATCGATTTTGGAAGCAGCAGCCATGGTCGGAAGCAGGTCCTGGATAACCCATGGTTGCCGTCCGACTTCAGCAACCACCCAGCCTGCTTGTGAGGCAAGATAGGCCAGCGGGATCGACCATATGGATGTCCACAGCAACATTCGTTTTTTGTCGAGGTTTCCGGTGTTGACGAGATACAAGATGATGATGAAAAACAGGATGAAATATAACCCGAGAAAGACCATCAGGTGAAAGCTGTAGAATGTTATTGGCACATTCGGGATGGCACTCATCGGATCATTCAGGTAGGCATATCCGAAATAATCGAAGTTGGCGTTAAATACCGACAACGCTGAATCGCAGCGTGCCGTGTCGGAGTTTGCTTTGAAAGTCTTGTATGCCGCCAGTGAAGAAAGAGCAATTCGCCCCCGGGTGATTTTTTCGGTGACGGGCAGCGCAAGCTCTTTTTCCTGGAGATGAGTTGCACTGAACTCAGGCTTGAACCCGCCGTTCAGCAGGTTTTCAATTCCCGGAACGAAGGCATCCTGATTCCGGTAGCCAAGGAAGGAGAGGAGCTTTGGAAATTCGACTTTCACAACAAATGCATCTTTGCCATCCCCGGCCTGCTTACCGGGAGTGAGGATACCGAATGCCACCAGCCCTGCTCCCTTCTTTCCATTATAGAGCCCTTCCATGGCGGCAAGTTTCATGGGCTGTTTCTGGCTCACCTGGTAGGCAGAACTGTCACCGGTGTAAGCAAGTAGTAGCGACGTTGCCAGTCCGAAGATAGCTGCAATGCGGATGCTCTTTCTGGCCATCTCCTGCTCACGCGATTTAAGCAAAAACCAGGAGCTGATCCCGATGACAAAAACAGCCGCAGTGATATACCCGGAAGAGACGGTATGAAGGAATTTACTGACTGCCACAGGCGAAAAAAGAATTACCCAGAAATCAACCATCTCATTACGCATGGTGTCGGGGTTGAAACTCATGCCCGTGGGGAATTGCATCCATCCGTTCGCCACAAGGATCCACAATGCCGAAAGGTTGGCACCAATGGCGGTAAGCCAGCTGGCAGCAAGATGAAACTTCATACTGACCTTATTCCATCCAAAAAACATCACGGCGATGAAAGTGGATTCGAGGAAGAATGCCATAATTCCTTCAATGGCCAGCGGGGCACCGAAAATGTCGCCAACAAACCATGAATAATTACTCCAGTTGGTGCCGAACTGAAACTCGAGAATGAGCCCGGTTGCCACGCCGATGGCAAAATTGACACCGAACAGCGTCATCCAGAATTTGGTGATCCTTTTCCATTCAGGTTTTCCCGTTTTCACATAGATCGATTCCATGATGGCAACGATGAAACCAAGTCCCAGTGTGAGCGGAACGAAAAGCCAGTGATACATGGCCGTCAGGGCAAACTGGGCCCGCGACCAATCAATCAGGTGCATGTCAATCTGTGCTGGCATCAGTGAGGATTTTATTGTTGGTAAAAGTACAAAAGTTCCTTTATTTTTGCACGCTGCGATTTCTTTCCGGCCAGTATTCTTATCCAGGCTGATTCACTGTTTATTATGCAAAATCCTTCTACATATGAATCCTTCAACCCTTCATCAGCATCCTGTTTTCATTGCGGAGAACCATGCGATGTAGCGCCTGTCGATTGCGATGATAAACTCTTCTGCTGCACAGGTTGCAAAACAGTGTATGAAATCCTGAGCCAAAATGGTGCAACCGATTATTACAAACTGGAATCTCACCCGGGAAAAAAGGCGGGAAGCTATGGCTGGGGCCAAAAGTATGCATTTCTCGACAATGAGGAGATCGCCCGGGAATTGACGGAGTTTTCGGAAGCAGGCACCACGAAGGTGAAATTCTTCATCCCAGCCATTCACTGCAGTGCCTGCATCTGGCTGCTTGAGAATCTCCGGCGCATCAATCCGGGGGTGCAGCATTCAAAGGTCAATTTCGGGAAGAAAGAGGTTGTGATTACCTTCCATGACCGCGAGATCACGCTCCGCCAGTTGGTCGAATTGCTGGTCTCTTTGAATTATATCCCTGATATTTCACTCGATTCACTGCATCGTGATCTCAAACGCAATGTGAACAAGGAACTCTACTACCGGCTTGGAGTAGCCGGGTTTTGTTTTGCCAACATCATGATGTTCAGTTTTCCTGCTTACCTCAGTATGGATGAGGCCCTGGAAGCATTCCTGCGACAGAATTTCGGATTTCTGAATATCCTGCTGGGAATACCGGTGGCTTTTTATTCCGGATCCCCATTCCTGGTTTCGGCATGGAAAGGGCTCAGAAAGAGAATTATAAGCATTGATGTGCCGATTGCACTTGGTATTCTTGTCCTTTTTACCAGAAGTACCTGCGAAATTGCTACAGGTACGGGTCACGGTTTTATGGACTCTCTTGCCGGACTTGTATTCTTCCTGCTGATTGGACGATGGTATCAGGGAAAGACCTATGAAGCTCTTTCATTTGAGCGTGATTACCGGTCATATTTTCCTGTTGCCGTTACGGTTATTTCAGACAACCTGGAGGAGAAAATCATTCCGCTGCGGAACCTTAAAACCGGGATGCGTATCATGGTGCGAAACCAGGAGCTGGTACCGGCTGATTCATTGCTTGCAGCAGGTGCCGGATACATCGACTACAGCTTTGTAACCGGTGAATCGGCGCCACTGGCAAAACATCCCGGCGATCGGATCTTTGCAGGGGGCAGACAAGTTGGCTCCTCCATCGAACTGATCATCGAAAAGGAGGTTCCGCAAAGCCGTCTCACCGAACTCTGGAATCAGGATGTTGCCGGAACCGATAAACGTGACCGCTGGGATCCCATGATCGATACCCTTGGGAAGCGTTTTACCCTGGTGATCCTTGTGATTTCCGCCCTGGCCGGAATTTTCTGGTGTTTCCGGGATCCCTCACAGGCCATAACCGTCATCACGTCAGTTCTTATCATCGCCTGCCCCTGTGCACTGGCACTCACACTGCCATTTTCGTTTGGCGGTGTGATGCGGCTCCTTGGTAGGAACGGATTTTACCTTAAACGCACAGCTGTCGTGGAGGCACTGTCCGGCGTGGATACCGTTGTACTGGATAAGACCGGAACGATCACGCAAAATGATGTGTTTGATGTGGACTTGTCCTCCTTATTGCTCTCAGATCACGACCTTGAATTGCTGAGATCCCTTGTACGTCATTCGACCCATCCGCTCAGCGTGGCTGTTTATCGTGCTATCCCGCCCGGAGAAATTTTTACTGTTGAAGATTTTCAGGAGATTCCGGCCATGGGAGTGCAGGGAGTAATCGACGGCCACAGGATCAGGTCAGGATCGGCGGCTTTTACCGGATCACCCCAGCCTGAGCAAATCGTAAATGCAAGGGTGTTTGTCTCGGTCGATGACCAAGCTGCCGGATTTGTGCAGATAAGAAACCGCTACCGGCCAGGAATGCGTGATGTCATGCTCGTTCTCGGAAAGAGATATGAGCTGCATCTCCTTTCCGGCGACAACGATTCTGAGCTGCCGATCCTTCAGGAGTATTTTCCTTCACCTGAACACCTGAACTTCGGACTCAGTCCGGCGGAGAAACTGCAATATGTGCGGAATCTCAAAACAGAGGGCAGGCGCGTTCTGATGATCGGCGACGGGCTGAACGACGCCGGAGCGCTTCGTGAAAGTGATTGCGGAATCTCTATTGCCGACGATGTTTACCACTTCTCTCCGGCCTGTGATGCAATTCTTGAGTCGGCAAAGTTCCATCGTCTGCCTGACTTCCTTGACTTCAGCCGGACCGGTATCAGGATCGTATATTTAAGTCTGGCCTTTTCGCTGCTTTACAATTTGGTGGGCATCAGCTTTGCTGTTTCAGGCAAACTTACGCCGGTGATTGCCGCCATTCTCATGCCGTTAAGCTCTGTGACGGTGGTTGGGTTTATCACCCTGACAATCTGGTTGGCCGGTATCCGAAGAAAATTTTCTGTCAAGAGTTAATTTAATCCGGTTCTAAATATTTGCCATTCTTTATTTTTCAGAACATCTAATTTGGAATTTCAATATCCAAATTCCTATTTTTGCCCTGAAGTAATTCCAATGAGCGTAATCCTTGTACTTATTGCCTTCAGTATTTTTGTGGCTGTTGGTTTCCTCATCGCTTTCATCTGGTCTGTCCGTAACGGTCAGTATGATGATCCGTATGGCTCCTCCGTAAGAATTCTATTCGAGGATGACAAACCTCGCGACACAACGGTTGCTGAAACCCAGTTACCGTCCGCCGGAAAGGAATCACAATCAAACCAAATATAATTATGGAAAATCAGACTTTTTACTACGACAACAAGATCGTGAAGTACTTTGCCTATGCGACCCTTTTCTGGGGAGTTATTGGAATGGTGGTCGGACTTCTCCTGGCACTTCAGCTGATCTGGCCGGATCTTTCGTTCGGAATCCCATACACAACCTTTGGCCGTATTCGTCCGATTCACACCAATGCCGTCATCTTCGCCTTTGTTGGAAACGGGATGTTTACCGGGATTTATTATTCCCTGCAACGTCTCTGCAAAGCGAGAATGTTCAGCGACATTCTGAGCCAGATCAACTTCTGGGGATGGCAGCTGATCATCGTTCTGGCTGCAGTATCCTTTGCCTGTGGTATGACCGTTGGTAAGGAATACGCTGAACTGGAATGGCCGATCGATATCCTTGTCGCGCTCATCTGGGTTGTGTTTGGCTGGAACATGTTCGGAACAATTATAAAACGCCGCACCAGCCACCTGTATGTAGCAATCTGGTTTTACATCGCCACATTTGTCACCATCGCCATTCTGCATATAACAAACTCAATTGCCATTCCGGTGAACCTTTTCAAAAGTTACCCGGTCTATGCAGGCGTGCAGGATGCCCTCGTACAATGGTGGTATGGTCACAATGCCGTAGCTTTCTTTCTCACAACTCCTTTTCTCGGGCTTATGTATTACTACCTGCCAAAGGCTGCAAACCGTCCGATCTATTCCTACCGCTTGTCGATCGTACATTTCTGGGCGCTTATTTTCATGTATATCTGGGCAGGTCCGCATCACCTTATTTACAGCGCCCTTCCCAATTGGGCACAGTCGCTGGGAATCGTATTCTCAGTGGCGCTCATCGCACCATCATGGGGAGGTATGGTGAATGGTTTGCTTACCCTGCGTGGAGCCTGGGACAAAGTTCGCGAGGATCCCGTTTTAAAATTCATGGTTGTGGCGGTTACCGCTTACGGGATGTCAACATTCGAAGGCCCGATGATGTCGACCAAAACGGTGAATGCGATCTCTCATTTCACCGACTGGACCGTTGGGCATGCACACATCGGAGCCCTTGGATGGAACGGCTTCATGACATTCGCTGTCCTCTATTGGCTTCTTCCGAGGATATTCAGGACGAAGTTGTACTCTACCTCCATGGCCAACGCCCATTTCTGGATCGGGACCATCGGAATTATCTTTTATGCTGTTCCACTGTATTGGGGAGCAATCACCCAGTTTTCAATGTGGAAAGAATTTACGCAGGAAGGCTTTCTCAAATATCCAAACTTCCTCGAAACCGTTACGCAGTTGAAACCTATGTATATGGCCCGTGCCCTTGGTGGCGGACTCTATATTGTCGGAACCGTTCTGGGCCTGTATAACCTTATCCTCACAGTGAAAGGTGGTAATTTCCTGGCCGAGGAAGCCGCTTCCGCCCCTGCACTTGTGAGTACCAGCCACACCGGTGAGTCAAAGCATCGCTGGCTTGAACGCAACCCGGTTCCCTTCCTTATTGTCGCATTGTTGGCCGTGCTGGTAGGCGGTTTGATTGAGATCGTTCCACTTTATCTTATCAAGTCTAATGTACCTACCATTGCCAGCGTAAAACCGTATACTCCACTCGAACTTCAGGGGCGTGACATCTATGTTCGGGAAGGCTGCTATACCTGTCACTCACAACAGGTTCGTCCTTTCCGCTCGGAAACTGAGCGCTATGGTGAATATGCCAAAGCCGGTGAATACGTGTATGACCATCCTTTTCAATGGGGATCGAAGCGCAACGGTCCGGATCTTTCCCGCGAAGGCGTTGTGAACGGAAAACAATACAAGCCCAACTCCTGGCATTATAACCATATGGAAAATCCGCAGAAACTGAATGCACAATCAATTATGCCATCCTATAAATGGCTACTTGGCGATAAACTGGATATCTCAACCACGCCCAGAAAAATTCGCATTATGCAATATCTGGGGGTTCCTTATCCCGAAGGTTTCGATAAAGTTGCCAACCAGGATCTGATGAATCAGGCCCAGGGCATTGTTGATGACCTGAAAATCCAGGGGATTCAGACAACTCCTGATCGGGAGATCATCGCGGTAATTGCCTATTTGCAAAGGCTTGGTAAGGATGTTCATGCTGCCGATCAAACAGCAGGTATCGCACCTTTAAAATAAATATCGGGTATGCTTCGTCAGGTATTTGCCTCGTTAGGTGGAATGGATGGATTCGGGATTGTCTCAATGATGATGTTCATTCTTTTCTTTACGCTTGTGATAATCAGGGTTGTAAAGCTGGAAAAAACAAAAGCTGACGAATTCAGCAGGATTCCTTTTGATGAATCCATTAAAGAATCGGAGAATAACGTTCAATGCTAAAAATATTTATCCATGGAAATCAATGACAATAAATCCATCGAAATGGATGAGTTGACCAATGAGAAGCTGCTTTCAGGTCATGAATATGATGGTATCCGCGAACTGGATAACCGGCTGCCGCGATGGTGGGTATGGCTTTTTATTACCTCCATTGTTTGGGCTGTAGTATATGTTTTCGTTTATGATGTGTTTAAGGTAGCACCTCACCAGCAGGAAGAATATAAAAATGAAATGGCAGCCATCGGTGGCGGGTCACAGGCACAGCAGGCAATGGCTGCCGATACGGCCGGATTGGTTCAACTTACGGCACAGGCTAACCTCGACGCGGGAAAAGCGACCTGGAACAGACTTTGCATTGCCTGTCATCTGGCTGGCGGACAGGGTCTTGTGGGGCCAAATCTTACGGATAACTTTTCTATTCACGGATGTGGTTACAAAGACATCGTGAATATTATCACCGTTGGGCAACCCGACAAGGGGATGATCTCCTGGAAAGCACAACTTACGCGCGATCAGATCCTCGATGTTGCAAGCTTTGTTGCTACGCTCAGTGGAACAAACCCCCCGAACCCAAAAGCACCGCAAGGAGACCCTTGTAAATAACCATGCAAACTCAGGAGCCAACTACACCCAACTTCCGTGACCGGCTATACACAATCGATGAAATGGGTAACCGGCTTTGGGTTTACGCCAAGAAACCCAAGGGAAAACTCACCACTGCGAGAAATATCGTAGGAATTTTGTTGTTGCTGTTTTTTTTTACAGCGCCATTTTTAAAGATCAATGGACAGCATCTGCTGCTCCTTGACTTTATAAACCGTTCCTTCATTATTTTCGGAGTCCACTTCTGGCCTCAGGACTTCCACCTCTTCTTTATCGGGATGATTGCCCTGTTCGTATTTATCATCTTGTTTACGGCTACTTACGGACGAATATGGTGCGGTTGGGCTTGTCCCCAGACGATTTTTATGGAACTTGTATTCCGCAGGATTGAATACTGGATCGACGGCGATCACAATAAACAAAAAGCGATGGCCTCAGGTCCTTGGAATACAGCGCGGATCTCGAAAATGGTGGCTAAACAGGGAATATTCTACCTGATCTCATTTATTATCAGCAATTATTTTCTGATGTACGTTATCGGGGCGCCAGCCTGTATCCATTTGGTTACCGATAATCCTTCAAATCATGTTGTTGGCTTGACTATCATGGCCGTTTTCTCATTCGTGTTTTTCTTTGTGTTCTCATGGTTTCGCGAACAGGTCTGTACCATCGTGTGTCCGTATGGGAGACTGCAAGGGGTGTTGCTTGATAACCAGAGTATTGTCATCTCGTATGATTATCATCGGGGAGAATTGCGTGCACCCATAAAGAAGGGCGAAAACCGCAGTGAAGCGGGCAAAGGCGATTGTGTCGACTGCCGGCAATGCATTGCTGTTTGTCCTACCGGCGTTGATATCCGGAACGGTACCCAACTCGAGTGCATCAATTGCACTTGTTGTATCGATGCATGCGATCAGGTGATGAAACGTGTCGGACTCAAACCCGGACTGATACGGTATGCCTCTGAAAAAATGATTAACGAGAAGCTACCCTGGCACTTCCCATTGCGCTCAAAGGCATATACTTTGCTACTGGTGGTTTTGTCTTTTGCAGGTGTCTATTTTTTGGCTAACCGCAGTACCGTGGAAGCTACCGTGTTAAGAGCGCCAGGAATGCTTTTTCAGGATCAGGGCGATGGCAGGATAAGTAATCTGTATGATATTAAAGTAGTAAATAAATCCGGACATGATCTACCCCTCGAGGTACGTCTCCTTTCTCATAAAGGGAGTATCCTGGTCATCGGGAACAAACTTGTGGTTCCTAAGGAATCTGTAGGAGAGGGGGTCTTTTTTGTATATATTAGCAAGGCTGATCTGATGACTGATAAGATTGAACTTGAAATGGGGATTTATTCAGGGGGGAAATTGCTGGATAAGACCAAAGCATCTTTTATTGGACCCGGAAAATGAGTAAGATTAAATTTACATGGGGCACAGGCATCTTCCTGTTTATTGTGCTGTTTGTTGCAGTCGGCCTGTTTTTTTTGTGGTACACCTTCACCATTCATATCAGCATGGTTGAAGAGGATTACTATCCAAAAGAATTGCGCCATGAGGAACAACTTAATAAAATCAGGAATGCCAATGCACTCCAACATCAGATCCTGATTGTAATTGACAATGAACTCGTTACGGTGACAATGCCAATGGAGATGCAAGGAAAGCATCTCATTGGCCAGATCCATGTGTATCGTCCATCCGACGAAACCCTGGATTTGATTTTGCCCCTGGTACCAGATACTGCCGGCAATCAGACGATAGCCAGGTCAAAACTGGTTAAGGGAAAATACATTTTCAAGGTTGACTGGGCCTTGGGTAATGTCAAATATTATCAGGAACAAGAAATATTTATTCCCTGAGATGGAGTATTTTCAGGCATTGCTTATCGGTATCATTGGCAGTTTTCATTGCGCCGGAATGTGCGGGCCACTTGCTTTGGCAATTCCACTTAACCGAATATCCCGGGAAACCCATATTCTCAGTGCAGTGGTTTACAATGTCGGACGACTCTTTACCTATGCGTTGCTGGGTGCGCTTTTCGGGTTTCTCGGTTTCGGGCTTGCTTTCTGGGGATTGCAAAGATGGGTTTCAATCGGAATGGGTATCATCATGATCGCCGGGGTTGTATTTCCATTCCTTTTGCGGAGATTTAATGTGGAATCATATGTCGACAAAGGGCTTGTTACAATAAAAGGGCATCTCGGCCGGCTCTTTGCTTTCCAGACCTATACTGCTGTATTCCTTATCGGGTTCCTGAATGGACTTTTACCCTGCGGGCTGGTGTATATCGCACTGGCCGGGGCTGTAGTTTCTAACGGACCAACGGCGGGTGCAGTCTGGATGTTTGCCTTTGGTCTGGGTACAATTCCTGTAATGCTTTCGATACCCCTGCTCGGAAATTTTATTAGTTTAAATTTTAGAAAAACAGTCCGGAAGATCATCCCTTTCGTCATCATCGCCATTGGAGTAATGTTTATCCTGCGGGGGCTGAACCTTGGTATCCCTTACCTCAGTCCGAAAATAGAACAAGGCCAGGTTACTCCCAAATGCTGCGAATGAATAACCTGGTTTACTATTTTGCCGGGATTGAAAAGTACCGTATTTTTGTAATAAATAAAGATAACACTAACCCAAACTTTGACACATGAAAAAATTATCACTCGTACTGATGTCGCTGATTGCCATCAGCTTCATGATCACATCCTGTGGCGGCGGAAGTCAGCCAGCTGCTACCGAACAAAAGGGCCCAAATGCACTTCCGGCCGATGTCGTGGCCATGATGCCGAAAGGTGAAGCAATTTACAAGGCAAAATGTATCGTTTGCCACCAGGCCACGGCCGTAGGGATCGAGAATGTTTTCCCGCCGCTGGCCAATGCCGATTATCTGTTAACTGACAAGGTTCGCGCAGTTGCACAGACGCTTAACGGATCGAAAATTGAGATGATTGTGAACGGAAAGAAGTACACGCAGGAAATGGTTCCCCAGGTTGATACCAAGGAAGATGCTGTAGCCGTGATCAACTACGTTCTCAACAACTTTGGAAACAAGGCAGGTTATGTAACACTTGCAGAGGTGCAGGGTGTGGAGATCAAACCCCGTACGGCTCCTCCGGCAGCAAAATAATAAGAAATCCATAAAAAGCAGGGGGCGACTTTTCTGGTCAGCCCCCTGCTTTTTAATTTTCAGTCGTTACCAGCTCCCGCCGGCTCCGCCACCACCGAAGCTTCCACCTCCGAAACCGCCAAAGCCGCCGCCGCCACCACCGAACCCTCCGGACCCACCGGAGAAATCTCCCCAGTTTCCACGGTTGCTGCCACCCATCGAGCCAAGCATCCACAAGGCTGTCCAGAAAGGCAGTTTTTTACCTATCGAATGGCTGTTCCCACGGCTTCCCCTCATCATGGTAAACACAACAACCAGGATGATCAGCGGTATCAACAGCGCATAAGGACTTGACTTCCCTTTGGCTCTTTTTGAATACTGGTCGGCAGTGTATTCTCCCTTAACAAGCGCAAACATTACGTTTGTGGCATCATCAATCCCTTTGTAATAGTTTCCGTCCCTGAAATTGGGGATCATCTCATTATCCACAATGCGTTTTGCCAAAGCATCCGGAATTGCTCCTTCAAGTCCGTAACCGGTCTGAATGCTGGCTTCACCCTTCTCATTCGGGTATTTGGGTTTCACAAGTACGACGGCTCCGTTGTTTTTTCCCTTCTGACCAACACCCCACCTCTGTCCGAGCCGGTTGGCAAAGTCGTTCTTGTCATAACCGTTCAGTGACTTTACAATGACGACAACGATTTGGGTCGATGTTGAATCATTGTAATCAACAAGTTTGCGTTCAAGTTGCTGCACCTGGTCTGGCGTGAGTATACCGGCGAGATCATTCACCAGCCTTGGTGGTTCGGGCCGGGCAGGAATATCCTGTGCCTCAGCGTTGATGAATCCTCCCAAAAGAAGAACCCAAAGTAAAAAATTAGCAATGCTCCGGTGAGTTTTCATAACCCTGTTTTTCCCAATTCTCAATTCTGCATCAGCAGAATTTTCAGTCTTTCCCAAACGAAACATCATCCTGAAGTTCATTGATGTCATTTTTCGACCGGGGAAAGTGTTTTTTCAAATGGATTCCGCTGCTGGCAATGGCTTGAATGAGTCCTTCTGTGAATCGGTCCTCCCGGAAATGATCCATCATCTTTGCCTTGATGTCATCCCAGAAATTATCCGGGACCACAGCATGGATCCCTTTGTCGCCGATAATGGCAAACCGTCTGTTTTTTACAGCCAGATAAATCAGGACTCCGTTTCGCAGTTGCGTCTTGTTCATTCCGAGTTGTTTGAAAACGAATGCAGCCCGGTCCAAAACATCGTCTGAACACCGGTTCTCAATATGAACCCTTATTTCACCGGATGTATCCAGTTCAGCGCTCATGATAGCCTCTTTAATCTCTTGCTGCTCCTGCGCAGTGAAGAAATCTCTAGCCGTTGTTCCCATCGGTTTGCTAAGGTAGAGCGTGTTTAGAATTGAACCTGCGGGGCTTTTTCAGCACCTTTTTCCGATGAGAAATAGGCCTTCTTCTGGAATCCGAACATGCCTGCAAAAATGTTGGCTGGAAACCTCCGCAGGTAGGTATTGTAGGCCATTGCCGATTCATTAAAATTCCGGCGCTCCACCGTGATACGATTTTCAGTTCCTTCAAGCTGTGCCTGCAACTCGGAGAAGTTTGCAGTGGCTTTTAACTGGGGATATTGCTCAACCACCACCATCAGCCTCCCGAGCGCTGAACTAACTCCATTCTGCGCCTCCTGGAATTTCTGCAACGAACCTTCATCGAGGTTCTTAGGATTTATCTGAACACTGGTGGCTTTGGCACGCGCTTCAATTACTGCGGTGAGTGTCCCCTTCTCAAAATTGGCGACTCCCTTCACTGTGTTTACAAGGTTGGGGATCAGGTCGAGTCTCCGCTGGTAAACATTCTCGACGTTGGCCCATGCCTGGTTTACGCCCTCCTCCTGGCTTACCAGTTTGTTGTAAATTCCGCTTCCCCACGAAAAGAGGATAAAAATCACGACAACTACTACGATCAGGATGATCCAGCCTTTACCGATTTTCATGTTAATTAAGTTTAAGATTTGTGTTGCTAAGTTACTTATTATCCAATGGTAATTTCTAAAACATTTTATTCGTGAATGCTATGAATTACATCTTCTCAGTCGTCCTCCGGATAAATTCAGCCAGTTCTTTGCCCTTCAGCAGGTTTTGTGCCAGTAGCGACAGATCAAACAGTTGCCGTACGGTCTCGCCTTGCTTCACATTGTCACTTTCAAGGAGCAGCCGTCCGATCACAGGATTGTTTGAATTTACCACAAGATTGTAGTTTTCTGGCATTTCTCCCATGAAACTGTAACCTCCCCCGCCTCCAAGGGCCGACATATCCTTCATCCGACGCATAAACTCATTTTGCGTTACGAGTAATGGCAATTCTTTTTCGCTCAGACTCTCAAAAGTAATGGTGAATTTTTTGGCGTCGATCTGTGTTTCCATCAAATCTTTCAGGACCTTCTGCTGATCCTCAGTGAGTTTTGAAGGAAGTACATCATCTTTCTTGATCAGTTTATCAACGGTGTCTGAATCCACACGGGTGAAACGCGTCTTCTCGAATTTCTGTTCCAGGGTATTGATGAAATGAGCTTCAATGATACCATCCATCAGCAACACATCATAACCGCGTTCCTTTACCGATTGAATGAAACTGTATTGATCCTGTTCATTGGTCGCGTAAAGGTAAATCAATTGCCCGTCTTTGTCTTTCTGGGAAGGGCCGACATGTTTTTCGTATTCTTCAAAGGTGAAGTACTTACTGTCCGTGGTTTTCAGAAGACAGAATTTTTTCGCACGATCATAAAATTCCGTCTCCGAAATCACTCCGTACTCAATGAAAACCTTGATGTCATCCCATTTTTTCTCAAAATCCTCCCTGTTTTCCTTGAAAAGAGATTCCATTTTGTCGGCTACCTTCTTTGTAATGTGGTTGGATATCTTCTTCACATTCGGATCGCTCTGAAGGTAACTCCGGGAGACATTCAGCGGAATATCAGGTGAATCGATCACTCCATGCAGCAAGGTCAGAAAGTCGGGTACGATACCTTCCACCGAATCAGTAACAAAGACCTGATTGCAATAAAGCTGGATCTTATTTTTCTGCACCTCCAGATTGCGTTTAACTTTCGGAAAATATAAGATCCCCGTAAGATTGAACGGGTAATCTACATTGAGATGAATCCAGAATAACGGATCTTCATAGGTATATGGGTAAAGTTCGCGGTAAAAACTTTTGTAGTCCTCTTCCTTCAGATCGGCAGGTTTCTTTTTCCACAGCGGTGAGGTATTGTTGATGATGCGGGGTTTCTCTACTTCAACCTGTTTTGGATTTCCATCTTTATCGGTTTCGCCTTCAACGGTTTCCCACACTTTTTCATCGCCAAACCGGATCGGTACCGGAAGGAATTTACAATACTTGTTAAGGATCTCCAGCAATTTCGACTCTTCCAGGTAATCTTTGGAATCGTCGGCAACATGAAGGATTACTTCAGTTCCACGATCTTTCTTATCACTCTCGTCCATGCTGTAATCCGGACTGCCATCGCATTCCCAGTAAACAGCCTTGGTATTTCCGCGCGACTGGTAGGTCTTTGTAAAGATCTCTACCTTGTCAGAAACCATAAAACTTGAGTAAAATCCAAGTCCGAAGTGACCAATGATCGTATTCATCTCTGATTCAGACTTGGTTTTGAATTTTTTGATAAACTCTTCTGCACTCGAAAACGCAATCTGGTTGATATATTTATCCACCTCCTCAGAATTCATCCCTATACCCTTATCCTTGACGGTAATGGTTTTTTTCTTCTTATTCAGGGAAACTTCAATGGTGAGATCACTGATGTCGCCGTTGTATTTGCCAAGTGAAGCAAGCGTTTTTAACTTTTGTGTGGCATCTACAGCATTGGAAATCAACTCACGAAGAAAGATTTCATGCTCTGAATAGAGGAATTTCTTGATAATTGGAAAAATATTCTCAGTCTGAACGTTAATTTTACCTTTTTGCATAGTGTTATCGTTTATGGGTTTTGTTGCGTGTAAGCTTTCACAAACAGGATGCCAACGCCCGGTTGCTGACAAAATGACAACCCGGAGGATTGCCATTTGAATAAACGAAGGATTTCAGCAAAATTTGTCAGACTTCGGTGGCAGAAAAACCTTGGTTAAAGGGCAAACCACAAGGCGAGCAGGACTCCGATGAGGATAGAGATGAAAATAAAGACTGAATTTTTTATAACAGGCAGATTATCATTTGGCTGAGGATCTTCCTGGTTTGGGGAATGCACATTGTCCATGATTGGAAATTTGATGTGCAAATATACATCAGAAATACCAATTCGACTAAGATACGAAAGGCATTTACTTTAATTCAGAGAATGGTTACGGCCAGAATTTTATTAACACCAAAATCACGAAAGCGGTATCAAAAATAAACAGGCCGACCGTTGTCAGTGTGAATAATGAATTGTCCTGATCCTCGAAATTTTCTGTATCTGTATACATGGTAATATTTTATTTCTACAAAAATACCCTGCGATGTACCCTGTAACAATCAGGAATAAGTAACTGTGGTTGTTAAACTCGTAACTGTATCAAAACTGATCGTTTTTAAAGATTTCAATTATGCACATGGCCATGATTATTTTTCCCGAAGTTGCCACAGCAGGTAGAATATTTTTAATTTTACGAAGTCTTTCCACTGAAACCATAAACTAATAATATTCTATATGAACCCGATCGATTGGAAGAATCTGCCCTTTGGTTATTTTAAGACGGATTACAATGTCCGCTGCTATTTTAAAGATGGAAAATGGGGCAAACCAGAGGTTACTGACGATGAAAACATTACCATTCATATGGCTGCAACTTGTTTGCACTATGGTCAGGAGGCATTTGAAGGATTAAAGGCCTTTACCGGCAAAGATGGAAAGATCCGCATTTTCCGGCTGGAAGAAAATGCCAAACGAATGATTAACTCTGCCAGGGGAGTGATGATGGCCGAAGTTCCTGTTGACCTGTTTACAGAAGTGGTGCTCATGGCTGTTAAGTTGAATTTAAAGTATGTACCTCCCTATGGTGAAGGTGCTTCACTGTACATCCGCCCGTTGCTGATTGGTACCGGCGCCCAGGTTGGGGTAAAGGCTGCCAAAGAATACATGTTCATGGTGTTTGTTGGTCCGGTAGGGCCCTATTTCAAAGAGGGTTTTAATCCGGTCAAAATGCAGATTGTGCGCGACTTCGACCGCGCAGCTCCGCTGGGTACCGGACACATCAAGGTGGGGGGCAATTATGCTGCCAGTCTTCGTGCCGGCGACCGTGCACACCAGGATGGTTTTGCCTCGTGTATTTTCCTTGATGCACGTGAAAAGAGATTTATTGATGAAGCCGGTCCTGCCAATTTTTTCGGGATAAAAAACAATACCTATATTACACCCGATTCAACATCGATTCTTCCTTCAATTACCAACATGTCGCTGAGGGTTCTGGCAGAAGAGATGGGTATGAAAGTTGAAAAACGCCAGGTTCATGTTGATGAACTCGATACCTTCGAGGAGGTTGGCGCCTGTGGAACGGCGGCGGTTATTTCACCAATATTTTTAATTCACGACCGCGACACAGGGAAGGAATATAAATATTGTACAGACGGCCAGCCCGGTTCCATCTCGAAAAAACTATACTCAAAATTAAAGGGAATTCAGGAAGGAATTGAGCCTGACTCCCATGGATGGATTACTATTGTTGAGTAGCGAGTAATTCCTCCATTTCCTTTTGCACTTTTAGTGCCTCTTCTCTGGATTTAGTCGCAAAATCCTCATCTTTAGCGGCGTAGATGATGTTGCGGCTGGAATTTACCAGGAGTCCGCACTCCTTCGTCATGCCATACCTGGCAACTTCCTGCAGACTTCCACCCTGGGCTCCGACGCCGGGAACAAGCAGAAAATGGTCTCTTACCACACTTCGCACCTGGGTGAGCATCTCGGCTTTGGTAGCGCCTACAACGTACATCATATTTTCATTGGAACCCCATTGCGACGATGTGGAAAGTACCTTTTCAAAGAGATTTACTCCGTCGTTGCTAAAGTACTGAAAATCCTCCGCCCCTTTGTTTGAGGTCAGGGCAAGCACAATGATCCATTTGCCAGAGTATGAGAGGAATGGTTTAACCGAATCTTCACCCATGTAAGGGGCAACCGTAACTGCGTCAAAATCCAGACCGGATGAAGTCGGGTCGAACATGGCCCGGGCATATTGCTGGGAGGTGTTGCCAATATCGCCGCGTTTTGCGTCTGCAATGGTGAAATGCTGTCCGGCATACGTCGAATTAAGATATTGGATGGTTCTCGCAAGACTTGACCATCCTTTCGTTCCATAGCATTCGTAAAATGCGAAATTGGGTTTATACGCAACTGCCACGTCGTGCGTTGCGTCAATAATTGCTTTGTTGAACTCAAATATCGGGTCAGCCGTTGTGAGCAAATGCTGAGGGATCTTTGTCAAATCCGAATCTAGCCCGATACACAGAAACGATTTTTTTCGCCGTATCAGATCAATTAGTTCCTGTCTCTTCATGATGATTTATTATTGGCTATTCTGTTCATTTCCAGCCTCTTTAAGCCTTTCGGCGTTTTCGGCAAGCTGCAAGGCGTCTATCAGACCCTGTACATCACCGTCAAGAACAACGGGAAGATTATAAAGTGTCATGTTGATCCGATGATCGGTGACCCGGCTTTGCGGGTAGTTATAGGTACGTATTTTGGCCGACCGGTCTCCTGTGGAGACCATGGTTTTGCGTTTCTTGGAGATGGCGTCAAGATACTTCTGGTGTTCCATTTCGTAAAGGCGTGACCGAAGCACTTTCATGGCTTTTTCAAAATTCTTGATCTGGGATTTCTCGTCCTGGCAGGTTACCACAATATTTGAAGGAATGTGTGTGAGACGGATGGCTGAGTAGGTTGTATTTACCGATTGTCCACCCGGTCCGGAGGAACAAAAAGTGTCTTTTCTGATGTCTGATTGTTTAATCTCAACATCGAATTCATCAGCCTCAGGAAGAATGGCCACCGTAGCAGCTGATGTATGCACCCTTCCCTGGGTTTCGGTTTGCGGAACTCTCTGCACCCTGTGAACACCCGATTCATACTTCATCTGACCGTAAACACCCTCTCCGGAGATATTGAAGATGATCTCCTTATAGCCGCCCATCGTGCCTTCTGTACAATCGACTAGTTCAACTTTCCAGCGCTTTGCCTCGCAAAACTTACTGTACATCCTGTATAGATCGCCGGCAAATATGCTGGCCTCATCCCCTCCGGTACCGGCACGGATCTCAACAACGGCGTTCTTGTTATCTTCCGGGTCAGCCGGAACGAGCATCATGCGGATATCCTCCTCCATAATATCACGCTCGGCGACCAGTGCATTCAATTCCTCTTTCGCCATCGACCGGAATTCCTCATCTTTTTCGTTGTGGATGATCGATTTCGCTCCATCGATGTTCGCAAGCACATTCTTATATTTTTCGTAGGCTTCGATAATCGGATTAAGCTCTTTGTAATCTTTGTTGAGCTGAATATACCGCTTCATATCGCTAACCACGGCAGGATCGTTCATTTGCTCCTGCAATCCTTCAAAACGCTGCTTGATGGCTTCTAATTTGTCTAACATTGTTATCCTTCAAATAAGGGTGCAAAGATAAGAAAAAAGCCGGTCCCTGGGAACCGGCCTAAACCTGGTACAGATAAGCTTTAGTTCTGGTATACAAACTTGAACATCTGGGCAAACTCTTCAATACTGGTTGGCGTTGTATTCTCCGGAGTTCTTAAGGTCTCTTCCATAACCCTGCCCTCATTCAAAGCCCTGACAAATTCAACGAGCCTTGTGGCAACGCTTTGCCCCATGCCCATCATCACCATTGCGTTTTTCGCATCTTCATAGCTCACGGTATTGTACTTCAGGTCTGGCATGCCAATGGCTTCTCCAAAAACACGGGCGATTTCATGGTATGTTACATCGCGCTGACCAAGGATGTATTCATGGCTCTTTCCACTGAACGAGCGCGAAAGAAGCCTTTTCAGGGCAACGGCAGCAATATCTCCCGTAGTCACCATGGCGACTTTAAGCTCGCCCGACACCGGAGATGCCATGGCTCCCATGAATTTTATGGTCTGGACCTGGGCCAGGGTATTCTCCATGAAATAGGTTGAACGCAGATGAAGAACATTGAGGCCAGAAATGGAATTCATGATCTTTTCCATGCGTTCAAGACCCTGCACAACACCTGCACCTTCAGTGAGGTGTGCTCCAACACTGCTGAGTGTGACTGCATACCTGACACTGCTGCCGGCGAGTGCCGCTCCGATGGCAGTTGCGTTGGCTACCTGCATGGCGGTGTAGTCTGGAGTGGCCAAGTCGAATGGGATTATTACGTAGGCTGCTTCTGCTCCGTCGAAGACCTTCTTAAGGAATTCCACATTCGTGGTATCTCCGATGAAAAGAAGGGCCCCCTTGTCGGTCAGCTCTCTTGCTTTTTCAGCATTTCTGCTGATGATCCTCACGGTATGACCCTTTTCAAGGAGTCCGAGGGCAATTGGTTTTCCGGTATGGCCTGTGGCACCGGTGATCACATATGTACTCATAAAATTATCAGTTTAAGTATGATTTATTGTTTTAATAATTTGAATGCATGATTCCACTCGTTTTTTGTTAGACCCGGGATACACCAAAGCATACACAATGGCTCTATAGCCCTGGCAGCTTCGGCTTTGCCCATGTCTTCTGCTTCCCAGCCAAATATTTCCGTGATCGCAGCGACCTCCTGTTTAGCCTTGTCCGAATTTCCACAAATAAACATTGTTGGTTTAACCCCCTTAAAATCCGGATTTATCATGAAACCATTCCCAACGGAATTGAAGGCTTTAACGAAATGCGCTTCTGGAATAATTACCTGAAGTCGTTCCAGCAGTGATTCACCATAGGAGGTAAAGTACTGAAGTACTCCATTTACAGGCACTACATCCGCGATCGGGTTGGTGGTGTCGATGATTGTTTTCCCGATAAAATTGGATTTTTCCAGCTTTTTTATGGCAGATTCGACAGCTGATCCTTTGGTTGCCAGCACGATAATGTCGCTAAATCGCGCGGCTTCGTTAAAATTGCCTATGGCTGCCTTCCCAAAAGTCTGCGTTTTCAGCAAAGCATGTTTATCGGGATCATTGGTACCGATCATCACGGTGTACCCGTGTTTTATAAATCCATTTGCCAGAACTTGTCCGACAACTCCTGATCCGAGTATTCCGATTTTTTGTTTCATGATATTTTAAGTTTGTATATACAATTGATTATTTAGTTGATCAATCCTCCGGTAATCTGCATGAGGCGTGATATATCCCGGTGGTAATGTTTACAGCCTCCTCTTCGCCAAGCAGTGAAGAATATGCATGGTAGAGTGAAAGCCAGGCTTCCTTTAATTCATTTTCCATGATCTGTGCACGCCGAAGCGGATATACCGCAACAAATTTTCCTTCAGGTACCCGCTGAAGGTACTTTTCCTTTTCGAGTTTCTGTATGAACCTTGTAACTGTGGATGGCTGCAATTGTATGATTGATGCCAGCTCTCCTGCTGTTACCCCGGGTTTGCGAATAACGGTCATTAAAATGAATGCGTACGAAGGTGCCATGCCCAAAGGCTTATATGCCTTTTCCGCCATTCGTGTAATCTTTCGCGACAGGGCATTGGAGGCATAGTATAAACATTTACAATATATTTCCCGCTCACAATTCATAATGCAAAAGTACTATAATTGTATATACAAACGTTAAATGACTTGAAATATTTTTATCGATTATGAAATTTCAGGGCAACAGGGTATTAGCGTAACAGGTGCCAGGGCAGCAGGATTGGGGCCTGCAATTTCGTCCCGGGTTAGTAATTAATAGGAGAATTCACCATGTTCCGAACGTATGGTGAGTTTTTTGGAGCCGAAGTGTTTCACATGTCCGATTATTTGGGCGTCGATACCGAACTCCTTCGAGATTTCGACGACAGAAGCTGCAAGATGTTCCGGGAGGTAAAATTCCATGCGGTGACCCATGTTGAAGACTTTATACATCTCCTGCCAGGGTGTTCCCGACTGCTCCTGGATAAGTGTAAACAGTGGTGGGGTCGGGAACAGGTTGTCTTTGACAACGTGCAGATTATCAATAAAATGTAGGATCTTGGTTTGAGCGCCGCCACTGCAATGAACCATCCCATGGATGAGTCCGCGATGGTGGTTAAGGACTTTCCTTACAACAGGGGCATAAGTACGGGTAGGGGATAGTATGAGTTTTCCGATGGTCACTCCGGGTATGGCAGAGGGGTTGGTAAGCATCTTATTCCCATTATAAATCAACGATTCGGGAATCGCATTATCAAAACTCTCCGGATAACTGAGTGCATATGCTTTATGAAGAACATCATGGCGGGCAGAGGTTAGTCCGTTACTGCCCATCCCACCATTGTATGCATTTTCGTAAACAGCCTTACCGAAGGAAGCCAGGCCAACAATAACATCGCCTTCACGAATATTTGCATTGTCGATCACGCGGCTGCGCTCCATCCGGCAGGTCACTGTCGAATCTACAATAATGGTACGTACCAGGTCGCCAACATCAGCCGTTTCCCCACCGGTAGACCATATGCCGACACCCCATTTGCGCAACTCGGCAAGAAATTCCTCGGTTCCATTGATAATGGCAGAGATCACTTCACCGGGTATCAGGTTCCTGTTCCTCCCGATAGTGGAAGACAGGAGGATGTTGTCGGTGGCTCCCACACACACAAGGTCGTCGAGGTTCATGACCACAGCATCCTGTGCAATTCCGCTCCAAACAGAGATGTCACCCGTTTCTCTCCAGTATAGATAGGCCAGGGATGATTTTGTTCCCGCACCATCAGCATGCATAATATTGCACCAGGCAGGGTTGGCACCGAGGACGTCCGGAACGATCTTGCAGAATGCCTTTGGGTAAAGACCTTTATCAAGGCCCTTTATGGCAGCATGAACATCTTCTTTGGAAGATGAAACACCACGCAGTTCATACCGGCCTGACTTCATCCGCTATTTATCTTCGAAAATGATCAATTTATTGGTCTCATCAACTGTAAAGTTGCCGAATTTTTTCAGGGTGTTCTCCCCGAATAGCAGGGTCGTGGTGATTTTCTTGTTAACCGTGACTTTGATATCTTTCACGATGTTCCTGCCAATTCTTACCTCTTTGAGGTTTAATACCGCTTTATCGGCGATGGTGCCTTCTCCAAGTATCTTGGTGGCGTCACCGTCAAAACTCGACTTGTCGATCACTCCGTCTTTCAGCAGTTTAAGCGCAGCTGCCGGGGAAATAAAAATCTCTTTTTCTTTCACGTTATAGGTGAAGGTAAGTGTGATGCCATTGACATAACTGGTTCCTTCGGCATAGCCCTCTTTGGTAAAAGATACGGGAATCGTGTTTTCTTCCGGTTTTACAACGATCTCAACCTTCGATGGAACCACTTTACCAGGTTTTGATTTGGGAATAAAATCATTGCGAAGGATGGTGAATTCTGTCCGGCGATTCATCTGGTGCGCAGCTTCCTTTATAGCGGTGTTGGGTAACAGGTTGATGACTGAATCAGTAAGTTCAGTCCCTGCTTTGAAAGTATATCCTTCTCTGATATATTGACGGTTCAGGGTACGGGGCATGCGTTCACCATAACCGCGGGCTACCAGCCTGTCTGGGTCAATACCGCGCGATATCAGGTAGTCCACTACGCTTTGAGCACGTTTCTGCGACAGTATGTCATTTCGTTCGTCACTGTCACGCGAGTCGGTGTGCGAGGCCAGTTCAATGACCATGTTTTCATTGGCATCAAGGGTTTCGATCAGGCCTTGGAGCGAATCACGGTATTGGGGTTTAAGATCCCATTTGGCCAGGTCATACAGTATATCAGGCAATACAACCGGCTTTTTCGGAATGGGTCTGAGCACGAAATTATGTGTTAGATCTTTGCTTTTCTCAAGTCCCACCGTGGTCTCTTTTCCTTTCTCATTGAAATAATCCTTTTTCGTTACCAGAATTTCATAGGTGGTGTTAACCGATATCTGCATTTTGTTGAATCCATAATGACCTTTGTCGTCAGTATTGTCTTCAATGGCCCGTCCGTTGGTACCAACGATCCTGACTTTGGCTCCGGGCACTGGCTGCAGGGTTCGGTCATCGGTCACATTTCCTTCAAGCGTAAAATACACTGGCGGGATCACAAACGAATAAATATCATCACGTCCTTTTCCGCCGGGCCTGTTTGACGTAAATAGCCCTTGCTCGGATTCCTCCCCGTTGAATACCATCCCGAAATCATCAGCCGGAGTGTTGATCGGATATTTCATGTTCTCCGGACGGCTCCATTTGCCATTGGATTTAACGGTCATAAAGATATCAAGTCCCCCCATCCCCGGTAGTCCGTTGGATGCGTAGTAAAGAATGCTGTCGTGCCGGATAAATGGGAAAAGTTCATCTCCGGCTGTGTTAATTTCAGGTCCCAGGTTTTCTTTGATGTACCCTTTGCCGCTTTTGGCTTTTTTCGCTACCCAGATGTCTTTACCGCCATAACCCCCTGGAAGATCTGCGGAAATATATATGCTCTCATCACCAGCCACTGACGGATGACCCATCACCGTTGAACTGTCGCCACCCAGATCAACACGCTCGGGCTCGCCCCAGGTTGTACCGCCCTGCCTGCTTACTTTGTATATTGCACATCCATTCTTGCGACGATCTGAATTCCAGCATCGTGTAAAATAGAAAGAGGAGAACCTTGGATTAAATTGGCCAACTCCGTCGTTGGCTTTTGAATTGATCATACCCGCCTCGTCGGCAAGCACAGGTTTGCTCCAGTCTCCTTTGCGGTCGATCCGGGAAAAGAAAAAATCTGAAAATTCAAGCCCTGTCCAGTTGTCGATATCTCTGCCGGTTGAGGCATCTCTGTCGGAGGTGAAAATGACCGAGATGAATTTACGATCAGCGTATGCCGGGGCAAAATCATCCTCCTTGGAATTCAGTAATTTTTCCCATTTTACCGAATATTTACTCGGGTTAGCGATCCATTCCTTTGCCTGCTTACAGGTCTCAATCCCAATATCGGCACGCGGGTCGCCCGGCGATTTTTCCTTATAGGCCTGGTATTGCTTCTGAGCCTCTTCGTAATTGCCATTGGTTTTGAGCATGTCTGCATAATACAGCAGGACTTTGGGCTCGTCTTTGATATATTTGGCGTTGGTGATTAGTCGTTTGTATGCTGCTTCCGCTTTCTTCGTGTTGTTCATCATCCGGTAACATTCTGCCTGCCGGAAGGAGATGCGGTCGCGCTCAGCCTTATTTTTCTTGACTTTGGTATAAGCCTTTTGATATTTCTGCAATGCCAGAAGGTACATCTGGTCGGCAAAGGCATCATCAGCCGCCTTTGAGAACTTATTCTGGGCACTGACGGAAAAAACAGAGATGAAAAAAATAAAGGAGATAAGCAGAAATCGGGTCGGATGGCTCATGTTTATCGGCGAAAATCTTTTACAAAATTAGTAAAAACGGGGATTATATTAACGAAACTTTTCGCTCCTTAGCATGTTTTAGAAGGACCAAAAAAAAATCCCGGGTTTTCCCGGGATTTTTTTTTCAATCGTTTGCAGTTTTATTTGATCTTCCTGCCTGCGGCCAGCTCTTTCTTTTCTTTGCGGTGTTGTTGCCACATGATTATATCGTAGGCAATTGGCGTAGCATTGAATACTGAGGAGTAAGTACCGGAAACAACCCCGATGATAAGTGCAAATGTAAATCCGCGGAGGACTTCACCACCAAAGATGAAAATGGTGATAAGAACAACCAATGTTACACCCGACGTGTTGATGGTTCGTCCGAGGGTACTGTTGATAGCTGCATTGATATTTTGCGAGAGTTCACGTTTGGGGTAGAGGGCGCGATATTCACGGATCCTGTCAAAGATGATAACGGTATCCATGATGGAGTAACCGATGATCGTTAACAGCGCTGCGATAAAATGCTGATCTATCTCCATTCCGAAAGGGAGTATGCCGTGGAACAGGGTAAACATGGTAATAATGATCAGTGAGTCGTGGGCCAGTGAGATAACCCCTCCGATTCCGAATTGCCAGTTTTTGAAACGTAAGGCAATGTAAACGAAGATGATGATCAGAGAGAAGAACACTGCCATGACTGCCCGCCAGATTAAGGTGTAGGAAATGGTCGGGTCAACGCGCTGCGAGCTGAGTTCCCCAACTATTTTTGTCGGGTCGTTGGAGTTGAACTGTGTATAGGTGACCGGAGTCTTGTAGAATCCTTTCACGCCTTCGAAAAGCCTTGTATTGACAACCGAATCGGATTTGTCGCCGCGCTCATTAATCATGAACTTGGTGGTGATCTTAATCTGGTTTTTCGGTCCAAAGGTTTTTACTTCAGGAGATTCGCCAAAGACTTTTCGCAACGATTCACGAACCTGCGTAGTGTTTACACCCTGATCAAAACGAACGATATAGCTCCGTCCTCCCGTGAAGTCAAGTCCCGGATCAAGTCCGCGTACAAAAATACTGACCACCCCGGGCAGGATAATGGCGATAGAGAGGATGTACATCTTTTTACGAAGTCCGATGAAATCGATGTTGATGTGCTGGAAAAGATTCATGGTGTATTTGTTCCCGGTCGTGATATTCATATTGCGATCGAGCATCCATTCGAATACCAGACGTGCAATGAAGATCGATGAGAACAGTGACAAAACAAGTCCGATTACCAGGGTAGTTGCGAAGCCCTGAACAGGACCTGAGCCGAAAATGTAAAGGACGATACCTGTAAGAATTGTCGTAACGTGTCCGTCAATAATCGCCGAGAGGGCATGATGGAAGCCATCTTTCACAACCAGCCGCATTCCTTTTCCTGCCCGCATCTCCTCTCGCATTCGCTCGTAAATGATAACGTTCGAGTCAACAGCCATAGCAAGGGTTAGCACAATACCGGCAATACCGGGCATTGTGAGAACCGCGCCAATGGAAGCCAGAACGCCGAACAAGAAGAATACGTTGGCAAAAAGAGCAACATCAGCCACGTGTCCTGCGCGTCCATAGTAAAGCGACATATAAAGGAGTACACCAATAAAGGCGATGATAAATGAGAGCAGACCGGCATCAATGGATTCCTGACCCAGTGAAGGTCCGACAATTTCCTCTGCAACAATACGTGCAGGAGCCGGGAGTTTACCGGCTTTGAGAATATTGGCAAGGTCCTGCGCCTCTTCAACCGTCATGTTTCCTCCGGTGATGGATGACATTCCATTTGGGATTTCACCATTGACGTTTGGATAGCTGTAAACATAGCCATCGAGAACAATGGCAACTTGTTTCCCGATGTTGTCGCCGGTAAGCCGTTTCCAGATGCGGGCTCCTTCCGAATTCATGGACATGGTAACCTCAACACGGCCATTAGGGTCGTAATCCTGACGGGCAGTGGTGATCACATCTCCGCCAAGAGCAGGGCTGCCGTCGCGTGAAGTGATTTTTAAAGCAACCAGTTCAAGGATGTCTTTTGCACCTTCATCGCGTGGCTTTACAGTCCAGGCCAATTTCATGTCGCGCGGAAATACGTTTTTTACTATGCGCAGCATGTGGTTAACCCGCGCTGTATCCTTGATAAAGGCACGACCTACCATGGCAGTTTTTCCAGGAACATACTGGTTGTCTTTGGTCTGGTAAATTGCCGGATTTAAATATGCGAAGAGGGGATTGGTTTTTGCATACTGTTCGAAATTTTCATTCTTTTTCGCAGCGGTGTTGGCAGCGGAGGTATCTTTGCCAATCTGCTTCAATAGTGCGTTGGCTTTGGAAGTGTCTTTTTTGGAAGTGTCTTTGGCTGCGGCCAGTATTGGCTTGGCATTCTCTTTCTTCTTCTCTTTTTTCTCCTTCAGTGTTTGTTTCGATGCGATGGCTTTTGTCGTTGCTGCCGTGTCAGCCTTCAGGGTGCTGTCAGCCTTCAGGGTATCCAGTTCAGAATTCATGATGGCACCCAATTTCTTGTTTGCTTCTGCAAAGTAGCTGTAAATGTCGGGATACTGGTAGGTTTCCCAGAATTCAAGCTGGGCAGTTCCCTGTAGCAGTTTTCGTACACGTTCGGGGTCCTTAATGCCAGGAAGTTCGATAAGAATACGCCCGGCTGTTTGTAAACGTTGGATGTTGGGCTGAACTACACCGAAACGGTCGATACGAGTTCTCAGGATGTTGTAGGTGCGGTCGATGGCATCGTTGCTCTCTTTGCGGATGACGGCGATAACCTCATTGTTGGTCGAGTTGAAGTTAATCTTGTCTTTCAACTCAACAGTGTTGAAAATTGCAGCCAGTTTGGCATTCGGATCGGTCTCCTTGAAGGATTCGTAAAAGAGGTCAACGAAATCGCGGGTACTGGTCTTTTCTTTATCTATTGCTTTCTGAAGAGCTTTGTTAAAGGTAGGGTCCTGGTTATAGCCCGAAAGTGCGCGGATCACATCCGGAACGGATACCGCCATCGTTACGTTCATCCCGCCTTTCAGGTCAAGGCCGAGGTTGATTTCGCGCTCTCTCACATCCTTCAGGGTATATTTCTTGAGAAGTATGTTGTAAACATCAACGTTCGCCATCGAATCGTTGAAATATTCCAGGCGGGCCTTGGAAATAGAATCATAATAATATTCCAGTTTAATGGGGTCTCCCTTGGCCATCTTGTCTGCCATCTGCTGCACTGCGGGTGCTGTTGAATAATCCTCAGCCTTGCCGGCGTAACGGTAGCTGATGAAGGTAAACGACAATTGGAACAAACACACCAAAATGAACGTGATCGCAAAAAACTTTATAACACCTTTGTTCTGCATGAGATTTGAATTTTAATAGAATATATTTCTAACCTTCTTTTTTTGAGGGTGCAAAATTAGAATAAATCATTGAAAAAACCAATATAATATTAGTACCGGACAAGGAATCGGACTTTTTATTTCAAACACAGGTCCTGGCGGTCCTTTTGCTATTGTTTGAACGTAATGGTTCCTGTGGTGGTTCCTGGTTTTAGCCGCATCATCCTGAACTTGTACCACTCAAGTGCCGGGTGGGCATCTGCAACTTCTTTTTTATCGGCAGGCTGAATGTTGAATTTTTCGTCGGGGTGAACAAGCAGTGGTTTTGTTCCTTCAAAAATGTCGTTCGACAGGGTGGTCATGCACCAGTATCCGATACTGTCGTTCGGCCCCGGATTTTCGTATGCCAGGTGGGTTCTGCCCGGGTTTACTGTCCACCATCCCTTTGTTTGCCACGTACCACCCGAGGGTTTGATGACATATTGTGCAAATGCGACATAAACTGGTTCAGTATTGTTGTTTTTGAAATAGATCTGGCATTTTAGATTGGTTATCACAGATAACAATACGAATGTCAGTATCGCAAAGCGTCTTTTCATGGGGTTTATTTGTTTGGCAGATTTATCTCCCTGAGTAATTTACCGAGTATTTTCCGGCCCCGGATCCTGAAGCCTGGTGTACCTTCGTTCATTCTCCATTCTATGGAATCGGCAAGTTCCATTTTCAGATCCGGTTCAATTTCCGAGATCCGGTAAAGGAGTTCCATACAGAAAACCTTGGGGGCAGCAGGAATCGATGGTGAAGTAAACCAGTCAAAGCATATATTGATGATTCCTCCAAGCAATTCTGTCTCAGGGAGTGGAGACCGTGCTAGGATCCGTAAAGTATGTCTTTTTAATGCGTTGTGACCCGGAATTGACAACCCCGCCGCGAGTTTGTGAAGATGAGGTCTCATCAGATCGGGCCTTTTTTCTGAAACTATATCGGCAACCCAGGCAGCACGCCGGTTTGCCGGGTCGGGGCCGGTAAGAAAAATGGACATGAGTTCGTCAAATAGCTCAGGTTTTTGAAAGATGATATTCGCGATGAGGTCTGTGTTTCGCCGCGACATTTCAATCAATAACAACTCCGTTAGGCTCGACATGGCTGAAAAATGACGATTATCACGATCCGGGGTGCAATATCAGATTCAAAATTACACCAAGTTTGTCAATTGAGAAATTATTTTGATCAGGAATTCATAAGAATAAATGCATTAAATTTGCAGTTATAAATAAATCCGTGTGACTTACATCAGGAAAAATTAATCAATTCGTGTAATTTACATGTAATAAAAATATCATGAAAAATAAGTATATTGATCTGATAGAACAGACCTTTGATTTTCCTCAGCAGGAGTTTGAGGTAATTGATAATGAACTTTATTTTCATAAAGTCTCCTTAATGGACATCATTAAGCAATACGGAACACCACTCAAAATAAGTTACCTGCCTAAAATAAGTTCCCAGATTCAGCGTGCAAAAAGACTTTTCAACGTTGCCATGGCAAAGGTGGATTACCAGGGTGACTACCATTATTGTTATTGCACAAAAAGTTCACACTTCAGCTTTGTGTTAGAGGAGGTACTCAAAAATGATGTCCATCTTGAGACCTCGTCGGCCTTCGATATCAACCTGATTGAAGACCTGACCGAACGCGGTTTGTTCAGCAAGGACCGTTATATAATTTGCAACGGTTTCAAGCGTCCCATGTATATTGAGAACATCGTAAACCTTGTCAATAATGGGTTTACCAACGTGATACCTGTCCTGGATAACATTTTTGAATTGGAAAAAATTGAAGCCGGTATCCAGCATAAACTTAAACTTGGCATTCGCATTGCCTCTGAAGAGGAACCAAAATTTGATTTCTATACTTCGCGGCTTGGGATCCGGTATAACGACATTATTCCCTATTTTCAGGAGAAGATCAAAGATAATCCCAAGTTTGAGTTGAAGATGCTACACTTCTTTATCAACACCGGGATGAAGGATAAAGCGTATTATTGGAATGAGTTAACCAAGAGTGTGCAGGTTTATTGCGACTTGAAAAAAATCTGTCCGGAGTTAACAGCTTTAAACATTGGTGGGGGGCTTCCAATTAAAAACTCACTCGACTTTGTGTACGATTATGAGTATATGGCTGAGGAGATCATTGCTCAGATACAGAGTATATGTGAACGTAATGAAGTGCCTGATCCGGATATATTTACTGAATTCGGATCATTTACAGTTGGTGAAAGTGGCGCTGTATTATTCTCTATTATTGACCAGAAGCGGCAGAATGACCGAGAAATCTGGAACATGATTGACAGCTCATTTATGAATACTTTACCTGATACGTGGGCCATCAACCAGAAATTTATTCTACTTGCAATTAACAACTGGGATGTGGAGTATGAACGTGTGTTTCTGGGTGGACTTACCTGCGACAGCGAGGATTTTTACAATGCAGAAGAACATAGCAATGCGGTTTACCTCCCAAAATTCGATCAGACTGAACCGCAGTATATAGGAATGTTCCATACCGGGGCATACCAGGAGGCGATCGGCGGTTACGGAGGAATTCAGCATTGCCTTATCCCTGCTCCAAAGCATGTACTGATTGATCTTGATGAGGAGACTGATGAGATTACCACCAAACTGTTTTCAAAAGAGCAAAGTTTCAAGTCTATGCTTAAAATTTTAGGATATTAGTTACTTTTGTGCCAGGCGACAACTTTTTTTTGGCGCTTCCTGTAGGCAATAATCAAATAAACGAAAAATGAAGAAGAAGGAGTTATTGAAAGAGGTTGTAAAGCATATTGATGTGAAATCTTTTGATTCCACCCCCATAATCAATGCGATGCGGGATATGTCATTTACTTCGCGTGATACGGCGGCTGCAGCCGATATCCTTAACATGATGATCAGGGATAAAGGTTGTACCGTGTTTTTAACCCTTGCCGGAAGTACCAGCGCCGGTGGCTGTATGCAGGTTTACGTTGACATGGTAAAAAACAACATGGTCGACACCATCGTTGCAACCGGTGCCTCCATCGTTGATATGGATTTCTTTGAAGCGCTTGGGTATAAGCATTACAAGGGAAGTTATAATGTTGATGACCATTTGCTTCGCGACAACTATATCGACCGGATCTACGATACCTACATTGATGAACAGGAACTGCAAGCGTGCGATATGACAATTAACAAAATTGCCAATGCACTGGAACCTAGACCTTACTCTTCCCGCGAATTTATTCGCGAAATGGGAAAGTGGTTAGTGAAGAATTCCAAAAAGAAGGACTCTCTGATTCAGGCATGCTACGAAAATAACGTTCCTATTTTCTGCCCTGCTTTCAGTGACAGCAGTGCCGGTTTTGGCCTCGTCAAACACCAGTGGGACAATCCCAAAAAGCATGTATCCATTGATTCTGTTGCAGATTTTCTTGAACTTACGAAAATCAAAATGGCTGCCAAGGGTAGTGGTTTGTTCATGATTGGCGGTGGAGTGCCGAAAAATTTCGTTCAGGATACGGTGATATGCGCCGAAGTCCTGGGCAAAGAGGTGCCGATGCATAAATATGCCATCCAGATAACTGTTGCTGATCCGCGCGACGGAGCCTGCTCAAGTTCAACGCTGAAAGAGGCATCATCATGGGGCAAGGTGGACACGGAGTATGAAAAAATGGTTTATGCCGAAGCCACAAGCGTGCTGCCTCTGATCATCAGCTATGTGTATCATAAGAAAGACTGGAAAAAGAGGAAAAAATACGAATGGACGAAAATGCTCGATAAGTAAATGACCTTTACCTGGTATCAAAAACGACGCTGAGGTCAATCATTTATAACGGATCCATTTCCACAACTCCTTATAATTTACTTTTTTACCGTACATCAGAATTCCGGTGCGGTATATTTTTGCTGCCATCCAGGTAGTGCCGATGAACCCGAGAAGAAGGAGGACCATAGACAGTGCGACCTCCAGTGTGGGAACACCAAAAGGAATGCGTATCATCATCACAACAGGCGAGGTTAAAGGGAAGATCGAGAACCAGAACGCGACAGGGCCTCCCGGATCCTGAATAATATACTGTGAGATAACGATGGCAAGAATTAATGGCATGGTAACCGGTAGCATAAATTGCTGAGTGTCTGCTTCACTATCCACAGCCCCGCCAATCGCTGCAAACAAAGAACCATACATCAGGTAGCCAAAGAGGAAGAAAAAGAGAAACGAACCTATCATCACAGGAAAATTCACCGTATTCAGAGCTTCCATTACCTCATTTACGCCATTGTCTGATTGGCCTTTAGGCTCAACAGCAAGGGCTTGTGCCTGTTGTGATATGGCCGGATTTTGCTTTATAAATTGTTCACTGACCGATTGTTTGCCTGCTGAGTTACGTGTCATGGTTGTCGTTACCGCCGTAATGATCACGAAGGTGAGTACCACCCATAACAGAAATTGAGTCAGCCCCACCAACCCAACACCAATGATCTTGCCCATCATCAGCTGAAAAGGTTTTACCGACGAAATGATAACCTCAACAATACGGCTTGTTTTTTCCTCAATTACCCCCCGCATTACCTGTGAACCAAACATGAAAATGAAGAAGTAGATCAGGATACCGGCAAACATACCAAGTACCATACTGATCTCTGTATAACTTTTTTCTTCTTTTCCGTTTTCGCCGATCTTTAAAGTTGTGATATCGATATTGGTTTTTATGGAACGAAGGATATCGTCGACTGCTATCGGATTTGCTTTGTCAGGCTGAAGGTCGTTCAACTTTGCTTCCAGTTTCAGCTCTTCCACCTGTTTGCTCATCACGTTACGTATGTAAGATTTAACATTGATGTTCACGTTTCCGGAGGCGTAAAGGATCGCATTTGATGGAAGGCTCACGCTGGGTTTGGGGATATATAGCAGGGCATGGTCTCCGCTTTTTGTGAAACCGGCTTTTGCGGAAGCAAGATCACTTACGAGATAATGGAATTTCAGATCGTCGGAATCTTTGAATTTTTCGAAGAAGATGCCTGTTTCGTCTATTACGGCTACGGTTTTCAACTCGTTGTTCCGGGTTGCCAGGAACATTGGTACAACCACAATTGCAGCCATCAAAAGCGGACCGAGGATCGTCATGATGATGAAAGAGCGTTTCTTGACCCGTGTCAGGTACTCACGCTGTATGATAAGCAGAACCTTGTTCATCGTAGTGGCGTGGTTAGAGTTTGGGCATTCTGGCTGGTAACGGCCTGAATAAAGATGTCGTTCATGTCAGGAATCAGTTCGGTGAAGGAATAAATGGTTGCATGTGGGATCATTGCCTTCAAAAGGTCGTTTGGCGTACTTTCTTTGGGCAACCGGATGCGTGCATGGCGATGATCGGCATCATGGCTTTCGCTTAAAACGCTAAAGGTGGAAGGCAACAATGGTTCAAGTGCCCCATCAAATGAGTTATAACTAACCTCGAACGTATTGGTCTTAAAAGTCTTCTTTATCTCCCGTACGAGTCCGTTCAGGATCACCTTTGATCGGTTTATGAGCGCGATGTGATCGCAAAGTTCTTCAACGGATGACATGTTGTGGGTGGAAAAGATAATGGTTGCCCCTTTCTGCTTCAGGGAAATGATCTCCTCCTTAAGCATGTTGGCATTGATCGGGTCAAAGCCACTGAAGGGTTCATCAAAGATCAGCAATTTCGGCTCATGAATGATGGTGACAAGGAATTGTACTTTCTGCTGCATCCCTTTGGACAACTCTTCTACCTTTTTATTCCACCACCCCTTGATTTCGAATTTCTCGAACCAGTAGTTCAGTTTTTTTTTGGCCTCGGCTTTACTTAATCCTTTCAGTTGAGCCAGATACAAGGATTGCTCGCCGACCGTCATTTTTTTATAAAGACCCCGTTCTTCGGGAAGATAACCAATCCTGGCAATATCGTTTGGTTGAAGGTTCCGTCCCTCGAAGATCAGTTCCCCTTCGTCAGGTGCGATGATCTGGTTGATAATGCGGATCAGTGTGGTCTTGCCGGCTCCGTTTGGTCCGAGCAGGCCGAAAATGGTACCTTCCGGAACACTGATACTAACGTCATCGAGGGCCTTGTGGTTAGCAAATTGCTTGGATACATTTCGGGCAATAAAAAGGTCCATGTGTTAATTATTGGTCAAAATAGTCTTTCATGCGTGAAAAGAAGCTCTTGTCTTTGGTTCCCGGTGCCGGCTGAAAATTGGCTGCCTTCCCCAGTTTTTCGAGGATGGATTTTTCCTCCTTGTTAAGCGTCTTCGGTGTCCAGACGTGAACTGTAATGAGCAGGTCACCCTTGCCTTCATAAGCATTTACACTGGGGAGTCCTTTGCCTCTTAATCGCATCACCTTCCCGCTTTGTGTACCGGGTTCAACCTTTACCTTGACTTTTCCGTCAATTGCAGGAATTTCGATGCTGGTACCTAATGCCGCATCCGTAAAGGTAATAAAATGTTCGTAGTGAAGGTTGTTTCCATCACGGTCGAACAGGTCGTGACTTATCTCCTCGATCTGGATAAGCAAGTCCCCAGCTACACCGCCCCTGGCAGCTGCATTGCCTTTGCCACCCATGGACAGTTGCATCCCTTCGGCAACACCAGCAGGTATCCGGATGGCAATAACCTCTTCACCCTTCACAATGCCATTTCCTGCACAATCAGTACATTTATCCGTGATGATTTGTCCCTCGCCTCCACAATGCGGACAGGTTGACGTAGTTTGCATCTGGCCTAAAAAAGTGGAGGTAACTTTGGTCACATGGCCGGAACCTTTGCATGTGGAGCAGGTAGTAAAGGAACTTCCTCCTTTGGCACCCGTTCCCTGGCAGGTATTGCAGGCAACAAACTTATTTACTTTGATCTTCTTCTCAACACCGTTGGCAATTTCCTCAAGGGTGAGTTTTACTTTCACCCGCAGGTTGGATCCGCGGTTCACGGTCTTTCCACGACGACCTCCTCCGCCGCCAAAAAACGAGCTGAATGGGTCATTGCCCATCCCTCCGCCAAAAATATCCCCGAAATGGCTGAAAATGTCTTCCATCGACATTCCACCACCGCCAAATCCACCATGCCCATTGTTCCCAAGGCCTGCATGACCATACTGGTCGTAACGGCTCCTTTTGTTGGGATCATTCAGCACTTCATAGGCTTCAGCAGCCTCCTTGAATTTATCCTCGGACGCATGGTCACCGGGATTTTTATCAGGATGGTATCTTAATGCCTGTTTCCGATAGGCTTTTTTCAACTCGTCCGGTGTAGCATTCTTGCTTACTTCCAGAATCTCGTAGTAATCACGTTTTGTCATAACTTATTAATTTCCAACTACGACCTTGGCGTATCGAATTACCTTACCTCCCAGGAGATAACCCTTTTCTATTTCATCCAGAATTTTACCCTTCATTTCAGGGTCAGAAGCCGGGATGTTGGTAATGGCTTCATGGAAATCTGTATCAAAATTTTCGCCGATGGTGCGCATCTGCTCAAGACCTTGCTGATTCAGTGCGGAAAGAAATTTATTGAAGATAAGGATCAGTCCGTCTTTCAACGCCTGGTTTGCTTCTCCTGCAGTATCAAAGGCTTTTAATGCACGTTCAAAATCATCAAGAACCGGCAACAGTTTTGTGATCACATCTGCTGCGGCAAATTTGCTTTGCTCGATCTTCTCTTTCAGCGTGCGCTTCCTGTAATTGTCGAATTCAGAATATAACCTGAGGAAACGATCGTTCAGGTCTGCAACCTGTGCTTCGAGTTGTTCCTCTTTTGATCTTCCATCTGTTGTTTCCCGCGTCGCTTCCGCATTATCTTTGATCTCTGCCGGGCTCTCATCCAGGTCATGTTTCGCTTCTTCGTGTTTTTTCATGTTCTCTTCGGCTTCCTTTTTTCGTTTCCGTATCATAACAAATTTATGCTTCGAATAGTATTCGTTTCGCTGTTGACAAAAAACCTGCCAGTTAATGATTTGCGACAAATTGTCAGCCGGAAATCCTTCGGATTTCGGCACCGAGTCGCCGCAAACGGGTATCGATATCCTGGTATCCGCGGTCGATCTGTTCAATGTTGTCGATAATGCTTTTTCCTTTGGCGGAAAGTGCAGCAATTAGTAACGCAACTCCCGCCCGGATATCTGGGGATGACATGCGGATACCGCGGAGGGGATACTGGTGGTCAAGTCCGATAACCGTTGCACGGTGGGGATCGCAAAGAATGATTTTAGCACCCATATCGATGATTTTATCCACAAAAAAGAGACGGCTTTCAAACATTTTCTGATGGATAAGCACACTACCCCGCGCCTGGGTTGCAACGACGAGGACAATACTGATAAGGTCGGGGGTAAATCCCGGCCAGGGTGCATCGGCGATGGTCATGATGGAGCCATCCATGAAATTTTCCACTTCATAGTGTTCCTGAGCGGGGACATAGATATCATCGCCTTTTTTTTCGAGCCTGATCCCCAGCCTTCGGAATACATCCGGGATCAGGCCGAGGCGCTGGTAGTCAACATTTTTAATACAAATTTCCGAGCCTGTCATGGCTGCAAGTCCGATAAAACTTCCCACTTCGATCATGTCAGACAAAAGCGTGTGGGTGCAACCGTGAAGTTCTTCAACCCCTTGAATTGTAATCAGGTTTGAGCCAATGCCTTCAATCCGCGCACCCATTTGCACGAGCATGGTGCACAACTGAAACAGATAAGGTTCGCAGGCTGCATTGAAAATGGTCGTGGTTCCTTTCGCCATTACGGCAGCCATAACAATGTTTGCTGTACCGGTCACGGAAGCTTCATCGAGCAGCATATAGGTCCCTTCCAGTTTTGGAGCGGTCACGGTGAATTGCTGATCGTCTGCATTGTAATCGAACCGTGCCCCGAGTTTCTGCAGACCCAAAAAATGGGTGTCAAGTCTGCGCCGGCCAATTTTATCCCCGCCGGGCACATACACGAACCCTTTTCTGAACCTGGCGAGCATGGGGCCCAGGATCATAATTGAACCCCGAAGGCTTGCAACTTTATCCCGGAAATCTTTGGTGAGCAGGTAATCAAAGTTGACTTCCCTGGCTTCAAATGAAAAGGTAGAGGTACCGCTTTTGGTAACAATTACACCTACCGATTGAAGAAGTTCAATCAGTTTGTTAACATCAAGAATATTGGGAATATTATGAATGGTAACCTTTTCGGGCGTTAAAAGCACTGCACAAATTACCTGCAGTGCCTCATTTTTGGCTCCCTGCGGGGTGATCTCACCCGTTAGTTTTCTTCCTCCGATGATCTCGAAAGAACTCATTGAGGCTTGTTGCGCCCGCGTTGGTTAAAATCAGGTTTATTGAAGGAAGGTTTGTTGAAGTTGCCGTTGGGGTTGGGTCTGAATTGTTTTCTTTTTACCGGTGTATTTCGTGCAAGAATATCATTTGTGTGGGCAAACCTGAAATCCTGATGGAGTTTGAGACGATCCTGTGAAAGCACTTTAAGGTGCAGTTCAATCAGTTCGTCATTTACAGATTCACGGTTCCAGTTCAGGTAGGATTTTTTCATGTGGTTTGCTATGGAAATCACCAGGGCGTCTTTCTCCGGACCATCCTCATATTCAGTGGCTTTTTCGATCATCAGCGCGATGTTCTTGCCATAATGTTTGAATTCGATCTCCTTATCGTGGTAAGAAAGCGTTTCAGGTTTCGTGCTCAGCGAGAGGGGAGGGGGAGGGGGGTATGGAGCATCCACGTCAAGCTTAAAATCTGCAATGATATATAAATGATCCCAGAGCTTATGTTTATAATCGCCCGATTCTTTGACAGCAGGGTTTAGCTGCCCCATGACATTAATGATAAATTTAGCTGCTTTATTTCGCTGCTCGCGGTCTTCGATGGTACAGGCAAACTGGATCATCCGCTGGACGTTCCGACCATACTCCGGGATGACCATCATCTCACGGGTGGTATTGTATTCCATTGTTTCGTTCACTATAAAATTTTTTACAAAGATACAAATCTCCGCTCGATATCCCGATATTTTTATCCGTTCAGCTTACGATCGTGAGTTTGGCAAATCGCAGAAGAAGCTGTTTGTTGCCCACTCCGGGGAAAAAAACGGTAGCTTTTTTGTTGGGTCCCGCCCCTTCAAGGTTAATTACTTTTCCTTTACCAAACCGCTCGTGCATTACCTCCATGCCATTTTGGATATCCTCTACTTCCGATGGTGGTCCGGATGGAGTAAAAGCTTGTGTTTGATGGGGTAATTTTTCTATCTTCTGGAAATTTTTGGGCAGGGTCACTTTTTTTGGAGGAAGGTCGAGCCCCGGCAATGTAGCCGACCAGTTAAGCTGGTTTGAGAAGCTCTCCTTCTTAATTGTTGCTTTCTTCGGGAAATCGATAAACCTTTCCGGGATCTCCCGGATGAACCTGCTGGGCTCGCACATCGTCGGAGTTCCCCAACGGTAGCGGTTTTCGGCGTAACTTAACGTTAGTTTTCGTTCGGCCCGAGTGATGGCTACGTAAAAAAGCCTTCGCTCCTCCTCCAGGTCGGCCCGGGAGTTAAGCGATTGAATGGAGGGGAACAGGTTCTCTTCCATGCCTACGACATAAACATAAGGGAACTCCAGCCCTTTTGCCGAATGAACGGTCATCAGGGTAACACGGTCTTTGTCATCTTCATCACCTTTGTCGGCATCCGTGATGAGCGCTATATCCTGCATGAATTCGTCGAGGGTCCGCATCACATTTTCTTCGATTTCACCCGTTTCGGGGTTAGATCTTGGTGTATCTGTGAAATCTTTGATCGCATTGAGCAACTCCTCAAGGTTCTCAAACCGGCTCACACCTTCCGGTGTTTTATCTTCGTAGAGTTCCTTCATCAGTCCGCTTGAACCCGCGATATGCTTTGCCATCTCAAAGGCATTCTTGGTCTTCATCATGGCTCCAAAACTCCTGATCATGGTCACAAAAGCATAGATTTTCTGCGCTGTTGCATCTGCCAATCTGATATTGTTAGCAGCCGGATTGTCGATAATCTCGAACAGACTTTTCTTCTTCTCATCTGCCAGTATGATCAGTTTTTCGAGGGTGGTTTTTCCTATTCCCCGCGCTGGATAATTTATGATTCTCAGAAGCGCATCTTCATCGCGCTGGTTTATCGAAAGTCGGAAATAGGCAAGAATGTCTTTGACCTCTTTTCGCTGATAGAAGGACTGACCACCATAGATCCTGCATGGGATATTAAGTCGTCTTAATGCTTCTTCATGGGTCCGCGACTGGGCATTAGTACGGTAGAGAATGGCAATATCGGAATTGGCCAACCGCTGGTGCATTTTGTTTTCGAATATCGATTGCGCCACAAGGTTCGCTTCTTCATTGTCGGTTGATGCCCTGATCAGAGGTATCATCGGGCCTTCCTCATTTTCAGTCCAGATCTCTTTATATATCTGGTTTTTATTATTGGCAATAATGCTATTGGCGGCTTCAACAATCGTTTTGGTCGAACGGTAATTCTGTTCAAGTTTAAAAACCTGGTGATCAGGGTAGTCGCTTCTGAAATTCAGGATATTCTGAATGTTGGCCCCCCGGAAACCATAAATGCTCTGGGCGTCATCGCCTACGACACAAAGGTTTTCGTTGTTTGCTGCCAGTTTCTTGACGATAAGATACTGTGCATAGTTGGTGTCCTGATACTCATCAACGAGGATATAATGAAATTTCTGCTGGTATTTGTAAAGTACATCCGGAAAGTCGCGTAATAACACATTCATGTTGAACAACAGGTCATCGAAATCCATGGCAGAGGCACGGCGCAAACGGTTCTGGTACTGCAGGTAAAGCTTTCCTGTCAAAGGTTTACCCGAGAAGGAGTCATATTCAGTGAGTTCCGGGTTGGCGTTGTAATCCTCAGCCGACAAAAGGCTGGTTTTGGCAGAAGATATCCGATGCAGGATATAGCCAGGCTGATATACCTTGTCGTCAAGGTTATTTTCCTTGATCAGGTTTTTCATTACCCGTTTGGTGTCGTCGGTATCATATATAGTGTAATTCGAAGGATACCCGAGCAAATGTCCTTCAATCCGCAACACCCTGGCAAAAACAGAATGGAAGGTTCCCATCCATACATTCTGTGCTTCCGGACCTACAAGCGGTATGATACGGTCTTTCATTTCCCGGGCTGCCTTATTGGTAAATGTCAGAGCCAGAATGTGGAAAGGATCCACACCTTTTTCAACAAGGTAGGCCACCCGGTAGGTGAGTACCCGGGTTTTTCCGGATCCGGCACCGGCAATGACCATCACCGGACCATTGGTAGCAATCACGGCATTGCGCTGCGCTTCATTAAGTTCATTAAGAATGTTGGAGGACATCGGTCAGGATAAGGAAGGCAAAATTAACCATTTTGAGAACATTAAGATTTTCTGGCAGAGATAATATATTAACAAAGCAGGTAAAGATGCACTTACTTATTTGAAGTATACAGTTACCCGCGATATCGCCACAGATGCTAATTCCTCCTTTCCTTGTCAATTGCATGGTTTTACATTTGTGGTGAATTTGGAAAATTGGGGAAAATGAAAACTTATTTTACTTGTGTGTCTGGGATGACCCGAAGGTTACTTTTCGGTCTTGCTATCTTGATGATGTCTCAGGCAGGGTGCAAGAAGGAGATAGATTCTGCTATCCCTGCAAGTAATCCGGAATCAGTTAATTCGATGGTGGAACTGAAAGTGGCCCCGGACTTTAACTGGAAAACCACGCGGGATGTGTCAATAAGCCTGACTGCTGCAAAGCATGGAGCAGTTATTATTAAATCCTCCGCGGGGAGTATTTATGAAAAGGCGATGCTTTTACCCGGAGAGCTGTATTTAACGATGCTGGCAATACCGTCATCGGAGCAATTTGTGATTCTGGTTTTTGGTGGAAAAAGCTACGAGGTGAAAATTGCCGGGGATAAAATATCATATACTTTTTAATGCCCAGGATCATGAAATTTCAAAGTCATTGTATGCGGAATTTTGCATTGCAGGTATTCTTTGTTATGCTGGTTTCTTTGAATGGTTTCGCTCAGGATCAGGTTTGCGATGTGACGAAATCTAATGGTGGTGGCTTCACCACAACCATCCAATCGGTCATCTGCAATAATACGAACAACACACATACAATAGTTCTGAGTGTTGAGCATAACGGTTGTGGTGGAAATTTATGCAAAGCACTCACTTGTTATGCTATTCAGGCCGTGCCGGGAACCTACTCAAATGTAAGTGTACAGGTGATTTCAGGCACAATGACGTATTCAAACATCTCAATGGGTCCCGACCTTGGCGGATCAATCCCATTCCAGGGTTTCAAGATCGACGGTACACAGGGAATAGGAAATGGGCAGGCCGGGATGTTCACAGTAACCTATACCCTCACGGGAGGTTTGCAGGCACAACAAACATCGGCAAAGGCAAATTTGATGCTCCAGATCGCCAGTTTTAATGTAACCGATTTTATCACTGTGATGAATTGCTACAACACAGGGTGTAACGGAGGAAATCCGACAGGACCAGATGCAATCAATGATAACTGTTCGACAGTCATCAACACACAGGTAAATATCAATGTTTTGGCCAATGATATAGCAGGTTCAGGTACACTAGTTGCATCCTCAGTTGCATTTGTGGCAGGAACAGCCCCTTCTGTAACAATCGGGGTATTCACCAAAAATAATTCTGGTGTTGTAACCTTTACTCCAGCCCTAAATTATTCAGGAACTGCAACTATCAACTACCAGGTGTGCGATATTAATGCATTTTGTGACGTGGCAACCATAACCGTAACAATTTCAGCTCCGGGAAATGATTCTGATGGTGATGGCTGCCCGGACGATGTTGACGACTATCCAAACGACCCAACCCGGTGCTTTGACAATTATTTCCCTGCCACCGGAAATGGAACCCTGGCCTTTGAGGACCTTTGGCCAGGTCAGGGTGACTATGATTTTAATGACCTTGTATGTGATTACCGGTTTAAAACGGTAACCAACAGTTCAAACAAAATTGTGGAAATATTCGGAACATTCACTATAAAAGCTTTCGGAGCTTCACTTCACAATGGTTTTGGATTCCAGTTTCCGAATAATATCATACAGTCAGGCGATATGACTATCACTGGTTTTGACCTTCAGGAGGGTTATATCTCCCTTAATGCTCAAGGGTTGGAAACTGGACAGAATAAACCCACAGTCATAGTTTTTGATGATGTTTTTAACCTGATGAAGGCACCAGGGGTGGGAATCGGTGTCAATACTACACCTGGAGCGCCCTATGTTACACCTGCTTCCGTTACTGTTCATATGATTTTTCCCACACCTAAATATACCATGAATCAGGTGAATCTTTCCAATTTTAATCCATTCCTGATCGTCGGTTTGAATCGCGGTATTGAAGTGCACCTGCCTGATTATTTGCCAACCGGCCTTGCCAGTGCTGATTATTTTGGTAAAGCCCAGGACCGTTCGATTCCCTCCCAGGGCCGTTATTACCGTACAGAGAATAACCTGCCATGGGCGATCAATATCTGCCAGAATTTTGCATACCCGAAAGAGACCATCGATATTGTGAATACATACAACCATTTTGTTCCATGGGCAATTTCCGGTGGGCTTTCATTTCCTGACTGGTACATGGACAAACCGGGTTATAGAAATGCGGAAAATGTTTATCAGCCATGATACTTTGATAAATTGAATACATTGAAAAGGAAGATGTGGTTTTTTCGTACATGGAGAATTAGATTATGCAAATGAACCGAATATTCGTACTTGGATTCTTTGTTTGGGGATTTATTGTTTTAACCGGCTGTAATAAGCTCGAAATCGATAAAACAAATCAGTCTAACCAGGGTGTGATATTCTCCATTGCACCCGGAGCAAATCTGGGTAACCTTAAATCTACGGATACCATTAATTGCATCAATTCATCAGCCGATTATGCAACGGCCGTCATCGATGACTCAACTTACCATATCGATGTGTTTTATATCGGCGGCATGCCTTATACAAACTCACTGTTTCTTCTTGCCGGTTACCACACTCTTAAAGAGTTCACGCTGTGGAATGACAACAATACACCAAATAATGTAACTGACGATGTGATGTTGTCGGCTTCACCCCATGCAGGAAGCAACTATGCTCCTTATGTGGTTTCACCATTGAATATTCCATTTACCATTGAATCTTTCAAAAAGGTTGAGTTACCGGTAGAGGTAATATGTTACGAAATGGATCACTTTACCGATTTTGGGTTCACTTATTTCCAAATACATCAGGTAGTTGTGCGGGAAGAGACATTTTTCGGGGATCTCTGCATCAAGAGTACAGCCGATTATGTAGGTTCGCTCTATGCGGGGCAGTCAGGCGGACTAAAACTCGATATGCCAGCTATTTTTAAAATTGAAGTTTACAGGAATGGGACTTTACAGCAAACCTTCAGTAATGAAACCTGGAAAGGTGAAGGCCAGCCATTAAAAGTCACTTATGGAGACTATCTGAACCAGGTCGACCATTTTGAATTCAAACTATATGTCTTATTAAGAAAGGATGCTGCATTTTATTACACTTATCTTTATAGCTGGGCCTTTGACGACGACCAGATTATCCCCCAGGGAAATGATGGAATTGTTGATTTTACGGTTGGCAATTGTAATCCTTCTTCAGATATTTTACTCCCTAGCTGGTTGAATCTGCCAGCAACATGCAATTATAAATTTAGTTCCAATTACGCCCCTGGTTCAAAGGGAGGCTATGTAGATGCTACCCTCTCCGGCTTCAGTAATGTATATGATATCACTACCGGAACGTATGCTTCATATGGCGCAGACCACACCACAAGCATCCCTTTCGGACAAACCCTGGCAATGGCCGTATACTCCTCCCTTTACCAGAACTTGTTACCTACAGGTTTGAAAAATACAAAATGGGCAAAAATCAATTGGATCATGAACCACCTTACTCTCTATCCTGGATATAAATGGTATGATGTACAAGGGGCAATATGGTTGATGGACACCCCGGCATGGAACGGACAAGCTTTTATGGGTGTTCCGGCACTTAGTACAATGCATTGGGCCCAACAAATGTATAATGATGCCTTGATAAACGGTGTCAATTACAATGTGCCTGCAGGTGGCACAGCGGCGCTGATATTGTTGCCATCTAACCAATCGAACATGGTCCAGATCGTCTTTGTCAAGACGGGCAGCTGATCCTCCTTTTATTTAAACGATAGCAACCATTATTCCTTCATTTTCTTGATTTGATCTGAAAATCTGGTTCCCAGGGGAGTCAGGTTTTTGTGTCTTTGTTAAAGTTATTTATAATCAATTGATTACGTTTGTTTTGTTAGTTAATTTTTGGGGTAACGCTTACGAATTCAAAGTCGACACTTACCCGGCCTTTTGCTACACTTACTTATTCCTGCTTTTTATGGCGCTAATCGTGCTGTATTTTTGTTTAACGTTTGATTAAGGACTAGTTAGCACTGAATTGATTTCAATATATATCGACAGAATTATTCAATAGTATTAATAATTAACAGTCAACAAATCTAAATCCAAAGGAAAATGAAAACAATGAAAACAATGAAAAATTACCTGATCCTGGTTTTGACCGTCGTGGGATTTTTTGCAGTTACAAGCTGTAATAAAATCGACAGCACTGACCAGTCACTTGGCTCACAAGGTGTCAGTTTTTCCATTACTCCCGGTGCTAACCTCGGAAACCTGAAATCAACCGACACGATCAACTGTTACACGGTCACAGCAGACTATGTAAAAGCAACCATCGATGATTCGACGTATAAAATTGACGTCTTTTACATTAATGGCTCCCCATATTCAAATACGTTGAAACTGAATCCGGGAACACACATGCTAAAAGAATTCACATTGTGGAGCGACAACAACACGCCCAACAATACTGCAGACGATATCATGCTTGCAGCAACTCCACATGCAGGCAGTGCATATGCTCCTTATGTTATCTCATCTCTCAATATTCCTTTTGTGGTTGAATCATTTAAAAAGGTTGAATTGCCAGTTGAGGTCGTATGCTATGAAGAGGATCATTTCTCTAATTTCGGATTTACTTATTTCCAGATCAGTCAGGTAGTAATCCGCGAAGAGACTTTCTTCGGCGACATTTGTATCAAGCAGCTTAGTGATTATACCGGTTCACTCTATGCCCAACAATCTAACGGCCTTCAACTTGATATGCCCGCCATCGCAAAGATCGAAGTGTACCGGAATGGTATTTTGCAGCAGACTTTCAGTAATGAAGCCTGGAAAGGTGAAGGACAGCCTTTGAAAGTTACTTACGGGGATTATCTCAATGAAGTTGATCATTTTGAATTCAAACTCTACATCCTTGTCCGGAAAGATGCTGGCTTCTCGTACGTATATTTCCATAGCTGGACATTTGATGACGCACAGGTAATTCCCCAGGGTACAGACGGTATTGTCGACTTCGTTCTTGGCAATTGTGTTCCCGGCGCCGACCTCGTAATTCCGCCCTGGATGAACCTTCCGTCGACCTGTACTTACCAGATTACTGGTAACTATGCTCCGGGAGCAAAAGGTGGGTACGTTGATGCCAGCCTCACAGGCTTCAATAATGTATATGATATTACAACCGGGCTTTGGGCATCTTTCTGCGCCGACCATGCAACGAACATTAACACGAGCCCTTATTCTATGACCGTATATTCATCACTTTACCAGAATAAGTTGCCGGTTTTTGCACAGAGCACTAAGTGGGCCAAGATCAACTGGATCATGAACCATCTCGACTGGTATCCCGGTTACAAATGGTACGATCTTCAGGGTGCCATCTGGTTATTCGACGTTCCTGCGTGGACCGGTGTAGCCGAAGGGGGTGTTCCTGCAATCAGTACGATGCAGTGGGCGCAAAAAATGCACGATGATGCCAATACTTACGGAGATAATTATAAAGTTCCTTCCGGTGGATGGGCATCCGTAATATTCATTCCTGCCGGAACCCCCGGCGGCCAGTTGGCTCCAACAGTACAAACCATGTTTGTGCGTGTTGACCCCTGATAGTTTCTTAAAATGGAGAAAGGAGCCTGTGCACAGGAGCCTTTCTTCATTGTTTTCCCGAGCGATGATTCAAAACCTGAATCATCGCTTTTTTTGTCTTCCTCCTACTTACGAATTTCCCGGATACATTTTGCTGCTTTTAATCGACACTTACTAATTCATGATTGATTACAGCTATCTGATAATCATATATTTGTGATGATTCAGTTAAAGTTTGCCTGTTTTTAACCAAAAATATGATCATGAAATCCTCGAAGATCTTTTTAAGTGCCTTTCTGCTGCTCTTTGGGTTCCTGTTTACCGGATGTAAAAAAGAGTTGCTGACAGATGCTGCCGAACCTGGATCCAATGTTAACTCTACGCTTGACCTTAAAGTTTCTTCAGGTTTCAACTGGGAGACCACCCTTGAAGTGAACCTTGCCCTCGGTATGAACCTTCCCGTGGTAACCTACGAGTTTAATGTTATCAATGTTTACGAAGGAGACCCTTCCAAAGGCGGGAAGCTGGTATTCACCGGTTATGCTGCAAATGATTTCGCCATGGTTGCCAGCGTTAGAATTCCAACGGCAGTTTCCGAACTTTACCTTCAGCTTACGCCGCTCAACGCAGCCACCCAGATTGTAATTGTGCCCGTTGCGGCGAATATCAATTATACATTCACGGAACAAGGTGTCGGAAAAAGCCTGAATAATTCAGATTCCGGACCCAACTGCGGAGCCGCAACGCTTGCCTATACACTGTCCGGAACGCAAAATAAAACGATCAACGACGGACAGACCTATTATATAACAGGTTCTGCATCCGGTTCAATTGATGTAAAGCACGGAACACTGCAGATTTGTGGCACCTACAATGGAATACTAAATATGGGTGACAACAAAGATGAAAGTACTGTAATTATTTCATCAACGGGCACAGCAACCTTGTCTTCCATGTCGAAGGATGATCATTCAACCCTTGATAATTATGGCACCCTCTCCATCTCCGGAAACTTCTCACCGAAAGACCTGGTCCGCAATTTCGGAACCATGTCTGTCGGCAGTTCTTACCTCATGAACAGCGGCGGGCCGCACAATCCTGAGCTTATCAATTCCGGTTTGCTTACCATCGGTAATGAATTCAATGTTCATGAACAGCTGACCAATAACGGAACAATTGAAGTGACGGGGCATATGAATTGCAACAACAGTCATGTTTTTAATGGTTGCAAAATTATTGTACACCTCGATTTTCACCTCAATAATGCCGAATTCACCAATCAGTCAGGATACCTGAAGGTTTACCAGGAAACATTTATTCAGGGCGGACAATCATTCATGAAGCTGATTGACCAGTCGATGATCTCTACCTATGATCTGTCGATGAACGCCGACATTACCGGAAGTACTACAAACGCTACAAAGAATGAAGTGAAAGTGACTCATGACCTTCGGTTTGACGGACCTAATGTGGTCAAGGGACCGGTGGAAGTGGCCCAAACCAATGGCGTACTTGCCAATGGCAGCGCTTCCAATTTTACAAACGGGGCTACCTTCGTAAGCTTTGCAAATATTCTCAACACCATCGACGCTTCACAGTGCAACCCTGAAGGCGTTAATCCTCCTCCACCGCCACCTCCTTCGCTCACCGACAACATTACTACCGGTACCCTGGTGTATGAAGACCTGTGGCCAAGCAAAGGTGATTATGATCTTAACGACCTTGTTGTGTACTATAACTATAATCTCAGAACCAATAGCCAGAACAAGGTAGTGGACATCATTGCCAAATTCTATGTGAAGGCTGCCGGTGCAGGCCTAAAGAGCGGCTTTGGATTCCAAATAAACGCGCTTACTCCCGCTCAAATCGAATCAGTTAGCGGAGCCAGTCTCACGCAGGGTTATATCGCCCTTAACGCAAACGGAACCGAGGCAGGTCAGGGCAAAGCTGTTGTGATAGCCTGGGACAATACCGATAATGTGATCAATCGGGTGGCTCCTTCCAGTTTTTTCAATACGCTTCCTGGTACGGGTGTTGGCACTGCTGATACGGTTACTATGATAATACATCTTACGACCCCGCTGTTGACAACGGTGGTTGGCACTGCTCCTTTTAATCCCTTCCTGATAAAGGGAATGGATCGCGGTTTAGAAATTCACTTACCTGATTATATACCGACTTCGTTGGCCGATCAAACCTATTTTGGAACTTCCGACGACAACTCAAACAGTGGAATTGGCAGATATTATAAAACATCCTCCAATCTTCCCTGGGCCCTGAACATCCCTGTAGCCTTCGATTATCCCTTCGAATACATTGATGTAACTCAAGCTTATACACATTTTGCTGCCTGGGCACAGTCCGGTGGCACCTCTTATCCGCAGTGGTATTCCAATAATGCCGGTTACCGTGATTTAAGCAAGATCTGGCAACCTTGATAATATACCGGTGGAGTGGTTACCACCGGCTTCTGTTGACATGGTTTATTTGCAGTGGCATCCTTCGGGGTGCCACTTTTTTTACAGCCCAGGATATTTTTTTTATTTTTACTTTCGCGTAACAATGATGAACCTAACCGTTTTTCAGGTAATAAACTATTCCCTGATAATCACCGCCCTGGTGATGCTGATTTACTATATGTGGGACCTGTTTTTTGGTCAAAATTACCAACCTGTTTCCTGGATGCATGCTGTGAAGCAGGGTCAGGTTTCCAGGGTTCTGAAAATGCTGGAAAGGCATTATCCCGATAAGGTGCGGTTTTTCAACTGGTGGTTTCAGGTGCGGCGTCTTAACGATGAACAAATTCCCGGAGTGTTTGCAGAACTTGGGGTCTACAAAGGGGAAAGTGCACGGATATTGCACGCAATGGACCCACTGAGGATTTTTCATCTTTTCGACACATTTGATGGATTTACCGCGATCGATCTGAAAGAGGAGCGCGGAGAGGCAGCAACCTATACGCCTGACAATTTTTCTGACACTGACATATCGCGGGTGGTTCATTATATCGGCGGAAATGAAAATATCAAACTATATCCCGGGTATTTTCCTGAAACGGCTTCAATCGTATCGGATGTACGATTTGCCCTAGTAAATATAGACGCCGATCTCTACCGGCCGACCCGTGCCGGCCTTGAATTTTTTTATCCCCGGCTCTCACCGGGCGGAGTCCTTCTTGTTCATGATTATAATCCTAAGTGGGAGGGTGTTATAACGGCAGTTAACGATTTCATGAAGACAATCCCGGAAAGTCTGGTAATTCTTCCCGATATGTATGGCACCGCAATGATTATCAGGAACAAATAATTATTTAACATTTTTTCACATTTTTCTTGTACGGGTCAAAAATAGTTGTACTTTTGCACCCTCGAAAATATGTTTTGTTTTCGTAGGGCATAAAAGCCGGAAACGGCAAGGAAACCTGATAAAGTGAGACAGCTATAGGTTTCAATCGCATTCAGAACGATGAATACGGTAGAAAGTCTCGCAAAAATATCTCCTTCCTTTGCTTTCCGTCCCATATCCCGGGTCAGTTTTCTGACAATCATTTTATTGAAGTTTTTGACTGAATTTGTTGGTAGTGTAAATATTATTTGTACTTTTGCACTCCCTTTTTCAAGGGTATAATTGTTAAATAGTGCGCTGGAAACCGCGGACAGACAGAGAAAAAGAAGTTAATTAAATTATCAGATATGCCAACGATTTCGCAATTGGTTCGCAAGGGAAGAAAAAAATTAGTAGACAAAAGTAAGTCACCCGCTTTGGATTCTTGTCCGCAACGGCGTGGCGTTTGTGTGCGTGTCTACACTACGACCCCTAAAAAGCCGAATTCGGCTATGCGTAAAGTAGCCAGGGTTCGCCTCACCAACGGCAAGGAAGTAAATGCATACATTCCGGGCGAAGGACATAACCTGCAGGAGCACTCCATCGTAATGATTCGCGGTGGTCGTGTCAAGGACCTTCCCGGTGTGCGTTATCACATCATCCGTGGTGCCCTTGACACATCCGGTGTTGAAGGCCGTAAGCAGCGCAGGAGCAAATACGGAGCAAAGCGTCCAAAAGAAAAGAAATCGTAAATATATTAGTAAGGGCGACCTGACAGGCCGCCCATGCACGTATAAGAGTCAAAGCAAATGAGAAAAGCAAAACCAAAGAAAAGACCCCTTCTCCCGGATCCGAAATTCAGCGATACGCTGGTGACGAAATTCGTCAATAATGTAATGTTGCGGGGAAAGAAAAACATCGCCTACGATGTCTTTTACGATGCTATCGGAATTGTCTCAGAAAAGACGAAAGAAGATGGCCTTGAGGTTTTCAAAAAGGCACTTACCAATGTAACTCCTTCGGTGGAAGTAAGAAGCCGCCGTATCGGCGGAGCTACTTTTCAGATCCCTTCTGAAATCCGGCCAAGTCGCAAGCAGTCGATTGGCATGAAGTCACTCGTAAACTACGCCCGCAAGCGTCATGAAAAGAGTTTCAGTCAGAAACTGGCCTCTGAGATTATGGCGGCATACAAGGAAGAAGGCGCTGCTTACAAACGTAAAGAGGATACACACAGGATGGCCGAAGCCAATAAAGCTTTTAGCCACTTCCGCTTCTAATTTGTGTACAGACGCGCGACAGCGCGTCTCGGCTAAGAAAAATATGACAGAGAAACTGGAAAATACAAGGAACATTGGCATCATGGCGCACATCGACGCGGGTAAAACCACGACGACTGAGCGGATCCTGTATTATACCGGTATCAACTATAAACTCGGGGAGGTTCATGATGGTACTGCTACCATGGACTGGATGATCCAGGAACAGGAGCGCGGGATCACAATTACTTCTGCGGCCACTACTGTTTACTGGGATTACGACACCGAAAAATACCGAATAAACATAATAGATACTCCGGGCCACGTGGATTTCACCGTTGAGGTGGAACGCTCACTCCGGGTTCTTGATGGTGCAGTTGCTATTTTCTGTGCTGTTGGAGGGGTAGAGCCACAGTCGGAAACTGTTTGGAGACAAGCTGACAAATACCATGTGCCCCGTATCAGTTATATCAATAAAATGGACCGTACCGGTGCTGATTTTTTTCATGTGGTAGATCAGATCCGTGAGAAACTTGGAGCCAGGCCAGTGCCCATTCAACTTCCGATTGGTGCGGAAGAGGAGTTTACCGGCATTGTCGACTTGATTTCCAATAAAGCTTACATGTGGGATGAAACCACGTTGGGCAAAGACTATCAAGAGGTAGCCATTCCTTCAGACATGCTGGAGATTGTAGCAGAATACAGATTAAAACTCATCGAAGGAGCTGCTGAGGAGAGTGACATCCTTTTACATAAGTTTATGGATGATCCCAATTCTATCACAGAAGCTGAGATCATTGCTCAAATTCGTAAAGCGACGGTAGAGAGCCGCATAACCCCGGTTATTTGCGGAGCTTCCTTTAAGAATAAGGGAGTTCAGTTGCTCATCGATGACATTGTGAAGTTTTTACCATCTCCTTTTGAGATGCCTGCTGTTACCGGAATCAATCCCTATACAGAAAAGGAAGAGAGCCGCCGTCCTGATGCTGCTGAACCTTTCAGTGCTCTTGCTTTTAAAATTGCGACGGATCCTTTTGTCGGACGAATTGCTTTCTTCCGTGTCTATTCGGGATCCCTTGAAGCAGGTGAAGTAGTTTTAAATACCCGTACGGACAAAAAGGAACGTTTGCTGCGCATCATGCTGATGCATGCCAACAAGCAAAACCCGCTGAAGCATATCGAAGCCGGCGAAATTGCCGCCGCTGTGGGTTTTAAGGATATCCGCACCGGTGACACACTTTGTGATCTCAAACATCCGATCACCCTTGAGACGATGGTGTTCCCGGAACCCGTTATCAATATGGCCGTTGAGCCAAAAACACAGGATGACGTTGAAAAACTTGCCATTGCCCTGAACAAACTCGCAGAGGAAGATCCTACTTTCCAGGTCAGGGTTGATGACGAGACCGGTCAAACCCTTATCAGCGGAATGGGCGAGCTTCACCTGGAGATCATTACCGACCGCATGCGTCGTGAATTTAATATCGAAGTGAACCGTGGAAATCCGCAGGTTGCCTATAAGGAAGCCATTGTCAATCCGGTCATGCATCATGAAGTTTACAAGAAACAAACAGGTGGCAAAGGCCGCTTCGCTGATCTTGTCATTGAAGTGGGACCTGCCGACAAGGGCGTCAAAGGACTGCAGTTTGTCAATGAAATCAAGGGAGGGAACATTCCGAAGGAGTTTATCCCTTCGATTGAAAAGGGCTTGAAAGCCGCCATGACCAACGGACCCATCATCGGGTTACCGATGGACAGTGTGAAGGTTCGCCTTATCGATGGATCCTATCACAGCGTTGATTCAGATGCACTTGCATTCCAGATTGCGGCAGGGATTGCCTTCCGTGAAGCTTGTCGCAAGACAAAGGCAGTTATACTGGAGCCAATTATGAAATTTGAAGTAGTAACCCCAAGCGATTATATGGGCGAAGTTACCGGCGATATCACCAAACGCCGTGGACATGTTGAGGAAGTTGATTCCCGGATTGGGAATCAGGTCATTCGCGGAAAGGTGCCATTGGCAGAAATGTTTGGTTATGTAACCACCCTCCGCAGTCTGTCTTCGGGCAGGGCTACGGAAATGCTGGAGTTTTCGCATTATGCGGCCACTCCTTTGGATGTACAGAATGAAATTTTATATAAAATCAGGGGATACGTTCCCGCATACTAAAAGTAAAGACGCGATGCATCGTGTCTAACCTAAAAACAAGAAAACGTGAGCCAGAGAATTAGAATTAAACTGAAGTCTTACGATTACAACCTGGTTGACAAATCAGCCGAGAAGATCGTGAAAACCGTTAAGGCTACCGGTGCTGTTGTTAGCGGACCGATTCCCTTACCTACGGACAAGAAGATCTTCACAGTGCTTCGTTCGACATTTGTGAATAAAAAATCACGTGAACAGTTTCAGCTTTGCACTTACAAGCGGTTGCTCGACATTTACAGCACCACTTCAAAGACGATCGATGCACTGATGAAACTTGAACTGCCGAGCGGAGTGGAAGTTGAGATCAAGGTTTGATAATTGAAAGATTGACGAGTTAAGTTACAAACGTAAGAAACGTAAGAAATGTCTGGATTAATTGGGAAAAAAGTCGGAATGACCAGTATATACGATGCAAACGGGAAGAATGTTCCGTGCACTGTTATCGAAGCTGGTCCTTGCGTGGTAACGCAGGTCCGATCCAAAGAAAAAGAGGGATATGATGCCATCCAGCTGGCTTTTGAGGACAAGAAGGAAAAACACACAACCAAAGCCATGAAGGGTCATTTTGCCAAGGCTGGCATTACGCCCAAAAAGGTTGTTGCTGAGTTTACCCGTTTTGAAGCCGACCACCAGAAGGTATTCGGTGATGTCCTTAAAGTTGACATCTTTGCTGAAGGCGAATTTATTGATGTTGTGGGTGTTTCCAAAGGGAAGGGTTTCCAGGGCGTTGTCAAGCGGCACCATTTTAAAGGTGTGGGTGAAGCAACCCATGGACAACATAACCGTCTCAGGGCTCCCGGTTCGGTAGGTGCTTCATCATGGCCTTCAAGGGTTATGAAAGGTCTTCGCATGGCCGGCCGCATGGGTGGCGACCGTGTAAAAGTTGTCAACCTACAGGTATTGAAAATTATTATGGAGAAGAACCTTATCCTTGTGAAAGGTGCTATCCCGGGACACAATGGTTCATATGTAATTATCGAGAGATGGAAGTAGCAATTTTTAACATAAAAGGTACACAGACGAGTCGGAACGCAAGTCTTGACGACACTGTTTTCGGGATTGAGCCGAACGATCACGCGATTTATCTCGATGTGAAACAGTATCAGGCTAATCAACGGCAGGGGACACACAGCTCCAAGGAGAAGTCGACGGTATCGGGCAGTACAAAAAAGCTTCACAAGCAAAAGGGAACAGGTGGCTCACGTAAAGGAAGCATCAAGAACCCGCTATTCCGTGGCGGAGCCCGTATTTTCGGACCGCTGCCAAGGGATTATAGCTTTAAGTTGAACAAAAAGCTGAAGAGACTTGCCCGTAAATCTGCGCTTAGTTATAAATTCAAGGACAACAACCTGACAATTCTGGAAGATTTTTCGTTCGAGAATCCCAAAACTAAGAATATCAGTGAGCTGCTTAAAAGCTTTCAGTTGACCGGAAAAAAGACTCTTCTGGTATTGGCAAAACAGGATGAGAATATTATTCTTGCGGCCAGGAACCTGAAACGTATCAAAGTGGTTCAGGCTTCTGATATCAACACATACGAAATCCTTGATGCAACTCAGCTTCTTTTGACGGAAAGCTCAGTGAAGGAAATTGAAAAGATCCACCAGAATTAACTGAATAATTCGATACGACATGACAGTCATAATGAAGCCGATCATTACCGAAAAAATGACCCAGATGGGCGAAAAGCTCAACCGTTATGGGTTCATGGTAGACCTGAGGGCAAATAAACTCCAGATCAAACAGGCCATAAAAGACCTTTATGGTGTGGATGTTGCCTCTGTCAACACCTTGGTGTTTTCCGGTAAGAACAAAACACGCTTTACGAAAAGCGGAGTTATCTCGGGCAGAACAAGTACATATAAAAAGGCCATCGTCACATTGGCTAAAGGTGAAACTATTGATTTTTACAGCAATATTTAACTAAATGGCGCTTAAGAAATACAAACCGACAACACCGGGTCAGCGGTTCAAAGTCATCAGCACGTATGATGAAATTACTTCTGACGTTCCTGAGAAGAGCCTGTTGGCTCCTGCGAGGAGATCAGGTGGGAGAAACAATGAAGGAAAAATGACCATGCGCTACCTCGGTGGCGGTCATAAACAGAAGTATCGTATCATCGACTTCAAACGCGACAAGGAGGATATTCCTGCCGTTGTGAAGTCCATCGAATATGACCCGAACCGTACCTCGCGTATTGCTTTGGTTACTTATAACGATGGCGAGAAACGTTACATCATTGCTCCTCATGGATTAAAATTAGGACAGATTGTTCTGTCAGGGAAAGGCGTTCCTCCCGAAATCGGAAACACATTGTACCTGAGTGAAATTCCTTTTGGTACCGTGATCCACAACGTTGAATTACGGCCGGGTCAGGGTGCAAAACTGGTTAGAAGCGCCGGGTCACATGCACAGCTTATGTCGAGAGATGGCAAATTTGCCATCTTGAAGATGCCTTCCGGCGAGACGCGCATGATTCTGCAAACCTGCAAAGCTACTGTAGGAATGGTTTCCAATACAGACCATAACCTCGAGTCGCATGGTAAAGCTGGTCGCAGACGCTGGTTAGGTCGTCGTCCGCGTAACCGCGGGGTCGCCATGAATCCGGTAGATCATCCCATGGGTGGAGGAGAAGGCCGTGCATCAGGAGGTCATCCGAGATCGCGCAAAGGAACTCCGTCAAAAGGTTACAAGACCCGGGCCCGGAAGAACCAGTCCAACAAGTATATCATCGAACGCAGGAAGAAGTAATCGTAAATAAATTTCTATATGAGCCGATCACTGAAAAAAGGTCCGTATATCCATCATAAACTGGAGAAAAAAGTTCTGGAAATCCAGGATTCGAAAAAGAAGAACGTCATCAAGACCTGGTCGCGCGGGTCTATGATCTCTCCTGATTTTGTTGGGCAGACTATTGCAGTTCACAATGGCAACAAATTTATCCCGGTCTATGTAACCGAGAACATGGTGGGCCATAAGTTAGGTGAATTTGCGCCAACCCGTATTTTCCGGGGACATGCCGGAAATAAAGACAAAGGTAAGAAGTAACGTCAACACAGAAAGACAATGGGAGTTAGAACACGCACCAGAGCCGAAAACCGGAAAGAGGCAAAGAAGAACGTCGCTTTTGCAAAATGGAATAATGTACCCTCATCCCCTCGTAAAATGAGGCTCATTGCAGACCTTATTCGTGGTAAAAGGGTAGAATTTGCGCTGCACACTTTGAAAAACACCTCAAAGCAACCTGCTGAAGGGCTGCGTAAATTGTTACTTTCAGCTATTGCCAACTGGCAGGCCAAAAACGAAGGCAAAAGAATCGAAGAGAGCGATTTGTACGTAAAGGAGATATTTGTTGATGCCGGTCGCCAGCTAAAACGTATTCTTACTGCACCCCAGGGAAGAGCACATCGTATAAGGAAACGGTCTAATCATGTGACCATCCTTCTCGATAGCCGCACCAAGGGTGAAACGGAAACTAAAGAACAAACTGAAAACTAATAAGCATTTTTAAACCGCATTATTAATGGGAAATAAGACCAATCCGATTTCTAACAGGTTAGGCATCGTTCGCGGCTGGGATTCAAACTGGTTTGGCGGAAAGAATTTTGAGCCAAAACTGGTTGAGGACGACAAGATCCGTAAGTATCTGAATGCCCGTCTCTCTAAAGCAGGTATTGCCAAGATTGTGATCGAGCGTACGTTGAAACTCGTTACGGTGACCATTCACACTGCCCGCCCGGGTATCATTATTGGTAAAGGTGGTCAGGAAGTTGACAAATTAAAGGAGGAGTTGAAGAAGATCACCAAAAAGGAGATTCAGATCAACATTTCTGAGATTAAACGTCCTGAACTGGATGCTGTTATTGTAGCTAATACGGTTGCCAGCCAGATTGAAGGTCGTATCTCATACCGCCGTGCCATCAAGACCTCCATTGCCTCGGCAATGCGTATCGGTGCCGAAGGTATCAAGGTGATGATCTCCGGCCGTGTTGGTGGTGCTGAAATGGCGCGTCGCGAACAGTATAAGGAGGGACGTATTCCCCTTCACACCTTTCGCGCTGACATTGACTATGCAACTGCAGAAGCCCATACAACCTACGGACGTATTGGCATCAAGGTTTGGATTTGCAAGGGAGACATTTATGGTCGCCCGGATCTTATGCCAGCCGCTGTGAGCACAAAGATGAAACCCTCCACCCAGCAAGGTGGTGGTGATAGCAGGGGAGGCCGACCCAAAGGAGATCGTGACCGTGATCGTGACCGTGGACCTCGTCCGGGTGGCGGCGACAGAAAGCCACACAGCGGTCCGCGCAAGTAATTGTTTGTAGCGACGCATGCCATGCGGCGCGTTTAAAGAGGTAACCTATAATATATCATCATAATGTTACAGCCAAAGAAAACCAAGTACAGGAAACAGCAGAAAGGCAAGATGAAAGGCAACGCAGGTCGTGGTCACCAGCTCGCTTTCGGCTCGTTTGGCATCAAAACCATGGAAGAAGCCTGGATGACTGGTCGTCAGATCGAAGCTGCCCGTCAGGCTATCACCCGCCATATGAAACGTGAAGGTCAGCTCTGGATCAGGATCTTCCCCGACAAGCCGGTTACAAAGAAACCTGCTGAAGTTCGTATGGGTAAAGGTAAAGGTGCACCCGAGTATTTCGTAGCCAGGATCACCCCGGGTCGCATCCTTTTTGAGATCGAAGGTGTTCCCTTAGCGATTGCCAAGGAAGCCCTTCGGCTCGGAGCGCAGAAACTCCCGGTGGCTACCAAGACAGTTGTTCGCAGAGATTACGTAGAAGAAGTATTATAATACTGTAAAAAATGGAACAGAAAGTAATCAGAGAATTAACATCGGGAGAGATCCTTGAGCGGCTGGATGAAGAGAAGCGTCAACTCACAAAGCTGAAGCTGAATCATGCTGTTTCACCGTTGGAAAATCCTAACAAGATCAAGGCATACCGCAAAACGATTGCCCGTCTTGAAACCGAATTGCGTAGCAGGGTAAAGGGCGGTGAGATAATTACAAAGACAGTTAAGAAATCTTAAAGTAATTGCAAGGAAGCGGTAAGCCGCGTCTCCACAAAGTGATAATATGGAAACAAGACAATTAAGAAAAGAGAAGATCGGGTTCGTGGTCAGCAATAAGATGGAAAAGTCCATAGTTGTTGCAGTCGAGCGCAAGGTAAAACATCCCAAGTATGGGAAGTTTGTAAAAAAGTCTTCCCGTTTTATGGCCCAGGATGATAAGAATGAATGCAGCGAGGGCGATAAAGTGCGGATTGCTGAAACCAGACCACTCAGTAAGAATAAGTGTTGGAGACTTGTCGAAATCATTGAAAAGGTTAAATAGCCATGATACAACAAGAGTCAAGATTAACAGTAGCAGATAACAGCGGAGCAAAGGAAGTCCTTTGTATCAAAGTCCTCGGTGGAACCCGTAAGCGGTATGCCCGGGTTGGCGACCGTATCATTGTGACGGTAAAACATGCGCTTCCTTCTGGAAACATTAAGAAGGGAACTGTTTCCAAAGCCGTTGTGGTAAGAACCAAGAAAGAGATGCGTCGTGCCGACGGTTCCTATATCCGTTTCGACGACAATGCCGTCGTTCTTCTCAATAACGCGGGTGAAATGATAGGTACCCGTATTTTCGGCCCTGTTGCCAGGGAATTACGCGAAAAACAGTTCATGAAAATCGTATCGTTGGCACCTGAAGTGCTCTAAGCATATACAATAATATCATGCAGAAGAAATTACATATCCGAAAAGGCGACACGGTGATGATCATCGCCGGTGATTCGAGAGGCCAGCAAGGCAAGGTTCTCGCAATAAATACCGAGAAATTCAGTGCTATTGTTGAAGGGGTAAACCTGGTGTCGAAACATACCAAACCCAACGCCAAAAGTCCGCAGGGCGGGATCGTTAAAAAGGAGGCCCCGGTAGATATTTCCAACCTGATGGTGGTAGACAATTCGGGCAAACCGACACGTACCGGAAGGAAACTGGACAGCAAAACGGAAAAAATGGTTCGTTATTCTAAAAAATCAGGGGAGGTTATAAAGTAATGGCTTATACACCGAGATTAAAAGACAAGTACTTAAAAGAGGTCGTTCCTGCGCTGATGAAGCAGTTCGATTACAGCAGTCCCATGCAGGTGCCTCGCATCAGCAAAATCTGCCTGAACCAGGGCCTTGGTATTGCCAACACAGACCGTAAGTTTATTGATAACGGCATCAATGAGATGACGATGATCAGCGGACAGAAGGCAGTTTCTACCAAATCCCGTAAAGATATCTCAAACTTCAAACTGAGAAAAGGCAATCCCATCGGAGTACGCGTAACCCTGCGTGGTGAGCGTATGTTCGATTTCCTGGATCGGCTGATTTCCGTTGCCCTTCCCCGGGTAAGAGATTTCCGTGGGGTGAATGACAAAGGATTTGACGGTCGTGGAAATTACACACTGGGAGTTACGGAACAGATTATCTTTCCGGAGATAGACATTGACAAAGTGACCCGCATGAACGGGGTGGACATAACTTTTGTGACCACAGCCCGCAATGACCGCGAAGCTCACGCCCTGTTAAAAGAATTTGGAATTCCATTTAAAACAAAGTAAAGATATGGCAAAAGAATCGATGAAAGCCAGAGAAGTCAAACGTGAACGCATGGTTGCTCAGTTTGCTGACAAGCGTAAAGCGCTTAAAGAGGCCGGAGATTACATTGGACTGCAGAAATTGCCGAAGAATGCTTCTCCCGTAAGACTGCACAACCGTTGCAAATTGACAGGCCGTCCCAAAGGTTACATGCGCCTTTTCGGAGTTTCCCGAATTAACTTCCGCGAAATGGCCAGCAATGGTCTTATTCCCGGTGTAAGGAAATCAAGCTGGTAACAGATATGTCGAAGAGACACGGCAGCGTGTTTCCACAAAAGATAAATAAACATACAAAAGCAGAACAAATGGTTACGGATCCCATTGCAGATTTTTTGACAAGAATAAGGAATGCCGTTATGGCCAACCACAGGGTTGTTGAAATTCCTAAATCGAAAATCAAGGAAGATATTACCCGCATCCTTTTTGAAAAGGGTTACATTTTGAATTACAAAGTTGAAGATGAACCCCGGCCAGGAAATATTAAAATTGCGCTCAAGTACCATCCTGTTTCGAAGGTTTCAGCGATCAACAGCCTGGTAAGGGTTTCAAAGCCGGGACTTCGGAAATATGTCGATATTGACCACCTCCCGCGTGTGCTCAACGGACTTGGAATTGCGATCCTGTCAACTTCCCACGGTGTTATGACCGATAAGGAAGCCCGGGCCCAGAAGGTTGGCGGGGAGGTATTATGTTACATCAGTTAATTAGGAGATTTCAATCATGTCAAGAATAGGAAAACTACCGATTACTTTACCCAGTGGTGTGCAGGTTACCGTTTCTGATACTAACCTGGTAACAGTTAAAGGAGCACTTGGACAACTTCACCAGCAGGTTGATCCGAAAATTACTTTGAGAATTGAGGCAACCTCAGTCACTGTTGAGCGCCATAGTGAAGAACGCGATGATCGTTCGAAACACGGGCTTTACCGGTCACTGATTGCCAACATGATCAAAGGCGTTTCTGAAGGATTCACCATCACCCAGGAACTTATCGGAGTTGGATACAAAGCAACGGCTACCGGACAGCAGATCGAACTCGCCCTCGGGTATTCGCATAACATCATATTGGAGGTACCTGAAGCGATAATCGTTAAGACTACGGCAGAAAAAGGAAAGACCAACACGATCATCCTGAAGTCGGCCGATAAGCAGCTGCTTGGACAGGTTGCTGCGAAAATCCGTTCAATGCGGAAACCTGAGCCTTATAAGGGTAAAGGTATTCGTTTTATGGGTGAAGAGATCAAGAAGAAAGCTGGAAAATCAGCAGCCGGACAATAATATGGAGGTGCGATCTGAGAGGTCGTTCATTCGATAAACAGGGTGATATTTTATATTGCCCCAACCGATAAAAAAAAAGAAAAATGGCAATCAAGAGCAGAAAAGAATTCCGCAGGTTCAGGATCAAAAAAAGGATACGTAAGATCGTATCAGGGACACCTGACAGGCCTCGCATGACCGTATTCCGCAGCAGTAAAGCAATCTATGTACAGCTGATCGATGATCAGGCTGCAAAGACCCTGGTGGCTGCTTCATCCGTGGAAAAAGGGATGAAGGACAGCAAAGGTACCAAGACTGATATTGCAAAGCTGGTTGGAAAGCTGATCGCTGAAAAATCGATCCAGGCAGGTATCGAAAAGGTAGTTTTTGATCGTAATGGGTATTTATATCACGGCAGGGTTAAAGCTTTGGCTGATGCAGCCAGAGAAGGTGGCCTTAAATTCTAAGTAAGATATGACAAACGTTAATGTAAAAAGAGTAAAATCGAGCGAAATCGAATTCAAGGATCGCCTGGTCAGCATACAACGTGTTACCAAAGTTACCAAAGGTGGACGTACCTTCAGTTTTTCAGCTATTGTTGTGGTTGGAAATGAGAATGGTGTTGTCGGCTATGGCTTAGGTAAGGCGAAGGAAGTAACAGCCGCTATTGCCAAAGGAATCGATGATGCCAAGAAGAACCTTATTAAAGTGCCCATTCTCAAAGGAACAATTCCCCATGAACAATTGGGTAAATACAGTGGTGCTCTTGTTTACCTGAAACCAGCTGCTCCCGGTACCGGTGTAATTGCCGGTGGTGCAATGCGTGCTGTTCTTGAGAGCGTTGGTGTTCATGATGTGCTGGCAAAGTCGAAAGGTTCGTCTAACCCACACAGTGTTGTTAAAGCCACTATCGATGCACTGACCAGATTGCGTGATCCGTATACGATTGCACAGCTGAGAGGTATTGAACTGAATCAAGTATTTAACGGTTAAGAATTTCATTTAAAGGCTGTCATAAGCAATGAAGAAAATTAGAATTACACAGGTTCGCAGTGGTATTGGCAGAACATTACGTCAGAAACGTACCCTCGAAGCATTGGGTCTGAAAAGGATCCGTCACACCGTGGAACACGAAGCTACACCTCAGATTCTGGGCATGGTAGGTAAAGTGAATCACCTGGTTATTGTAGAAGAAGTTTAACAAACGATAAACGAAACTGAAATGGATTTAAGCAATCTTAGACCGGCAAAAGGTTCGACCAAAAAAGTGAAACGCATTGGCAGGGGCCAGGGTTCAGGTCACGGAGGTACATCAACCCGTGGTCATAAAGGTGCACAATCGCGCTCGGGCTACTCCAGAAAAGCAGGCTTTGAAGGCGGACAGATGCCCCTTGTACGACGTGTTCCCAAATTTGGATTCAAGAATTTCAACCGTGTTGAATATAAAGGTATCAATCTTGATGTTTTGGCCTCAGTTGCTGAAAAACTGAATGTTACGGTTATAACGCCGACAGTTCTTGTAGAAAGTGGTTTTGCTTCCAAGAATGACCGGATCAAGATTCTTGGCCGCGGTGAACTTAAAAGCAAGCTGGAAGTCACAGCACATGGTTTCTCTGCAACCGCAAAGAAGGCCATTGAAGAAGTTGGTGGAGTTGCTAATATACTTTAAACCTGTTTGAATGAAAAAATTGATTCAAACCCTGCGTAATATTTGGAAGATCGAGGACCTTCGCAAAAGGATCCTGTATACGATCGGGATCATCCTGATATATCGTCTGGGGTCATATGTAGTACTCCCCGGAGTGAACCCGAGCATGCTGGCCAACCTTCAGAACCAGACGAGCGGTGGTTTGCTTGGCCTGTTGAATATGTTTTCAGGCGGTGCTTTTTCAAATGCATCGGTGTTTGCACTCGGAATCATGCCTTATATCTCTGCTTCCATCGTGATGCAGCTCTTGGGTATGGCCATTCCATATTTCCAGAAATTACAGAAAGAGGGTGAAAGCGGACGGAAGAAGATTAACCAGATGACGCGTTATCTGACTGTTGTGATCCTTATTTTCCAGTCACCTGCCTATATTGCAAATCTTGCATCCCAGCTTCCGGCAGAAGCGATTTACCCGTTTAATCCAAACACTACCCTTCACACGGTATTTTCTTTCTTTGGTATATCTTCGATCGTTTATCTTACAGCAGGGTCCATGTTTGTGATGTGGCTCGGCGAACGGATTACCGATAAAGGAATCGGCAACGGTATCTCCCTTATCATCATGGTTGGAATTATGGCTCGTCTTCCCTTTGCACTTTTCGGAGAACTTGTTTCAAGAATGGAGCAGAAAGGTGGCGGACTGGTATTCTTCGTGGTTGAAATTGCGTTCCTGGTGCTTGTCATCCTGGTTACTATCCTGCTTGTTCAGGGAACCCGAAAAATCCCTGTACAATATGCAAAACGAATTGTTGGGAATAAACAGTATGGTGGAGTTCGTCAGTACATCCCGCTTAAGGTTAATGCAGCCGGTGTTATGCCGATCATTTTTGCGCAGGCAATTATGTTCCTGCCATTGACCATCGCCGGATTTGCAAGCAACGACACGTTGTCGGGTTTCGCGCGGGTTTTTACAGATATCAACGGATTCTGGTATAACTTCGTGTTCTTTATTCTGATCATCTTCTTCACCTATTTCTATACTGCGATCACGGTAAATCCTACCCAGATGGCAGAGGATATGAAGAAAAACGGAGGTTTCATACCTGGTGTCAAGCCGGGCAAGAAGACTGCAGAATTTATCGACAATGTAATGTCGCGTATCACCCTTCCGGGATCAATATTTCTTGGATTTGTGGCTATTATGCCAGCCCTTGTACGGATGGTCGGAGTGACTTCCCAGTTCGCACAGTTTTATGGCGGCACTTCGCTGCTGATCCTTGTGGGTGTTGTTCTCGACACACTTCAGCAAATTGAAAGTCATCTTTTGATGAGACATTATGATGGACTAACAAAGTCCGGAAGGATAAAGGGACGTTCATCTTATTCGGTCTCTGGTTAACCAGTTTGTTTTTGAACAGATGGAAATCCGGTCGGCGGAAGAGATTGAGATACTTAGGGAGAACGCGATAATTGTTAGTAAAACACTCGCGGAGGTTGCAAGATTAATTAAACCAGGCGTTAAAACGATAACGCTCGACAAAATAGCTGAGGAGTTTATCCGGGCGGAGGGAGCGGTACCCGGGTTTAAAGGTTACAGAGGGTTTCCGGCAACCCTGTGTGTTTCGGTTAACGACGAAGTAGTGCATGGAATACCGGGTGAAAGAGTTCTTATAAATGGTGATATAGTTTCGATCGATTGCGGATGCCAGAAGTACGGTTTCTTTGGAGATTCGGCCTATACTTTTCCTGTGGGCGAAGTTGATCCGGATGTAAGGAACCTGCTGATGAGAACCAAGGATTCTCTTTTCAGAGCCTTGGAAATGGCGGTGGCAGGACGCAGGGTAGGAGATATAAGTTCGGCGGTGCAGGAATATGTTGAATCGCTCGGATATTCAGTGGTGAGGGAACTTGTGGGTCATGGGATTGGCAGACAATTGCACCAGAAGCCGGATATCCCTAACTACGGACGACGAGGTTCGGGCGCCAAACTACCGGCAGGGTTGACCATCTGCATTGAACCCATGATAAACATGGGAGCAAAGAATGTGGTTCAATCTCAGGATGGATGGACGATCAGGACCGCCGACAGAATGCCATCGGCACATTTTGAGCTGACGGTGGCCGTGCAGAAAGAGAAAGCAGATGTTCTCTCTACTTTTCGATACATTGAAGAAGTGTTAGGACCAAGTACAATATAGTATGTCAAAGCAAGCGTCAATTCAACAAGATGGCACCGTCATCGAATCTCTTGGAAATGCAATGTTCCGGGTAGAGTTGGAAAACGGGCACGTCATCACGGCCCATATTTCAGGTAAAATGCGCATGCATTATATTAAAATTTTGCCCGGTGATAAAGTCAGGATCGAAATGTCGCCATATGATTTAACAAAAGGCAGGATTACGTTCAGATATCAATAGAATTAAATAAACGTAAAATGAAAGTCAGAGCATCCATCAAAAAGCGGTCAGCAGATTGCAAGATCGTTCGCAGAAATGGCAAGTTGTATGTCATTAACAAAAAGAACCCGAAATTCAAACAAAGACAAGGTTAAGATTTATTAAACAATAAAATTCGATCATTATGGCCAGAATTGCAGGTATTGATTTACCTAAAAATAAGCGTGGTGAAATTGGGCTGACTTATATCTTCGGTATCGGCAGGAGTACTGCACAGAAGATCCTTGACCTTGCTGGTGTAGACCGCAACAAGAAGGTTCAGGATTGGAATGACGAGGAGCAGAATAAGATCCGTACCGTCATCAACGACAATTATAAGATCGAGGGTGCCTTGCGTTCGGAGGTTCAGATGAACATCAAGCGTTTGATGGATATCGGCTGCTACCGCGGAATTCGCCATCGTTTGGGACTACCTACCCGTGGACAGGGGACCAAAAATAATGCCCGTACACGTAAAGGCAGGAAAAAGACTGTTGCAAACAAGAAGAAGGCAACCAAGTAATTGAAACGAACGAAGTAATTACAATATATGGCAAAGACTGAAAAAAGTTCAAAGAAAAGAGTTGTTAAAGTTGATGCAATAGGGAAAGCCTATGTTAACGCTTCATTTAACAATATGATCATTACGCTGACCAATAATGCCGGGCAGGTTATCAGCTGGGCTTCAGCGGGTAAGATGGGGTTTAAAGGATCAAAGAAAAACACCCCGTATGCTGCGCAGATGGCCGCACAGGATGCATCCAAGGTTGCTTATGACCTGGGGCTGCGCAAGGTGAAAGTTTTTGTTAAAGGCCCCGGCGCCGGTCGCGAATCTGCCATTCGCACCTTGCACACTGCCGGTATCGAGGTAATGGAAATAATGGATATTACTCCGCTGCCACACAACGGATGCCGTCCTCCGAAACGCCGCAGGGTATAATTTTTGGTTCCACGCATTGCAATGCGTGGCCACATGTCAAAAAGAAGACAATTGCGACTACCGGTCGCTCAGAAAACACAGAGCATGGGTGTCTCGTGAGGCGCTCCAATATTAAAGAAAAACAATAAAAAACCATGGCAAGATACATTGGTCCAAAGTCAAGGATAGCAAGAAGGTTCAGGAGTCCGATTTACGGTCCGGATAAGAGTTATGAGAAAAAAAACTATCCTCCGGGAATGCATGGACAAACCAAGCGTCGGGCAAAAGTATCGGAATACGGTACCCAGCTAACTGAGAAGCAGAAGGCAAAATATACCTATGGTATCCTTGAGCGTCAGTTTAAAAATACCTTCCTGAAAGCTGCCCGTAAAGGCGGTATTACCGGTGTGGTGTTGCTTCAGCTTATTGAATCACGTCTTGACAATGTGGTATACCGCATGGGTATTTCTCCTTCAAGAGATGGCGCCCGTCAGCTTATTGGTCACCGTCACATCCTTGTGAATGGAAAGATTGTAAATATTCCATCATTCGAACTTCGTCCCGGCGATATAGTTTCAGTTCGTGAGCGCTCAAAATCATTGGAAGTGATCACAGAATCATTAGCCGGACGCGGAAATCAGTACCCGTGGATGGAATGGGACAGTGCCATGATGACTGGAAAGTTCATGAGTTATCCGGAACGCGACCAGATTCCTGAAAACATTAAGGAGCAGCTGATCGTCGAGCTTTATTCGAAGTAATAAATACCTGTCAGGACGACCGACCTGGTCGCACCGGCAATATTAAGGGTGGTCTGAACAACCACTGCAATAAGTAAGGGTGGTTTACGTAATCGCCCCAACCAATAAAAACCTAAAAATAACTATATGGCAATATTACCGTTCCAGAAACCTGACAAGGTAATCATGGTGGAAGCCGATGATTGCCGGGGAGTATTTGAGTTTCGCCCGCTAGAGCCTGGGTTTGGTGTAACCATCGGAAACGCGCTTAGAAGAATCCTGCTCTCCTCTTTGGAGGGATTTGCCATCACCTCAGTTAAAATCGAAGGTGTTGATCAGGAATTTTCGACCATCAAGGGCGTAATCGAGGATATCACTGAAATCATTCTGAACCTGAAACAGATCCGTTTTAAGAGACTGATTGAGACTGAAAATTCTGAAAAAGCAACAGTCATTATTGCCCAGCAGAAGGAGTTCAAAGCTGGTGACATAAATAAATTTCTGTCGGTTTTCCAGGTTTTGAATCCGGAGCTCGTAGTTTGCCATATGGAGCCATCAGTTAAGCTGACTGTGGAACTTTCTGTTGACAAAGGCCGTGGATATGTGCCTGCAGAGGAAAACAAGACGCTCAGTTCATCGATTGGAAGGATTGCCATTGATTCGGTGCACACCCCGATAAAGAACGTTAAATTCGACGTAGAGAATTTTCGTGTTGAACAGAAGACCGACTATGAGAAATTGATCATGGAAGTTTTGACTGACGGTTCAATTCAACCCAAAAATGCGTTGAAAGAGGCTGCCAAGATCCTGATTCATCATTTTATGCTTTTCTCTGATGAGAAGATCACGCTCGACTCGGCTGAAAAAACTGTGACCGAGGAATTTGATGAAACCTCCCTGCATATCCGTCAGCTCTTAAAAACAAAGCTGGTTGATATGGATCTTAGTGTGCGCGCACTTAACTGCCTCAAGGCGGCCGATGTGGAGACACTAGGCGACCTCGTTGCATTCAATAAGAACGATCTTTTGAAATTCCGCAACTTTGGCAAGAAGTCGCTCACTGAGCTGGAAGAACTTGTGAAGTCGAAGGGTCTTGAATTTGGTATGAATACTGCGAAATATAAATTAGATAAGGATTAATTGAGATGAGACACCAGAAGAAAATAAACCATTTAGGAAGAAAAAGTGCGCACAGGAAGGCAATGCTTTCCAACATGGCTGCCTCACTGATCATCCATAAACGGATCCACACCACTGTTGCCAAGGCTAAGGCCCTGCGCATTTACGTGGAACCCCTGCTTACAAAATCGAAAGATGATACTACGCATTCGCGCCGTCTCGTTTTCAGTCACCTTCAGAACAAGGATGCTGTTACAGAACTCTTTCGCGAGATTTCCAAGAAGATCATGGATCGTCCAGGCGGGTATACCAGGATCCTCAAGACCGGAAATCGTTTTGGAGATAATGCTGAAATGTGTCTGATCGAGCTGGTTGACTATAATGAAAACATGCTCTCCACAAAAGAAGATGCAAAGGGTAAAGCCACACGCAGACGCAGAAGCGGAGCCAAGAAAAAAGCAGAAGGCGAAACTGAAGTTAAAGCCGAAGTTGAAGCCAAACCTAAGAAATCTGCTGTAAAAGAGGCTGAGGCACCTGTGAAGGAGGCTGAACCTGAAGCCACGGAAGAAAAACCTGAAGCTTAGACTTTTGAAAAATAATATCTATACCTGATAACAGGAAAAGGATGACATATAAAATTATGTTGTCCTTTTTTGTTTTACAAAATTAAAAACATTTAAACCATACAACTATGAGCACTATTTTATCTATTCATGCCAGACAGATCCTGGACTCAAGGGGCAACCCAACCATCGAAGTAGACCTGGTTACCGACAGAGGAATTATGGGCCGTGCAGCGGTCCCTTCGGGTGCTTCTACAGGCATTCACGAAGCTGTTGAACTCCGTGACGGCGATAAAAAATTCTACCTCGGGAAAGGTGTACTGAAAGCTGTTCAGAATGTGAACAACATCATCTCCGGCGAACTGCAGGGAATGTTTGTTACCGATCAGATTGAGATTGACAATAAACTTATTGAACTTGACGGAACCCCCAATAAGGGTAAACTCGGTGCCAATGCTATTCTGGGAGTATCGCTTGCCGCCGCCCATGCCGCTGCCCAGGTTACAGGTCAGGAGCTTTACCGGTACGTTGGAGGTGTAGCTGCGCAAACGCTGCCTATTCCGATGATGAACATTCTGAATGGTGGTTCGCATGCCGATAATTCAATTGATTTTCAGGAATTTATGATCATGCCTGTTGGCGCCAGTTCTTTCAGCGAAGCCATCAGGATGGGAGCCGAGGTGTTTCATAACCTAAAGTCCGTTTTAAAGAAAGGTAAATATTCGACCAATGTAGGCGATGAAGGCGGATTTGCCCCCAACCTGAAATCGAATGAAGAGGCATTGAAGGTGATCATGAAAGCTATCGAGATCTCTGGTTTTAAGCCAGGAGAAGATATCTACATTGCCCTTGATCCTGCCTCGTCCGAATATTTTTTACCGGAGGAAAAGGTATACCATCTGAAGAAATCAACCGGAGATAAATTAACCCCATCTGAGATGGTTTCATTCTGGAAAGACTGGGCAAAAAGGTACCCCATTATTTCCATCGAAGATGGAATGGCTGAAGATGATTGGGACGGATGGAAAATGATGACCAAAGAGCTTGGAAATAAAATTCAGCTGGTAGGCGACGACCTGTTCGTGACCAATGTCGACCGGCTTGCTCAGGGTATCAAAAAAGGTGTTGCCAACTCTATCCTCATTAAGGTTAACCAGATTGGTACCTTGAGTGAAACGATCAATGCGGTGAACATGGCTTTCCGTAGCAGTTATACGGCTGTTATGAGCCATCGTTCCGGTGAAACTGAGGATGTTACCATCGCAGATCTTGCCGTAGCACTGAACACAGGTCAGATCAAAACCGGTTCAGCCTGCCGCACCGACAGGATTGCAAAGTACAACCAATTACTTCGCATCGAAGAACAACTTGGCAGTACTGCAAAATACCTCGGCAAGGAGTTTAAGTTCGCCCGGTAACCCTGCACCTGCAACGTTTATTATACCCCTACAGTACCTTGATATTGTAGGGGTATTTTGTTGCGATTCCGCCTATTTGTTGATAACCATGTTTAAATGTTGGCATGTCTGTATGTAATTATTGCAGGTGAAAAAGATATATTTGATGGTAATTATGTATATTGGATGAAGAGTGTTTTCAGGTTCCTTCTTTTTGTCGTAATCACCTGTTTTTGTTCTGTTGAAGTCATTGGTCAGCCAGAACCATCGACCACAGGTTCTGATGCCGGTTTTTCCAACAGGTGGCGTTTGGGTTTGAATATCGGGCCTGATTTTTACTATGGCGATCTGAATTCAAGTAAATTCCTTCCTGATAATAGTGTAGGATTCGCCGGAAGTGTTTACGGGGAATACCAGGCTACCAATGTTTTCGGGGTTCGGTTGCAGTTTATCGGGGCTTTGCTCAACGGTTCAAGGGCCGTTACCATCAAAGGTCAAACAGTGAACGAGTCATTTACCGGAAGCATGGCAGAGGGGACCATCAATGTACAGTTGAACTTTTCCAACCTATTTTCCCAATACCGTGCAAGCCGAAAATTTTTCGTGTACGGCACTCTGGGTGTCGGTTTTGCTGGTTGGAATACACGGCTTATTAATCCTGTTTCAGGAGGTGTCACCACCGACCAGCCAATTACCGCACCTGTCGTACCTGTTGGCCTGGGTGCCTTTTACAGGATCGGAAGCAGGGTTAACGTGGGGTTGGAATGGTCGTTCAGGACTATTTTTTCCGACAATGTAGATCAGACGGTCGGAGGGTTCAAATACGACAGTTATAGTTATCTTTCGGTGGGTGTATCAATCAATCTGGGAAAGTTTAAGCGCAAGTCGCTGAAGCCCTACAACTACACAAATACTGTTTATAAAACTTCGGAAAAGTACATTCAACCGCCTCCTGCTGAACCACTTCGGTATGTTGCTCTCGCAGCACAACCAGAAAACTATGATTACGTAGTTCAAATCTGTGCCTATGACAAACACAGGTACAGTCCGCAATGGATAAGGAAACACTATAAGGTCCCTCAAACTGTTCGCATGGAAAAGGAGGGAGCTATGGAACGGTTTCTGGTTGGAGATTACAAAACATTGGAGGCTGCCATCGAAATCAGGGACCAGCTGATCAGGCTTGGTGTCCGGGATGCTTTCGTGGTGGCATACAAAAACGGGGTTCGCCACCATGTGGTAACGGAATCAAAATAGCAGGTTTATCATGCTATTTGCAGACCTGTTTGATGAAATTGAGTGATTCCTGCTCTGTTAGTCCGTTCGAAATAGCCTTCTGGAAATCGCTGCATGAGATGATGGTGTTGCCCAGGAAAAAATTTGCCAGTCCTCGGTTGTACCAGATATTCTTCATCATGTTGATATCTGTGGGTTGGGAGGTACTGTAGGCAATTGCATAATCGAAATCCTGCAGTGCACCGGTATAGTTGGACATTTTTAATTTGCAGTTCCCACGATAGGAATAGACGGTAACTACATTGGTTTGGGGATTCAGTTCCAACGCCCTGTTGAAATATCGCACTGCCTCACTGTAGTTGCCGTTCTGATATTTCCAAACGCCATCCCAGTAGACCTTGTAATAATCCGTTTGCATTTCCGGGCCGGCGGCAGAGGCGCCGGGAATGGATGAAGTTACGGTGTTCAGCGTGAGTTGTGACGGACTGAAATGGTAATTTTTGCAATTTTCTTTGATTGCTTCATCGGTGGCAACATCTTTGAAACCAAGTTGTACGGCAGTCTGCCAATCCTGGCATGCTCCTTCCGAATTGCGGCTGTTGAATTTCGCCACCCCTCGGTTGTAAAGCGTTGTTAACCATGCTGATGTGTATCCAGGGTCGGTAGGTCTGAGTGAAATGGCACGGTCAAAATCCTGCATGGCGCCAAAGTTGTCACCCATTTTTTGTTTGCTGTTTGCCCTGTATGCGTAGGTCAGGAAAAAATCGCTGTAAGGCGGACTTTTTGCGGCCTCATTGAGATCAGCAATGGACTGCATGTAATTCCCGATGCCATAGTTTGAAACGCCACGTTTAAAAAAATCCTCGGCTGTTCCCGGGGTACCTGCAAAATTCTGAACGGCGGCACCGCCCTGGTAGCGGATGAAAGATTGGAATTCATCAAAGGGGACTTCGTAGTAAGAACTGCGGAATAATTTTTCACGATTATCGCGCTGAAGGTAAGGAGTGTAGAATTTTTTCTTGTTCATCACCTGGAGGAGCCGAAACCTGGCCAGCCGCTGTCCTGCGTTTTCAACCGGAAGAAAAGCCAGCAACAGGTCGTGCGAAGCGATGGTTTTATTTGTCAGGGTCTTATGAATGTTATACGCAATGGTAGAATTAATGGTATTCTTGTCATAATCTATCAGGGTTCCGTCACAAAGCACTTCTGTATTTACAATATACGGTGTATTAAATTCAAATTTTTCGGGAATCAGCTCCTGTAATTTTGCTGCTTTAAAAACGAAAAATGAGAGTGCGATTTGGGAATGCCATCCATCCATGAGTATCGGGAATTCATACCAACCCGTCTTGAAACGGATAATAAAAACGGCATAGAGTTCATTGTCAACGATAACATCCCGTAATTCAAGAGAGGTGAAATTCTCTTTTCCAAGTTTGTAAAATGCTTTTCTTGATTCGTTGTATGTGACTAGTTTAAAAGGGATACGGTTTTCAGCGGAAATCCATGCGCCATCATCCTGAAGGGCCCAACCGGTGGATTTGAGCAGGATTGACCGGGCCTCGCTGATCATGGGCAGATTATTCATGGAACGTTCTACCTGTCTGGCCGATAATTGTGCCTGTTTCGTCTGTTGGACCGCGTCGCCCTGCTCCTGTACCGGATACTGAGCCAGAATTATTCCGGTCAGAAAAAGGGCAAGAAGGACTAACACTGATTGTTTCATCCGGAGAATTTATTGATCTTTTAATTTTTGCAAAATGGCTTCGAGCAACCCGGTCACATGTTTAACATTTTCGTTGAACACCGCAAAAATCGTATCCCAACTCACAGGTTCTTCATCGTCTTTCCATGAGTCATAGTCGGTGGACAAGGCAATAGCTGCATATTCGAGTCCGGCTTCTTTCGCCAGGGCGGCTTCCGGAGTGGTACTCATGTTGATTACATCGGCACCAAGTAGTCTGAACATTCTGGATTCGGCGCGTGTAGAAAACCTGGGCCCTTCGATCGTAACTACCGTTGCATTTGGATGGAATCGTAACCCCAGTTCTCTGCAGGTTGAAATAAGAAGCTGGCGAAGTGATTCACTGAAAGGGTCTGCCATGGCTGTATGTACAACATTCCCTCCGGCAAAATCATCATGGAAGGTGTTTGTCCGGAGGCGTGTAAAGTCAATAAACTGGTCGGGAATTACAATATCTCCCCGATTGATCTCTTCCCTGAGACTGCCACAGGCGGTGGTGGCAAAAATGGTCTTACAACCCAATTCTTTCAGTGCCCAGATATTTGCACGGTTGTTTACATGTGACGGGGTAATGGCGTGGTCGCGGCCATGGCGCGATAAAATGAAGACCTCGCAATTTCCTATTATTCCTTTGAAAAAGGAGGAACTTGGGACACCGTAAGGGGTCTCAATATGAACTTCTTCGGCGCGGTTGAAAATATTCAGTTTTTCAAGCCCGGAGCCACCAATAATGCCTATTTTGATCACATCAATAAATTTAAGCGAATATAGTAGAAATTGCCGGCTGTTTAATCTCCATCCGGATTTGTTAATAACAAATAGAGCTGAGTTATTAACAGAGAAAACAGCTAAAATGCTATCGAAATAAACTGTATTTTTGTCAATTGATTCCTTAAAAAACCGACTATGCAAATTCAATATATCGGCGAGCATCTTCTCCCGGGAAACCTGGGTCAAATATTCGTCTGGATTAGTTTTGTAACCTCAATTTTTGCTACTGTATTTTATGCCTTGTCATTCAAACGCGGTCCGGAAGAGAAAAAATGGTTGACCGGTGCCAGAAGTTTTTATGTGGTACATGCATTTTCTCTGATCGGGGTCGGTGTAATCCTTTACTATCTTATTATTAACCACTTCTTTGAATATTCCTACGTGTGGCAATACTCGTCGCGCACGTTGCCTATGAAGTATATTATCTCTTGTTTTTGGGCAGGGCAGGAGGGAAGTTTCCTGGTTTGGGCTCTGTGGCAGGCGTTGATCGGGATATTCCTGATTTTCTTAGCCAAGAAATGGGAGTCGCCGGTCATGGCCGTTTTTTCCTTTTCCCAGGTGTTCGTGACATCGATGTTGCTAGGTGTCAACTTCCTGGGTATGAAGATCGGAGCCAGCCCTTTCAATCTTATCCGTGAAACTCTGGATACCGTTAAAGATACAATTTTCGCTCAGCCCAACTATCTTTCAATGATTGGGGATGGCAACGGGTTAAATCCCCTCCTTGAAAATATCTGGATGACCATTCACCCGCCCATTCTCTTTCTTGGCTATGCGTTGTCATTGGTGCCTTTCTCCTACGCCATCGCTTCCTTTATGAAAAAGGATTATCACACCTGGCTCGGGCGTGCTCTGCCATGGGCGCTACTCGCACTGACGCTCCTTGGTGCAGGTATCCTTCTTGGCGGTGCCTGGGCTTACGTGTCACTTACTTTTGGCGGTTTCTGGGCATGGGATCCCGTTGAGAACTCCTCACTGGTTCCGTGGATGACCCTGGTTGCCAGTGTTCATTTTATCCTCATTGCCAGACGGCAGAACTACGCCCTCTTTGCAGCCTACCTGTTTATTTGCCTTTCTTATGTTCTTGTGCTCTATGCCAGTTTCCTGACGCGAAGTGGTGTATTGTCTGAAACCTCCGCACATTCTTTCGGTGACAATGGAATGACTGCACAGCTACTGATCTACATGCTGGCGTTCCTAGGCATGATGGTATATATGATTGCTGCCAATTTCAGGAAATTCCATGAAAAGAAACAGGAAATTCTGCTTTCGAGGGAGTTCTGGATGTTTCTGGGAGCAATAATTGTGGCCCTGGCAGCTTTTCAGATCGTTGTAACCACCAGCATTCCTGTGTTCAACAGCATTTTTAAGACCTCTATTGCGCCACCCATCGATCCGGTCTCCTTCTATAACCGATGGCAAATGCCATTCGCTTTGCTGATTGCCGGGTTTATCGCCTTTTGCCAGTTTCTGAATTTTAACTCGAATGAAACCGGCAAATTTCTTCGTAAACTGATCGTACCCCTGGTTGCAACAATTGTGATTTGTATCCCCTTTATCGTAACCGGCATCGTTACCCGGATCAACTTTATTCTTTTCCTATTTTTTATATTATTTGCTTTGCTCTCTTCACTTTATGGCATGATGTTCAGGACCACGTCACGAAAGAACACTGGCGCCATTATTTCCCATATAGGTTTCATCATCTTTCTGCTTGGCACCCTCATGACCTTTTCTAACTCAAAAGTGATTTCGAGCAACACCTCCCGGTACGACCTCGGTGACCGGAAAGCCAACGACGAAAATCTTCTGCTGATGCGCAATGATACATTGTATATGGGAGGATTTTATGTAGCCTATGTTGGCAACAGGAAAGAGGGTAACTTCACCATTTACCAGATCGATTTTCTAAAACGTGAGGGGACGAAATATGTAAAGGAGTTTACCCTGAATCCATCGGTGAATGTCCATCCCCGTATGGGAGCAGTTTATAATCCAGACACACGTCACCTTCTTAGCCGTGATTATTATACCTATATTTCTACAGTTGGGGAAGAACGCGATTATATCGTCATAAAGGCGATTATGAACCCTTACATCTATGTACTGTGGATCGGTTGTATCGTAATGACGGCGGGCCTTGGCTGGGCATTCTGGCGTCGGGCACGGCGTCGCTGGATCAGCAATGGATGAAACTCACCTAGAAGTTTCTACTTTTCCGAAGCTTTGTCGCCCAGCATGGGGACGAATCGGAACGTGCCGTATTCTTTGGTTTCAAAAGTATTGTCGGCCAGTTTGGTGATGGTGGTCATGATCTGAACATCGTCTGCCCCGACAGGGATTACCAGGGTGCCTCCTGGTTTCAACTGTTTTAAAAGTTCGTCGGGAACATATGGGGCTGCGGCAGTTACGATCATCTTATCGAAGGGTCCAAATGCAGGGAGTCCTTTATATCCATCTCCGTAAAACGTTTTTATGGTTACATATCCGAGCGAGGGCAGGAATTTGCTGGTCCGGTCGAAGAGTAATTTCTGGCGTTCAATCGTGAAGACCCTGGCACCGAGTTCGGCAAGGATGCAGGCCTGGTATCCCGACCCCGTTCCAATTTCAAGGACCCGTTCTCCTTTCTTGATCTGCAGTAATTCCGACTGAAAAGCAACCGTATAGGGTTGTGAGATGGTCTGTCCGGCTCCGATTGCGAATGGTTTGTCCTCGTAGGCATATTCAAGAAAAGAGGAGTCGAAAAAAAAATGACGTGGAACTTTGAGGATGGCGTCGAGTACGGCCGGGTCGGAGATCCCTTTTTGACGGATTGTTTGTACCAGTAATTTCCGGAGGCCCTGGTGCCGGTATGAGTCAGTAGGTTTCGTAATAGCCATGAAGGGTTTCTCCTTAATTTTCTACGAAAATACGAATTCAATCCGCGTAATAACCTACCTTTGCAAAAAAATTCAATTATGCTGAAAATCGCTGTCCTGGGCGCAGGCCATCTCGGAAAAATTCATATTAAATGCATTAAAGAAATTCCTGAATTTGACCTTGTCGGTTTCTACGATCCTGATCCATCAAATGCCGCCGGAGTAGTAAAGGAGTTTGGCGTAACAAATTGGGATTCCCTGGATGATCTTATTGAAGCAGTGGATGTTGTTGACATTGTGACCCCAACCATTGCCCATTTTGACTGTGCATCCCGGTCGCTTAAAAAATGCCGGCACGTATTTATTGAGAAGCCCATTGTTACAAGTCTTGATGAGGCAAGAGAACTGATCAAGATTGCGAGTGAAGCCAATGTGAAAGTACAGGTTGGTCATGTAGAAAGGTTCAACCCGGCATTTCTGGCGGCTGAACCCTATTTTAACCGTCCGATGTTTATCGAAACCCACCGGCTTGCACAGTTCAATCCCCGTGGCACGGACGTACCTGTGATTCTTGACCTGATGATCCACGACATTGATATTGTATTGAGCGTTGTCAGGAGCAATATAAAAAAAATAAGTGCAAGCGGGGTTTCTGTTGTCAGCGATACGCCTGATATTGCAAATGCCCGAATTGAGTTTGACAACGGCTGTGTGGCAAATCTTACGGCCAGCAGGATATCGCTGAAAAACATGAGAAAATCGCGTTTCTTTCAACGTGATGCTTACATTTCGGTAGATTTTCTGACGAAGGAGGTTGAGGTCGTCCGAATCAGCGATCAGGATAAGAATGCTACCGTGCCGGGAGGATTTGTGATCGATCTGGGACCCGGTCGCGGGACACGTCAGATTAACTTCAACAAGCCTGTAATTTTACCGCTCAATGCAATCAGGAAAGAGCTGGAAAGTTTCTATTCCGCGATCATCAACAACACCTTGCCGTCTGTTACCATTAACGATGGCTACAGCGCGCTGGAGGTGGCTTATAAGATCATTGAAAAGATCAGCCAGGGCGTCGCCAGCATTTCCTGACGGGCTCATAACTTTGTTAATTACTTTTGTTTACCCGCTATACAATATCACCTTTTTGGAACCGTTAAATCTACGGGATCAATCTGTCTTCAGCCTATGACCCATCGGACTCAGCTACCATCAATAATTGTTTTAATTTCTTTATTGTTTGCAGTATCCTCCTGCGAAAAATTTTCGGGAGACCAGACCATACCTTCTTACATCACCATACAATCCATTACAATTACCACAGATTACACAACACAGGGTTCAAGTTCGTCAAACATCACCGATGCATGGGTATATGTTGACGATGATTTTCTTGGCGCCTATGAGTTGCCGGCGAGGGTGCCTGTGCTGAAAAAAGGATCACACCAGTTAACAGTTGTTCCGGGAATAAAGAAAAACGGCATTGCCTCGACCCGCACGAACTATGCATTTTATAACGCGATAAAAAAAACCGTTAAACTTGGCCAGGACAGCATCACCTCTGTCGGGGCCCTGGTCTCTTCATACAGTAAAGGAAATACGATGCCTTTCCGCGAAGATTTTGAAGGTTATCCGGCATTTGACACCACAAAACGAAGTACCACCAACATCCAATACACGCTACCTGGTTCACCGGAAACCTTTGAAAGGGAACATTCCGGTAAAGTAGTGCTTGACACTGCCCATGGTTTTTTTGAATGTCAGTCGCATGATGAATATCTGATCCCTTCCACGGCCCCGATCTATCTCGAAATGAATTTCAATACAACAAATGCCATAACCGTAGGGCTCATAACCTATTCCTATTCTAATCTGTACCAGATTCCTGTAGTTACCCTGAATCCAACCAAAAATACATGGAAAAAAATCTATATCGACTTGTCCAACTCAATGTATGCTTATCCCGGTGTTACCAGTTTCAGAATTTATCTGGGCACTTTCATTGATCCGGGAATGATGCAGTCTACTATTCTATTCGATAACTTTAAGGTAATCCTAAGGCAATGAACAAAAGATTGCAGGTTATAAAATACGTTTTTGCTGACTACCTGGCTGCCTTTATTGCCTGGCTGTTGTTTTTTGCTTTCCGGAAATACACAGTTGACAACCAGGTTTTTTCACATCTTGAATCAATCTATCTCGACAAGAATCTCTACCTTGGTATTCTGGTGATCCCGATTTTCTGGCTTATCCTTTATACCCTGATTGGAACCTACCGAAAAATATACCGTAAGGCCAGACTTCGTGAATTTGCCCAGACATTTCTGATTACCTTTATTGGTATTACCATCCTATTCTTTACGCTCATCCTCGACGACATCATCGTTAATCAGCATACCTACGCCGAATTTTTCTTTATCCTTTTCTTTTTACATCTTTTCTTCACTGCCTCTTTCCGATTTTTTCTGACTTCGCGGGCAGCCTACAAAATTCACCATAAAATAATAGGATTCAACACGATAATCATCGGTAGTAATGGTAATGCCGTTTCCATTTACAGTGAAATTGAGAACCAGGAAAAGTCGTCCGGCAACAAATTTGTAGGTTTTATCAATGTTGAGGGTTACATGAACTACAAACTGGCGGAACATATCCCTCACCTCGGCGAACTTAACGACCTGAACCGCCTGGTAAAGGAACTAAACATCGAAGAGGTGATTATCGCGATAGAACATTCGGAAAATCATACCATCGAAAACATTATCACCCAGTTGGAGGATACAGATGTAGTGATCAAGATTATACCTGTTATGCAAGACATACTCATGGGTTCTGTGAAAACCACCTCGATTTTTCACGCACCGTTAATTCAGATCTACCCAGACCTCATGCCCGACTGGCAGATGTCGCTGAAGCGTATCCTTGACCTTGTCATCTCCGTGGTTTGCCTTATCCTTCTTTTGCCTGTTATGCTTGTTACAGCGATCATCATTAAGCTTACATCGCCCGGTCCGGTCTTCTACTCTCAGGAGCGGATAGGGATCAGAAACAAGCCGTTCGTTATGCATAAATTCAGGACGATGTTCAAGGATGCTGAGCGCAACGGACCACAACTCTCTTCCAAAAACGATCCGCGTATTACCCCGATCGGTAAATTTTTACGGCAGTTCAGAATTGATGAAGTTCCTCAGTTTTATACGGTACTTAAGGGCGACATGAGCATTGTCGGCCCCCGGCCGGAACGTCAGTATTTTATCGATCAGATTACGCAACGTGCACCACATTACAGGTTGCTCCATAAAGTGAAACCAGGTATTACCTCATGGGGGCAGGTCAAATACGGTTACGCTGAAAACCTGGAACAGATGGTGGAGCGACTGAAGTTTGACATCCTCTATATTGAGAATATGTCGCTCGCCATGGACTTCAAAATACTTATCTACACTGTCCTGATCATTATCCAGGGACGTGGCAAATAGGTCCTATTTCAACCACTTATCAAGCCAGTTAAAGAAAGTACGTTGCCATAAAACTCCGTTCTGGGGTTTGAGCACCCAGTGGTTTTCATCAGGAAAGTAAAGGAACTCTGCCGGAATACCGCGCAGAATGGCTGCATTGAATGCCTGCATCCCCTGGGTGGCTACAATACGGTAATCGAGTTCGCCATGAATTACGAGGATGGGTGCATCCCAGTTCTGAACAAACCGATGGGGTGAATTCGCAAATGAACGTTGTGCGGTCTTGTTGCTTTTGTCCCAGAACGGTCCGCCAAGATCCCAGTTCACAAACCACATCTCATCCGTTTCCAGATATTGGGCTTCGAGGTTGAACATGCCGTCGTGGGCAATGAACGCCTTGAACCGCTTGTTGTGGTTCCCGGCAAGCCAGTATACAGAAAATCCGCCGTAGCTGGCGCCCACACAACCGAGTTTATCCTTGTCAACAAAGGGTTCCTTGGTCATCGCATCAATAGCACTCAGGTAATCCTTCATGTTTTGTCCGCCATAATCGCCACTGATCTGTTCATTCCATGCTTTTCCGAAGCCCGGGAGTCCGCGGCGGTTAGGTGCCACAATGATATAGCCATTGGCAGCCATCATCTGGAAATTCCAGCGGTATGACCAGAACTGACTGACGGTACTTTGCGGTCCGCCTTCACAATAGAGTAGGGTAGGGTATTTTTTTGCCGGGTCGAAATGCGGCGGATAGATGATCCACGTCTGCATCTCCTTGTTGTCGGTTGTTTTGATCCATCGCTCCTCGACTTTGCCAAAGGCAAGTTTGCCGAGCAACTCTGTGTTTGTGTTCGACAGCTGGGTCTCTTTTCCTGATGAGGGATCCACCAGATAAATTTCGGCTGGTTTCGACATGGATACCATGGTGGCGATAAGTTTGTTGCCGGTGGGAATTACGGCGGTATAGTTGTGCACACCTGCAGTAATTTTTGTGATTTTTCCAGCCTGAATGTCCAGCCGGTAGATTTCATCCGTGGCATGGAAATCACTGATGAAATAGAGGGATTTGCCATCATCGCTCCAGGCAGGGCTTTCCGCATTCTGGTCAAGGTCTCTGGTCAGGTCGGTTTTGGTTCTGGTTTCAATGTCGTACATGAAAAGTCTGTTCTTGTCCGATTCATATCCATCACGTTCCATACTAAGCCAGGCGATTTTTTTTCCGTCAGGTGAATAGAGCGGTGCAACGTCATAGCCCTGCATGCCTTCTGTGAGGTTGGTCGTTTTTCCGGTTTCGGTGTCGAAGAGGTAGATGTCGGAATTGGTAGACTTGGAATATTCGACGCCTTTCTTTTTTCTGCACGTATATGCAATTACCTTGCTATCGGGGCTCCAGGTTATCTGTTCCATTCCTCCAAATGGTGCCAGCGGACATTCCCAGGGTTCGTCCTTCAGAATGTCTTTTCCACTGGAAATCAACGCTCCGCTGAGGTCGGCAATAAAAACATGGCTATAGGCTGTTACCCAGGTATCCCAATGCCGGTACATGTGGTCGTTAAAGATTTTACCACTGGCTTTCGGCAGTCCCTCGTAGATGTCTTTGAACTGTTTTTCCGGGAATACATCGGCGGTATAAAGCATCTTTTTCATGTCAGGGGCATATTTATAGCCATTGATCCCGTTCTCGATATTGGTGACCTGCTTCCGGTTGTTACCGTCAGGATCCATCTCCCATACCTGCATTGAACCGGTTTCCGCCGACATGAAGGTGATCTTTTTTCCATCGGGGGTCCACATTGCCTGGTATTCACTGAATTTTGTGGTCGTGATCTGTTTCAGGTTTTGTCCATCGGTTTCAATCGTATACAGCTCACGGTTTCCTTTATTCTGAGCCAGATCGTAATAGGTGACTCCGTAAAGGATAAGTTTTTTATCTGGCGACAGCTCGGGTTCGCTGAGCCGGCCGAAACTCCAGAGCACCTCGGGTGTCATGATTTCACTTTTTAACTCGGGAACCTGTTTGCCGATCAACGGTGCCTCCTCCGTCTTGTTCTTTTTTACGGTGGGCTTGCACGAAAAGAGTGAGAGCGCAAGCAATGACAGCAGAATGGTTTGTGATTTTTTCATGGTATTTTTGTTATGGATAGCATATTAAAAATTAAGGATTTTTTGTCCGAAGATCAGGATTCCCACGATAGCTGCTCCAATGGCAGAAATTAATACGGCACCTGCTGCAAGATCTTTTACTTTTCCGGCTTTTTCTGCATACTGCGGCGACACCAGGTCCACCAGGAATTCAAGCGCGGTATTGATCATCTCAAGAGAAAGGACGAGGGAAATGGCGACCACGATGATACACCATTCGGTCATGGTTAGCTGTATCAATATGCCGGTAATCAGGACGATGGTTGCAATGGCCAGGTGAATTCGGAAATTCGGTTGGGTTTGTAAAACAGTTCCAATGCCTTTGAAAGCGAAAATGAAACTCCTCAGCCTTTTCGTAATGCAGGATCCTTTATTACCATCTGGAATCATGCCGGATCGAGATATTTACCAACGACAGCAAGAAGTTCCTTTGCATCGATCGGTTTTGAGATGTAGTTGTCGCAGCCGGCAGCAAGACTCTTTTCCCGTTCACCCTTCAGTGCATAGGCTGTCTGAGCAATGATAGGAATCTCCTTTTTCTCCTTTTTGATGATCAGGGTGGCTTCATATCCATCCATAAGCGGCATCCTGATGTCCATCATAATGAGATCGACCGCATGTTTTTTAAACAGGTCTACTGCCTCCACTCCGTTCCTGGCCCAGATCATTTTAACTCCTGTCCGTTTCAGTATGCGGTCGAGTAAGAAATAGTTGGAATCTTCGTCCTCGGCAACCAGGATAACTTTTCCTGACCAGTTGTGTTCCGGGATCAGCGCGGCTTTGGGTTTAACAATCGCCGGAGTTTCTGGTACGGTGGTCTGCAATGGCAAAAGGACGTAAAATGAGGTGCCTTTCCCGCGTTCTGATTCGAGGCGGATATCACCTCCAAGGAGGCGGATTAGATTTTTCGAGATGGTAAGTCCGAGACCCGTGCCTCCGTATTTTCTTGTATTGGTGTCATCTACCTGCCTGAAGCGCTCAAAAATAAGTTCTTGTGAATCTTTTGGAATGCCGATGCCGGTATCTCGGACAAAAAATTCTATGAACGCCTCATTGCCAAGGTTTTTAATCTGGTATCCGAATTCAACAAATCCCTGATCGGTAAACTTGATGGCATTTTCGATGAGGTTTGTCATCACCTGCCGCAGTCTGTTACCATCCGTGAGAATGGTGAATTCATTGTCGGTATTGCCGGGAAGGCAATTCAGGACCAGGTTGGTCTTTGCTGATTTTCGTTTTACTTCAGTAAGGGTTGCGTGCAGATTTGTCATCAGTTTGTTGACCTGACACTCTTTGATTTCCACCTTGATCTGCCCTGATTCAATCTTGGCAACATCGATGATATCGTCGATGATGCGCATCAGGTCGCCTCCCCGTTCTTTAATAATCCTGAGGAATTCGGCCCTTTCCTCTTCTGAAACACTTGGATCGGTCAGTAATGTTGAAAATCCCAGGATGGCATTCATGGGAGTTCTGATCTCATGTGACATGTTGGAAAGGAAGGCCGATTTGAGTTTGTCTGATTCTTCTGCTTTCTCCTTTGCAACGATCAGATTTTTTTCGATTTTTTTTCTGTCCGTAATATCCCTGTATATTCCATAGCCCCCCACATTGGTATCCTTGATCCGGATGGGCGTTACCAATACCGACACATCGACAAGGTGGCCATCTTTGTGTTTGCGTTTTGATTCAAGTTCTGTGGATGCACCGCTTAGCACGGTGTCAGTGATACGCCGTGCTTCTTCCAGAACCTCCGGTGTTGCGAGGTAGTCGTCGATGGGTTTTCCAATTATTTCAGTCAGGGTGTACCCGAAAAGGTGGGTAAATTCAGAATTGATATTCAAAACAACTCCCCGATCGTCAATTTGGGCAATCGCTTCCGGGCTACCTTCAAACAGGTGATCGAGAAAGGCCCGTTCTTTTGTGTAGGAATCCTCTGCTGTTTTACGAAGGATCACGGCAGCAATCTGGTCGGCTACGAACATGAGCAGTTCAAGTTCGCGATGTGAATACTGCTCCGGATCTGTATAACTCTGCACGGCGATGACTCCGATCACCTCGTCGGCGATGATCAGCGGAACGCCGAGCCACACTTTGGAAGGAGTGCCGATAACCTGGATCTGACCACTTTTTGCGAGTTCCCGAACAAGGGATTCGCTTGCTAGCAAGGGGGTGCGTGTTCTGATCACATAACCAGTCAATGTTTTTCCAGCAGGGAAGGAGGCGAATTTATCCTGCATGTCCACCTGGTAAGGCAGCGAGATGGTATCGTTGTGGTTATTGTACATGGCAACATAGAAATTGCTAACATCCATGATGTTGCCAAGAAATTTATGCACGGACAGGAAGAACTCTTCCAGGTTTTGCGAAATATAGGCTGATTTTGAGATCTCAAAGATCACCTCCTGTGCTTTGATTGATCCTTTGAATTCCGAAATGTCTGTAACGAATCCTTCCAGGAACAGCAACTCACCGTTATTATCGAAAATTCCCTGTCCCTTTTCCCAGACCCATTTAATTTTTCCCTCCCTGGTCTTGATGCGATATTCGATGATAAAAGACTCATGCAATTTGAGTTTCTCCTGAACTGATCTCCACGTTTTATCCTGATCTTCGGGCAATATGAGGTCATTATAGGAGAGATCGCGGTTGTTGATCAGTGATTCCGGTGTATAACCCGTAAGTACAATACTTCCCTGGCTGACCAGTTGCATAGTCCAGGTGTGATCATTCGTACACCGGTAGACCATCCCGGGCAGGTTGGACATCAGGGTAGACAGAAGTCGCTGGCTTTCGCGAAGTGCTTCTATGCCCTTATGTTCCTGTCGCAGGTCAATGAATGTTTCAAGAACGACGGGTTCTTCACCCATTAAAACCGGAACTGCTGTCTTGTGGATCGGAATTTCCACTCCAAACCTGTCAGTGAGAGTACAATCCGAGTCATCGGTGCTGAAACCACGGTCGCGGATAGGGCAATTGTCCACATCGAGGTGACAAATCCTGTCACGGCAAGGTTTCAGGTATAGTTCATCCATGTTGGGAAACCCCATGATTTTCAGACCAGCCTGGTTAACCATAAGGATATTCTTATCCTTGTTCATGATCATAACGCCAAAAGGGATAGCATCAAAAATTGCCTGATAGTCCATTGGAAGATTAAATTTGGGAAGGTCCGGAATGGGGTTATTCGTCATTAAAAAGGTTCTAAATTGTTGGCAATGTCATGCAAATTAAAATTATGGGAATATCAAAGGTAACGGTTGACATTCATGCAATATTTGTCCCATTCCCCGCCAAACCTTCGCGCAAGAAAGGTCTCTTCACCCAGAACAATTTTACGGTGAATGATAATCCCGTAAACGGCAAAGGTAACATTGAGGAGATCCGGGAAGCAGATGCAAGATGCGAGGCAGATAATATGGGTTCCTACATATAACGGATTTCTGCTGTACTGGTAGATGCCGCTTGTTTTAAGGTTTGTCGACTCAACGGGAAGTCCGACTTTCAGTGCGTCGCCCAATGTCAGAAAGGAGAGGATGATTACGGTGCAGCCGATGTAAAGCAAAAGTACTCCTGCCCATGAGATGGAAGAAGGTACGTCTATATATCCGATGGTTGGCAGGATTGCTTTCAGCAGAAACAACCCCCAGCAGCTAAAAAGGGACATCTTGCCGGAATAGAAATAGAACTTGTCGATGGTTGGTTTGCCAAGGAAACGGATACCTTTTTTATGAAAGGTTACTATGATCACGCCAAGGATAATTCCAAGCAGGAGGAAGGCAGTCAGAACGGCGTAACTATGCAGGGGCATGTTTTTTTTGTGTAAATTTATACAAAATTCAGGAATGACGACGAACCGGGTGTCTTATATTTTTAGCGAAATTTGGATGCCCAAACAACGAGGTGGTGGAACGAGAATTTAAAGCAGGATCAGACACCGGAAGTTTACCGGCCATTCTCTCTCTGAGCGAATTGGCTTTCATGATGCGTGACCTTTTTCAGCAGGTTTTTCCGCTGCCGCTGTGGGTCAAAGCTGAGATTGCGAAGATCAATGTGCATCAACAGAGCGGGCACTGCTACCTAGACCTCGTTGAAAAGCAGCTGACACAAACAAGAGCACAATTCAGGGGGGTGATCTGGGCGAACGATTACGCAGAAATTGCCTGGAAGTTTACCGACGTCACACATGAAACCCTGAAGGCAGGGATGTTTGTGCTTTTTGTGGCACGGCCTGTACTTCATCCGGTGTATGGGATGTCGTTGCAAATCAGTGACGTAGAGCCATCGTTTACGCTGGGAGAGATGGAACGTCAGAAGCAGCAGACCCTTATTCAGTTGAAAAATGAGGGCGTTTTCCAGAAAAACAAGATGGTTCCCTTTCCTCCTGTACCGCTGCGGCTTGCCATTATCTCAGCCGAAACGAGTAAAGGGTACGCTGACCTGATGAACATTATTGGCCATTACCCGCGGAGATACCGTTTCACCATACAGCTGTTTCCCGCCTTACTGCAGGGAGACAGGGCGGTTGATTCGATCATGCTTCAACTGCGAAATATCGAAGCTCAGTACGATCAGTTCGACCTTGTAATGATTATCCGCGGAGGCGGTGATGAGATCGGGATGACCTGTTTCGACAATATTTTACTGGCGAGGGAGGTTTGCAATCACCCACTGCCTGTTGTTACGGGAATCGGACATGCAACCAATGAAACGGTGGTAGAGATGGCGGCGTGCAGGAATAAGATAACACCCACAGATGTTGCTTATGACATATTAAGCCTGCTGGACGTTACGAATGAGAGCCTGGTGTCAGCCGAACAGAAACTTTATGCATTTGCTTCCGGGATTTCGGAAGCGGGAACCAGAAAGCTTCACGAGAAAGCGAAAGACCTTGCTGTCAGGCTTCATCACCGCATGCTTCAGGAGAATATACGGCTCGGGCAGAAATCAGTGTGGCTGCATAAACTTTCGGGCGGGACACTGAGAAAAAGCCAATTGGCGGTTGACCGGATTGCAGAAACGATACGGTTAAAACCTTCGCACCTGCTGACCGATGTGGTTAAAAATCTTGAAGGGCTGGAAAAACAGGTAGCCCTGCTCGATCCTTTGAATGTGCTGATGCGGGGATACAGTCTGACCTATCGGGAAGACGGATCGTTGTTGCGGAGTATTAAAGATTTGACACCGGGAAAGACGATCATTTCTCAGGTATTTGACGGCAGTTTGTCGAGTACCGTGAACGAAGTCAACCCGGCGAAACCAGAAATTTGAAAATTCGGAAATGAAACATGAACTCACCTATGAGCAGGCTTATGCTGAACTCACCGGGATAATAAAGGAACTAGAGGACGAGACCATCTCGGTGGATAAACTCACACTGCGTGTAAAACGTGCCATGGAGCTCATCAGGTATTGCAGGGAAAAACTACTGCTTACTGAGAAAGAGATAAACGAGCTGATAACCGAATAGCGCATGTCGACCCTTCTCCAGGTAGAAAATCTGGCACGCAGTTACGGTGAAAAGAACCTTTTTGAGAACATCTCTTTTTCCGTAAGCCAGTATCAGAAAGTGGCCCTGATCGCCAAAAATGGTGCAGGCAAGACCAGTTTGCTCAATATTATTGCCCAACTCGAGCCATGCGACGGCGGCACTGCCACTCTTTACAACCCGTTCAGCTTCGAATACCTGATGCAGGAGCCCGTCATGGATCCCGGCAATACTGTTTTCGAGGAGGTCTATTCTCATACCAATGAGTTCCAGCGGGCCATACTCGAATATGAACACGTGGTGCAATCAGACGACCAGGGTGCGATACAGCGCGCCATTGAACGCATGGATGCCATTCAGGGATGGGAATACGATGCACGGATAAAACAGATACTGACACAACTTAAACTTCCGGATCTGAATCAGCCGGTTAGTACACTTTCGGGAGGCCAGCGCAAACGGGTTGCCCTCGCCAAAGTACTGATTACCGAGCCGGATTTCCTGATTCTCGACGAACCCACAAACCACCTCGATGTTGAGATGATTGAATGGCTTGAGGAGTACCTGACTAAAAACACCGTGACTTTGCTGATGGTTACGCACGACCGCTATTTCCTCGACCGGGTGTGCGATGAGATCCTTGAGATGGACAACGCTGCGGTATACCGTTACCGGGGCAACTATTCGTACTTTGTGGAGAAGCAGGCGGAGCGGATAGACAATATGAACAAGGAGACTGAGCGGGCACGAAATCTGTTGCGCACCGAACAGGAATGGATGCGGCGGATGCCCAAGGCGCGCACCACGAAGGCGAAGGCGCGCATCGACAGCTTTTATGAGATCAGGGAGAAGGCGGAGAACAATATCCGTGAAGACCGGCTCAACCTGAGCATCGAAGGCGTAAGGATGGGTAACAAGATACTTGAGGTCAACGATGTTTCATTCGGCTGGGGGGAGTTGCCGATCCTGAACCATTTCAATTACACTTTCAAACGGTTCGAAAAGATCGGGATTGTCGGTCGAAACGGTTCAGGAAAGTCCACCTTTCTCGATATTGTTACCGGTAAGATCCGTCCGCAGAAGGGCTCACTTCAGAAAGGGGAGACCATCCGTTTTGGTTATTACCGGCAGCAGGGCCTCGTTTTCAACGAGCAAACGACCGTTCTGGAGGTAGTAAAAAGCATTGCCGACGTAGTAAAACTTGGCAATGGGGATACCATCACCGCCGCTGCCTTCCTCAACCAGTTTATGTTCTCGTACCCAAGTCACCATCAGCCGGTATACAAATTAAGTGGCGGCGAAAAACGGCGTTTGTACCTTGTTACGGTGCTGATGCAGAGTCCAAATTTTCTGATCCTCGACGAACCTACGAATGACCTTGACCTGCTTACCCTCAATGTGATGGAGGAGTACCTGGCCGGCTTTAACGGTTGTGTGATCGTGGTAACTCACGACCGCTATTTTCTCGATAAGATCGTCGATCATCTTTTTGTATTCGAGGGCGAAGGTGTTGTTCGTGATTTTCCGGGAAATTACACCCAATACAAAACTTGGGACGAAGAGCGCAAACGCAAGGAGGTGCAGCAGCGCAAGGCTGAACTCCCGAAAGCAGGGAGGAATAAACCAGCAGCGACGAATCAGAACAAACTTTCCTTCAAAGAAAGAAAGGAGTTGGAGACCGTTGAGCAGGAGATTGCCCTCCTCGAGACCGAGAAGCTTGCCATAGAAGCGGCGCTTCATTCGGGAACGTTAAGTGCAGATGAGTTGATTGAGAGATCAACACGTTATTCACGGCTGCTTGAGGAGGTTGAAATTAAAACCGGGCGATGGATGGAATTGAGTGAAAAAGATGACCTAAGCAAAACATGATGGCAGAAAAAGCAAAAGACCCGTTTGTGGAGGAGGTTGTGGAGCGAGCCTTACATGCTGCAGAAGCATTCGGAAGACTCGGGCAGGAGGAGACCGACCGCATTGTGCATTCGGCCTACAGAGCGGGCTTCAACAACCGCTGGAAGCTGGCCGAGATGGCTTATAATGAAACAGGGATAGGGAATGTGCGTGATAAGGTCGTCAAGAATATCATTGCCACCCGGTTTGTTTACCGCGATATCCGCAACCAGCGCACCGTTGGGGTTATCAGTGAAGACACGGAAAACATGATCACGGAGATTGCCCGACCGATGGGCCCTGTATTTGCCGTTACTCCAATCACCAATCCTACCTCCACGGCCCTTTTCAAAATACTCATTGCCCTTAAGACACGCAACCCAATCATCATTTTTCCCCATGGTGCTGCCCGTAAATCAACCTTAGAAACGGCCAGGTTGTGCTATGAAGCCGCCCGAAGTGCCGGTGCCCCCGACGATTGCATTCAATGGATTCCCAAGGCTACGCGCGACCAGGTGCTGGATTTCATGAGCCACCGGCGCATTTCACTTGTTCTTGCTACCGGATCAGTGAGTCTGGTGAGGGCTGCCTATCATTCGGGAAATCCCGCCATCGGGGTAGGGCCGGGTAACGTACCTGTTTACATCGGGAAAAGTGCAGATGTGCCATTTACCATCGATCAAATACTCCTTTCAAAGCTTTTCGACAACGGAACCATCTGTGCAAGCGAACAGGCAGTGGTTGTATCAAAATACAATGCCATGCAGGTAAGGGATGAATTCAGGCGCAAAGGAGCCCATTTTTTATCGGCTGATGAGATGGAAAAACTGGGGAAGTTTGCGATCAACAGCAGTCTGCATACCATGAACCCCGAGGTCATCGGAAAACCTGCAGCGGCTATTGCCACCATGGCAGGATTTACGGTCCCGGAAGGAACGACACTACTGATAGCGGAGATGGAGAAGCATCAGGTTGGTACACAATGGCCTTTATCGCTTGAGATCCTTGCACCAATCCTTGCATTTTATGAAGTCGGTAATTTTGCGGAGGGCATTGCCATGTGCCGCATGATCAATGAGCATGGGGGATTGGGGCACACGGTGAGTATTTTTTCCAATGATGATGCCAAGATCAGGCATTTTGCACAAGAACTCAATGCAGGGCGTATCGTGGTTAACACGCCTTCGTCACAAGGAGCATTGGGAGGGTTGTACAACGGACTAACTCCTTCGATGACCCTGGCCTGTGGTTCGGGAGGTAAAAATTTCACCACCGACAACATCTCGGTAAAGCATTTGCTGAACATTCAGCGAATAGCTTACCGGAAGATCAATTTCTGCGGTGAGCATCAGCACGGGGAGCCATTTTGTTGCGACCTAAACCTTACCATCGACGAAATTGATGAAAAGTGTGCCAAAGCGAAAGAGACAAATTCTTTATTTTTGTAAAAAATGTTCCCGATGAGTTACCGTGTCGGCTCCCGAAGCGTAAAATGGCTGATCTTAACGGTAGCTCTATTGTCCCCGATTATTTTTCCTGCTCACGAAACTTTTGCCACAGATATCCCCCGGATCCCGGACCAGTCGGTGTCGCATAGAATCTCATTTGTTGCTTTTAACAATTACGCATCCGATCCGATGGGAACCCTTGAATCTGTTGTGGTTCCTTTGAAACGTGTAGGAAAGCTGTTTCTGATCGAAGCGCGGGTTGATGATGAAACGGGAAACTTCGTCTTCGATACCGGTTCTTCCCGGCTGGTGCTGAACAAAACATACTTCCGGAATTATCGTGCTTCCGAAAGCGGAGTTTCCGGAGGGGTTACCGGAAACACCGGAGCCGTGGGGCACATTAGAATCAAGCGGGTTGATATAGCCAATCTCGGATATGACAACCTGGAAGCCGATGTGACGAACCTCGGCCACATTGAAAACCGCCGCGGCGTTAAAATTCTCGGCCTGTTCGGTTTCTCCATGCTGAAGAATCTGGAAGTCGTGATTGATCTAAATCACAGTGAGTTGAGACTTTTTAGGATCGATAAAAACGGAAACAGGATCTCTGCTTCCCGCCGTGGAAAGTTCGATATTATTCAAAAGGTTGAGCAGCTACAGGATGTGCTTTTTGTGCAGGCGAAAATCGGAGGTAAAGTGCTTGATTTTTGTCTCGACACCGGCGCAGAATCAAACGTTTTGAATAGTTTTAGTTCCAAAAAGGTACTCAGTACGGTTTCGATACAGCGCAGGTCAAGTTTGGTTGGAGCAGGAGCGACCCGGGTGGAGGTCCTTTATGGGGTGATGAACGATTTTTCCTTTGGCGAGACCCAGATCGGGGAGATGCAAACGATTATCACCAGCCTGGAAAGCATGTCGGAAAGTTATGGTGTTCCCATTGACGGCATGCTGGGTTATGACTTTTTCTGCAAGGGTGAAGTATGTATCAATATGGTTAAAAAGGAGCTTGGTATCTGGCTCGTAAAGAAGGAGGCGCAGTGAGCAAGGTCTGCAAGATATTTTTGATACTGTTCCTGTGTTCGTTCACCGGCTGGTCGCAGGTTAAGCCAAAGGATGCCTGCCGGGCGGAGGATGGGAGGATTCTTTTCACGATCGACCTGAAATGGACTGCTGCGCAGCGGCAAGAGGTAGCCAGGTTGTTTGATATCGACAGTATTTTAATGGCCGGAGTATGGTCCGGAAAAAGCGAAATGACCGTGAATGGTGTTCTATGGCGCGTAAAAAAGGTAACTGCACGCATTGTGGAACTATCAAAATCACTGACAGAAAATGCATCGAAAGGCAGCAGCGATGTAATCCTGATCGATGACCAGATGGCCGGGATCGTTATGGAGACTACCCGTGAATCGGTGCCTTACGGAATAAATAAATTCACCCGCATCAATGTTTTCCGATATGCAGGCGGAAAGGCAACATTTTTTCTGCCGGGACATGCTGAGGCACGACAAATATTTTTATCGGGCACCTTTAATAACTGGAGCACACTGCAGATGCCGATGTGGAAGAATGATTCCGGCTGGATCTACCGGCTTGATCTTCTGCCCGGAAAATACCAGTACAAGTATGTCATTGACGGGCGATGGGCTGCTGATCCTTTTAACCGGCAATGCGAGGATGATTTTAACGGAGGTGAAAATTCCGTAGTTTTTTGTTTCAACCATATTTTCAGGCTGGCTGGCCAAAGTGAAGCAAAACGGGTGGTACTTTGCGGCAGTTTCAACAATTGGCGCGAGGATGAGTTGAAGATGATCCGAATACGTTCCGGCTGGGGTTTGCAGTTATTTCTCCGGGAAGGAACGCATGCCTATAAGTACCTCGTTGATGGAAACTGGATCAACGATCCATCGGCTGCCGTGACGCGGCCAGACGGGGCGGGTAACACCAATTCATTTATCGGGATCGGCGACAGTATGATTTTTCAGCTGAAAGGCTATCCCAATGCGAAGAAGGTGATCCTTGCCGGAAGTTTCAACGGGTGGAACACGGGCGAACTTTTCATGCAAAAGACCGAGACCGGGTGGATACTTCCCTATGCACTTGCCCCGGGGGTTTACGAGTACAGGTTTATTGTTGACGGAACCTGGTTGAGTGATCCTGACAATCCGTTGCATGCCGGCGATAAGGAATGTGATAATTCAGTGCTCGTTTTTCAGCCAAACTACACATTCAGGCTGGATGGACAGGCAGAGGCAAAAAAGGTAGCTGTGGCGGGCAGTTTCAATGGATGGAACGGCAATAACTACAGGATGACCCGACAGGATGGGAAATGGGTTTTCCCGATCAGTTTAAGGCCCGGCAAATACACCTATAAATTTGTGGTAGACGGGAAATGGATTCGGGATCCCGGGAATCAATTATGGGAAGAAAATGAATATGGAACCGGCAATTCAGTAATTTGGATTGAACCATAATGAAGGATAGCGGGGAATTTATTACATTTGCGCTCTGATTGCGGTAGTAGCTCAGATGGTAGAGCATCAGCTTCCCAAGCTGAGGGTCGTGGGTTCGATCCCCATTTACCGCTCAAAGCCCCATTCTGCATTTCCCTCATTCCTGGAAGGCACTAAATGGGGTTTTGCTTTTTTTGTACCTTTAGTGTCACAAAACTAATTTTACGAAAATGAAAAAGGCTTTTTTAATAAAGGGACTGGTTATTACCCTTACCCTTTTTATAATTCTTATCGCAATTACCGGCTGTTCCAACAAGGAAGTTGTTACCGCCTGTCTTAAGGGACAGACTTATGGTTTCTGGTGGGGGTTATGGCATGGTATCATTGCGCCCATCGATTTGGTCCTTATGCTGTTCAAGGATAATATAACGGTATACGCGCAGAACAATAACGGTGCCTGGTATGCCTTTGGTTTCCTCATTGGCAGTGGGGGATGGGGTATTCTGGGTGGACATGGGGCCTCACGTTCACGCAGGAACAATTAGTTTTTCCGGAATCACAAAAAAATCTTTCCTCTAGGGCATCCCGGCAAAGTCTTGCCACAACTGGTGTTATATGGTTGTTTGGGCATTTCATGTTTTTTTGAAACATGAAATATTGCATCATTTTCACAAATTTACTTCTGTAGTCTTGCCGCCCGATTATTTAAGAGTTACCTTTGGTTTAATTAATCTTAATAAGCATACGATTGAACTATTCAGTCACGGCTTCTTATAATCATTAGTATTACTGTTTGTTGTCTTAAGCATACTAATTTACTGAAATAAGAAAATCATGAGATACACCATATTATTATCAGTAATATTTCTTCTGTCTTTCTCCCACGCCGGGGCACAGGAAATTGTAATGGTACAGCATCCTATGATCGGAGAAACTGCACCCTTTTTCTCAGTCGAATCCACCACAGGGACCATAAATTTCCCTGACGATTATATATATAAATGGAAGATCCTCTTCAGCCATCCGATAAACTACATGTGCTCATTCCCGGCGACTGGAACCCGGGTGATGATGTGCTTCTGCCAAGTGCTGCAACATTCGCTGAAGCTGAGAAGTTTACCAGTAAGGGTGATCCTCCTGATTACCAGCTTAACTGGTATATGCGATTAAGAAAGAAAACAAATAGTAAATCATGTATTGGAAATCAATTATTATCATTAACTAAATCCTAAAACCAATGAAAAAAAACATATTGATAACCGCTATTCTTTTTATATCCGTGACCATGGTTTGGGCACAACAGAAGAACCATGTCAACACTCCAATGCTTGGAGATGATGCACCATCCTTTCAGGCAGAAACTTCAAATGGTCCGTTGAATTTCCCGGATGATTATCCGTTACGCTGGAAAATACTTTTCAGCCACCCTGCCGATTTTACCCCGGTGTGTACATCCGAGATACTTGAACTGGCAGCTTCGCAGAAGGAGTTCGCAAACCTGGGTACCGCGATTGTGGTTGTATCTACCGACAGACTTGAAAATCATATAGAGTGGAAGAAAAACATAGAAACAATACGGTACAAAGACAGGATGCCGACGAAAATTGAATTCCCCCTGGTTTCTGATCCGAATCTGGTCGTTGCGAACGAATATGGCATGATACACCCGAACAACAGTTCAACCAAGGATGTAAGGGGTGTGTTTATCATAGACCCTGCCAATAAGATAAGGGCTATGTTTTTCTATCCGATGGCGATAGGCAGAAATCTTGGTGAGATAGAGCGTACCCTGGTTGCACTGCAGACTTCCGACAAGCAGCACGTGCTTACTCCGGCCAACTGGCAACCCGGGGGCGATGTGCTTATTCCGTATAACAAATCAAACGCCGAAGCAGAAAAGATGACTTCGCCGGACAATGATGATTATTACAACCTGACCTGGTATATGCGATTTAAGAAGGGCAGCAAATAAAGTTTGTTGTCTCAAAAAAAAGGCTGACCCATACAGGTCAGCCTTTTTTTTGGAGGTGAGAGCCCCCGGGCCCCGCCGTCGTGGCGGACAATATTTTTCTTAGTTGTAGTTCACGGTTACGGTGAACGGGGTTGCTGAGGTGTAGGTTCCGGCAGCCTGGGCAGCGCCTACATTCAGTGTGGCACCTACGGTGAGGGTCTGGGCTCCGCTGGCATTCAGTGTTCCGGTGGTGGCAGGTGTGCTTACAAAGGAGCTCACCGACATGCTGTTGGCACCGCTGGCAATG
>JANXZO010000044.1 GCA_025355465.1 Bacteroidales bacterium
AACCGCTTGTTTATCAACTTTTAAAATAATATTTGTTAGTATGTCTTGGATTTCAAAAAGTCAAAATTTTACCAACAAACCACCTTGTTCATTACCGATTAAAACTGTTAATAACATTAAGATTTAGCACTGATTAGTAACTAATAAATAAAATGAAAAAAGTATTTTTTCCTCTGGTCATTATAGTCCTCCTGATGAATCATTATATTTCATCTGCACAAAGTTTAACCAAACGGGGAGGGATATGCTTTCGTGTGGACGACAATCCCTCATTAACGAAGTTGCATCAATTTGATTCGGTCTTCAGAAAATACCAGGTCAACTTCTGCATGGCCATGACCTCATGGTCCTTCCCGGTGGCACCCGTATATGTTGATTCTCTCAAAAGTCTCATCGGAAAAGGTCATGAGGTGATGGATAACACACCTACGCATCAGACCCAGTTTTTCAATGTCCTGAATTTTGCAGATACTCTCCTGTATTATAACCATCCTGGTGTGGATCATATTAATAACCAGAAGGTTTGTCTGCGTATTACCGGATTCGATACAACCCAGTCACACAATGAAGGCTTGATTGACATTACCGGAAACATGGTTATTAGCCGGAATCCTGGTGAATTTGGCGATTTGGCAGGAAATCCCAATTTTTTTGCCTTTTATCTTTCCAGTCCGGTTAATAAAATTTGTCTGTGGTATGACCGCAAGGCATTGATTCCCACTGATCCGGATACTGTCTACTTACGCACCTTATGGGATGAACCGGTTTCCTTTGGAACGCAAACCGGCATTGCGTACCATAAATTAACCCAGCGCAATGTGATCATGCACCAGAATGCAGTGCGGTTGCTTGGACAGCGCGCACTTAAAATTTTTGACGAAGTTGGAATGCCTCGTCCGTATACCTGGATACACCCTGCTGGCCAGATGCCCTGGATCAATGGTTATGATCTGAAAGCCTTTCTTGGAGATTCATTGCTTCAGTATACCCAGGGTTCCAATTATATCTATTATTCGTATCTGTCCTACAAAGAGTTAAATCCCGGTGGCTATGCACAGTTCGGCATGCAGTCTCTTGATCTTTCTACGGAGACACAGAGTTTTGCCTACAGTAGGAAAACTATTGCAAATGCAATTGCGAAACATTATGTAAAGATTGATGCGTCCCGGTTTTCAAATCCCGTGGGTGGATGGAACTCCTTTCTGAGCCGGACTGACAGCCTGCTCTCCTGGTGTGCCTTAAATAATATTCCAGTACGAACATATAATCAATGGAGTCATTTGCTTTATGACAGTATTCCGAATAAGATCGCGGATATTTTTCCACCCCTGAATGCTGATCTCGACCATGATGGTTATCCTGATGGTTATGATCCTGATGGAATGCACAGTATTTATGATACAACTGACGGAGTAGGGTGGAGCGGGAACCGGAGTTTTGCCATCAATGGTAATGGAAGCATCTGCGCAGTTAACGGACTGGCCGGGCTCGAACAGGGACAAAATAAATTCACAATTTATACCAAAGGCAGCAAACAGGTTGGTAGTGAGGTTACCGTGAATTTTTATTTTCCGGAAACAGGCCAGACAGAATCGTATAATGTCTCCTCAGAAACAGCGAACTGGACCGAACAAGTTAAGCTTGTGAACATCCCAACAGGTGTTTCCATGGCCAATATCCAGATTAATCATCAATTTGCAGGATCAGATACTGTGAAAATCAGTGGCATGGGCTTAAGATCTGCCGCATTTCTTAACAAGTCAATACAACCCCCTCAGATTCATACTGCCAATGAGCCATTTACCCCGGTTAACCTAAGTGACCTCCTGATAGATGGTCTTTATGACCCACAAACCATAAACTGGACTATCCATGGAGGGAGTTCATTAAATTATTCAATTGCTCCCGGTAGTATTCTAAAAGTTCAGAAAAAGAGCTCCTTTTGGGTGGGACAGGATTCCATTTATGTTGTTGCACTGGCCCCCGACGGTATTCGTGATAGTTGCTTCATGTCCTTTATCTCTAACGAAATCCCATACGCCTGCTCAGGAGCTTCAATTCAGTTGACACTGCTAGATACACTCGATAACGCCATTATCCAGTGGACTTCCCAACCCTATGATCCAACCATCAACAATCCAAATATATACAATCCTGTTGTTTCGCCTACAACGACCACTACCTACATCGTTACGGTCATTAATCCGCTTGGTCCGATTAACAAGGATACCGTGGTGGTGGTCAGAAACCCATTTCCCGTACCAATTGTTACAAAGGATACCTCAGTATGCGCTGGATTGCCTGTGACACTGACTGCTTCCGGGGGAGCAACTTATCTGTGGAGTACCGGTGAAACCCATGATAGCATTATTGTAAATCCTGATCGAACAACCACTTACACCGTAACCCTTACCAGCGAATTTGGGTGCAGTTCCGGCGCAACCATACTGTTGACCAGAGTAGAAAAGTCGGTTATTTATCTCTCCGGACTCTGGCCGGCTTACTGCGCCAACGACCCTTCTGCCACGGTTTTTGCACAACCTGCAGGAGGTGATCTTTATGGAAGTGTCGGACTGATCAAGGACATTTTTTATCCTGGGCTGGCAATACCGGGGCTCAATAAGATATTTTACGCTTACACTAACAAATACGGATGTAACAGTGTCGACTCCTTGTCTGTGGTAGTGGTGGCACTTCCTGTTATCAAACCTCAACCCGACACCAGTATTTGTGCCGGAAATTCGATTGCCCTTCACGCCGGATCAGGTTTTGACAACTATCTTTGGTCGAATGGAAGAACTGATTCGGTAGTCGTAGTCGACTCTGTTGGCCATGGCCCCGGACCTTATGAAATTTGGGTTTATGTAACCAAAGACGGTTGTGCAGATAAGGACACTGCCAGAATTAATTTTACGATATGCCCGATAGGATTTAACGACAAGGAGTTGGCAGGCCTTTTTTCTGTTTATCCTAACCCAGCCTCCGATGAAATTGTCATTTCAAATCTTAACAGCCAAACGTCTGATGCCTGTTTCGAACTTCGAAACATGAAAGGGGATAAGGTTGCTGAGGGATTAATCCACGCACGGGAGACTCGAATCAGTATTGCAGCGTTGGCAAATGGAATCTATCTTCTCAACATAAAATGGCAAGGAAAAATATATAACCTGAGGTTGGTGAAGACCGGATGAACTGAAAAGTTATTGATTTCCTGTTCGTTGAAATTATTTGTCCTTAATGCACCGTACGGATAATCCGCCTGTCTTTTCTGTAGAATCCCTTGCAACACTCCCGTATTTATAATTCAGGTTTCGACTCCACGCTTTCTTGGATAAATCAGAGGTTGACCAGAAAAATCCATCGCTTGAGAGGAGTTCAAAGGTTCCGGTGAGTGTACGGGTCCCTGCCGGCAGTGCTGAAAAACCACTCTCGTTGCTGGCATCCTGATTGGGCGACCTCCACAAGCCGGTTGACTCATCCAGTGTACCGGTCATTTTTAACTTTCCTCCTGCAACAGCATCACTTCCAAAATAATCAATCAGGGTCTGCCACTCCACATCTGAAGGAACGTGCCAGCCATCCGGGCAAATATTTCTTGTATCATTTGCGGCAAACCAATTGTATAAAAGCCCGTAAACCTCCTTGTTGGCATCGTTTTTATCATACACGCAATAGGCCCCTTTGTCCATGCCGGTCCATTCATTCGATTCGACCACATTCAGGATTGGATCACCTTTCATGTAATGCGTGGTTTTCAGATTCTCTTTGAGCCAATCCTGGTTACCTATTATTATGGGATGGTAAATGTTTCCGTCGACATCGGTTATTGTTGATCCACCACCCGGCAGTGTTTTCAGTGACACTTCATTTCCGTAAGAAGTTCCCAAGCTGTTGGTAGCATAGGCACGTACGTAATAAACGGTGTTGGGAGTCAATCCGTTAAGGTTGCTTGTAAACGTTCCGATACCGGCACTCTCCAATGTTTTTGTTCCTGAAATGTCAGGGTTGTGGGAGGTACTGTAACAGATCCCTCTGACAGTCACCACCAGACCTCCGTTGGAAGTAACATCGCCACCACCGGTAGCCGTGGTTTGGGTGATATTCGTAATCGCTATTGTTGAGACAGTCGGGAGTGCAGTGGGTTCGCTTTTGTTGCAGCTGGTTGCGAACAGAAAAATCTGCAATATAAGGCAGGTTCTCAGAAAGCTGATGACGTTATAATGGTTCATATTATTGGCTTAAATGAAAAAAGAAAGGACTGGCAGCAAACCACCAATCCTTTCTTTAAAAACAGAACTGATTATCCTTTGTTAATCATGTCGTTACCTAACAATGCTAACCTTTTTACGAATCCATCCTTCCGATGTTTCAATCGACAGAACATAAACGCCAGGAGCAAGGTCGGTGCTTTCAATCTGGGTTGAAGTTACGGATTTGTCTAAGGACCTGTTCATAACCACTCTTCCTGTGAGTTCGCTCAGGGTAAACCGGGTAAATGTAAGCGGCGCTTGGCAGGCAATGTTAAATGACTGGCTGGCAGGGTTAGGATAAACCTTTACCTTGCTTTCGGTAGATTGGGTATCACCCGTTCCGGCAGTTGCATCTTTCATGCCTGCAACATATTTGTAGAAAAGTTTAAAATGACCATAGCTACTGGCGTTCCAGCCGCGAACCTTAACAAAGGCAATATCGGTAACCAAGCCAGTTCCATAGGTCGCTGTCCAAACGATCTTTGAGTTGTAATCTCCGCAGGAAGGAATAGCACAGCCGTCGTCGTCTTCCTTAAGCCATGCGCCGTCACCATTCATTAATACCATGAATGTGTCGAATTCTTTCAGTGCTGTTGGATCGCAACCGGTTTGAAAGGTGTATGAGTCTCCGGTTTTGATTTGTTCAACTTTGAAGACATAGCAACCGTCGCTCGTAACTTCTGCATTTGCGGTTTTCATTGTCAGGCCTGCCGTGATGGTTACATTTGAAGAAGTCGGTGGTACAGCACATTGCGGTGTGTAGGAGCTGTATGCGAGGGTATAGGTTCCGAATTTTGAGCTGTTATACCCGCGTACTTTGATGAAGGCATCTCCGCCAACCGGATAGTTTGCAGGAGCAGTCCACTCGATTTTTGAGGAATAATCGGTGGTTCCCGGAACAGCACAACCATCATCATTGGCAATGATCCATGTCCCTATATTGTTATAAAGTTCTAAATACGTATCGAAATTTGCTGTGGCACCGTCGCCACAACCGGTTTTGAAGGTGTATTTTGTCCCTGGAGTTGCAGAAAATTTGTAAACTATACATGCGTCACTTCCGATTGTGATTGCTGAAGCCAAGTTGGTTTTCCATGCAGGGTCCACTGTAAGAGCAACGTCGAATACTGGTGGGGTATTACACGTGACAGGAGCCGGCACACCATATTTATAGGCAAGCCGGAACGTACCGAATTTGGAGCTGTTATATCCACGAACTTTGATAAAGGCAACGTCAGTCACTAGCCCAGTACCGTATGTGGCAGTCCAGATTATTTTTGAAGAGTAATCTCCGACGGAGGGATCCTTGCAGCCATCATCATCGGAAGTGATGAGTACGCCGGCAGCATTGTAGAGTTCAAGGTAAGTATCAAAGGTGGCAGCGGCTCCATCACCACAGCCAGTCTTAAAGGTATACTGAGAACCTGAGTTAATACCGGTTACTTTGTATACTTTGCAACCGTCACTGGCAACTACGATAGCAGGATCCCCTGGCAGTAGCGGCATTGTTTTGTAGGTAACGTCCGGTGCAATGACCTCATCAAAATCAGCCGGAGGAGTCTTACAAACACTTCCTGAACCGGTTGAAGATGCAACATATGCCATCCTGAAGGTGCCAAACTTATAGCTGTTATAACCACGAACTTTTACGTAGGCAACATCAGTCACCAGACCAGTGCCATAATTTGCAACCCATTCTACCTTTGAACTGTAGTCATTGCTTGCCGGAACTGCACAACCATCATCATTCCCGGTGAGAAATGTACCTTCTGAATTGTAAAGGCCGATATACGTATCGAAATTTGCTGTAGCAAGGTCGGGGGCACCGGTTGCACAGCCTGTTTTGAAGGTGTAAGCTTTACCTGAGGTAATACCAGTGACTTTGTAAAGAATACAGGCATCACTAACAATGGTAGCTGCAGCAGCAGTTACATAAGGCCCGTCTACAACAGGGGCAATAGTGAAATCAGGAACTACGCCAACCTCCGGTGTTTTACAAACCGCAACACCAGCCGGAGTTGCCGAATAAGAATAAGCCAGTGTGAAGGTGCCGAATTTTTCACTGTTATAGCCGCGTACCTTTACATAGGCATGGCCCGTGTAACCTGCAGTCCAAATAATTTTGGAGGAGTAATCGCCGCTTGCCGGAACTGCACAACCGTCATCGTTGCCCATCTGCCAGACACCTGTGGCATTGTAGAGCTCCAGGTAGGTGTCAAAATTGGCGACCCCATCAGTACATCCAGTTTTAAAGGTGTACTGGTTTCCCGATACGACTTCAAATTCATAAATTTTACATTCACCGCTCACAATAGAACTTGAAATAGTACCCCAGGGACCTGTTGAAACGGGAACAACAACTTCGCCGACGCCATCGTGATCAGGAGGTGTTTTACAGAGAACCGGAGGCGCTGCGGAATATTTACACGCAATGGTAAAATCACCATGACTCTCTGCATTATAACCACGTACTTTCACGTAAACATCAGCGGTAGTAGCTGCCAGCCAGATGATTTTAGAAGTATAATCGTGATTTGCAGGCACCGCGCAACCATCATCATTCCCTGTGATCCAGACACCTTCGTGATCATACAATTCAAGGTATGTATCGAAGTCGGCAGATGCACCATTGCCGCAACCTGTTTTGAAGGTATATTCTTTGTTTTTGGTAACCGCTATTTTGTAAACATAGCAACTTTGAGCCACCACCGATTTTGAATCAGTGTACCATGTGTCAACCACGGCGAGGTTAAGTAATCCGTGATAGGCTGGAGGAGCGAGGCAGGGGCCCTGGCAGGAAGCGGCAGGTTGGAATCCGGGGTCGGTTGATCCGTCGGTTCCGTCTCCAAGGAAGGGACTCTGGTTCACCAAGCCTGATTTTTTTGCTGCTACTGTTGCCGCAACATTGGAGCCCCACCAGTTGCATGTTGCATTGACCGCAACTGTACCAACGTTATCAATTCCAAAATCAGTGTTGCTTGAAAGGTCATTGTTGTGGGCCACAGCAATACTGCCGTCCGTTACAGCATAACCAACTGCAATCCCGCAGGAATTATTTGTCAGGATGGAGTTTGATATTGTCGCATTGGTACCTGTGCCCCAGTAATCAGTTACCAAAACAGCAGCGGAAGTTGAGCCGTCGGAAAGAGCCACACCTTTGCAATCGGAACAAGTCAATGCGGTTACGGTACCTGTCCCACCACCTCCAAACTCAACGCCATAATCAAGCCAATCGCCAACACCTTTCCCAGTGTAGGTTACATTTTGAATCGTGCCAATAGGATTAGGACTCTCAACGTTACCCCTGACATGGATTCCGATTCTCCCAATATTTATCAAGGTTGTGTTCGAAATAGTCCCGGTTCCCTTAAAAAGAACGATTCCACGTCCATCAAATCCGGTATATTGTACATTTTTAATGATGCAATCATCAACGGTCAGGGTTCCCCTTGACTGGATGGCATGGTTAATCTGTTTACCATCGCAATCCACGGTGAATTTTTTAAAGATAACCGTGGCAGTCTCATCAATATAAATAAACGATGCAGCTTTTACATTTCCCCCTACAGCCGAAGGAACGCTTGGCTTAATAATTGTTGTCGCCGCGGCGGCTCCAATTAGGGTGAGATTTTTATTGAGATCGATCTGACCTGTTTCTGTGTAAGTTCCTGCAGCAACATTGATTACATCACCTGCTATGGAGGAAGTCACCGCTTTCTGTATTGTCTGCCACGGGAGGGCAAGGGTTCCGTCTCCTGTAAGATCAGAACCGGTTGTCCCGTTCACATACCTGTTTGCAGCATAGGTGAGACCAGGAAAAAGCATGATGAAGAATATCATCAATGCACGAAAGTAAATATGTTTCTTCATAAGGGTCTATGGTTTTTATTTGGTTTCTAACATCTGTAATTATCGGATGATCATAGGGAATATTATATGAATTTTAAAGATTGCGGGGGAATATATAAGAATTATCAGATTTTGAGTAAAATACCATAAACATGCTGCAACTTGGAATATGTTTTATGTGTCACGTAACAAATATAACAAATAAAATCTCATTTCCAAGTAGATGTGGTCAATAAATTAGTAAGTGTATTGATTTGGCGGGTAAGTGTACCAAAAGTAAAAATTGAAAACAAAACTGAGGGGTTACATCGTGGTGTGCCGGAGGTAGATGTATGAGTTATTTCGAAAAATATTTCGTTGAATAAACTAAACAATAGGTTAACAAATCAAAAAATCAGCCATTCATCAGAATAATATCATCGTTGACGAACGTGATCAGTCAATTTCCAGGTTCTCAATAATGGAGATGAGCTCCTGTGGACGATAGGGTTTGGCGATGTATTCATTCATCCCTGCTGCCAGGCAACGTTCACGGTCTGTCACCATCACATGGGCGGTAACGGCCACGATTTTAATGTTTACTTCGGGGGCTGTATCGGCTTTCTGAATTCGTTCCTTTTCAATTTCCCTGATCACATGGGTGGCTTCAATACCGTCCATGATTGGCATGGCAATATCCATGAGGATAAGGTCGAATCTGGATTTTCTGAACTTTTCGACGGCAATTTTTCCGTTTTCGGCTACTTCCACAGTATGCCCGGCTCGCTGGAGGCTCGTCACAGCAAATTTTTGATTCAGGAGGTTGTCCTCAACCAACAAGATAGACAATGGTCGTTGTACCCTTGTTTTGGTATGTGTGTTCACTGCCAGTTGCCGGGTAAGTTCTGCTTCGTCGCTCCGGGTAACTGCCAGGGCAAACCAAAAAGTGGATCCTTTGCCTTTTTCGCTGATCACGCCGATCCTGCCGTTCATCAAACGCGTGAGATTCTTCGATATCGACAATCCGAGGCCTGTGCCTTCGTACTTTTGTATCAATGGATTTTCAAGCTGTGCATATTCATTGAACAGATTCTCTTGTTCCTCAGCGGAAATACCAATGCCGGTATCTGTTATTTCAAATTTCAGCAATACGATATCATCCTTGGTTGAAACGGAGGCAAGGTCCTCGTCAGAAAGTAGTTTTTGTGACTGAATGTTATGCGGGTCAAGCGGGATGGTCTCTACCGACACTTCGACATGGCCTTCATTGGTAAACTTCAGTGCGTTGTTCGTGAGGTTGATTAAAATCTGTTTCAGCCGGTTTGGATCTCCCACTACGCAGGTTGGTACCGAGGATTGGATTTTTGAGAAGAGTTCAATTCCTTTGCCTCTGGCTTTGATTGAGAGCAGTTTTATTACCTGGTGGATCTCTTCATGCAGAAAATAGGGCTTTGATTCGAGTTTGAGCTGTCCGGCTTCAATTTTTGAAAGGTCGAGGATGTCGTTTATGATTGCCAGGAGGTTGTGGCTCGAAATATTGATGATTTCAAGAAATTCACGTTGTTCAGATGTCAGGTCGGTCTGACTGAGCACGTTATAAATCCCGATAATACTGTTCATGGGAGTTCTTATCTCGTGGCTCATGTTGGCCAGGAACATGGTTTTGGATCTGCTCACTTCGGCTGCCTCGTTCTTTACCTTGACAAGCTCTTTTTCCAGTTCCGCTATTTTTGCCTGCAATTGTTCTTGGGACATATCAAAATTTATTCAACTGATTTTTTATAATAGAATATAACTCCTGCTGATTGATCGGCTTGGCAATGTAGTCATCAAATCCCGATTCAAGAAGCTTTTCTTTATCGCCTGCCATGGCATAAGCAGTCTGGGCTACGAATGGAATGGTTTTATACTCCTTCCATTTCTTTCTGATCTCGTGCATGAGCCGGGTGCCATCCCAGGGAGGGGGTAAGTTAATATCAAACAGCATGATATCGAAAACCTTTCCTTCGGAGAGTGCATTCTCGATTACACGCAATGTTTCGTCACCATTGGCTGCTGAGACTACAGTGCCAAGTCTTTTGGTCATTTCATACAACACCATCTTATTCATCAGGTCATCCTCAACAATGAATACATCGAGACCCTGCATGGATTTTGCTTTCTGTTTCCGTTCGATCTCTTTCGGCGACGGTTTGGGCTGCTTTGTACTCTGAACCTTCAGAAACACAGTGACCACCGTACCCGTTCCCCTGTCACTTTCAATGGTGATATGTCCCTGCATGAGTTCGATCAGGCTCTTTGCAAGCGGGAGTCCAAGGCCCGCACCCTGCGACTCTTTTGTGTATCCTGTGGTATCATGGCGAAAAGGATCAAAGAGGGTAGGAAGGAAGGCTTCATCAATCCCGATACCAGTATCTTTAATTCGAATGGATACCTCATCCTGTTCGCTTAAAAATTCGGTCGAGATATTGACAAATCCCTTCTCCGTGTATTTAACAGCATTTTCGATGATGGCACTCAAAACATTTGTCAGGCTTTTTTCGTCGGCAAGGGCCTCGGGAACTTCATTGGCAATAAAATTCAATTTGAGTTTCTGTTCATTTGCCTTGAAGATGAACAACTGCGTTGCAGTTCCCACAATGGCATTCACATTGCAGGGTTTCAGCGTCAATTGCATGTCGTTGGCCTCTATCCGGCTCATGTCGATGATGTTGTTGAGCAGATGGAGCAGTCGGTCGCCACTCTCAGATATGGCTCTTGCATAGTCGAAAAGCTCCTTATTTTCAAGCAATGAAATCTCTGCTTCAAGAAGGCTTGAAAAGCCAATTATGTTGTTTAATGGAGTTCTGATTTCATGACTGATGTTCGAAAGGAAAGCATTTTTAAGGAAATTGGCTTCTTCGGCACGTTTGAGCGCTTTTTTCAGAGACAGGTCTAACTTTCCGTGTTCCTTTATTTCTGCCTGAAGCTCATGGGTCTTATCGACTGTCTTCCCCGGTGCAGATTCCTGAAGTCTGTGAAGTTCCGTGGCGATGCTTTCTGCCGTTGCAGATTTTTCGGCAAGCTGACGGGTTAACTCGCTCCTGGATTTATAAAGGATGGTCAACCGGTAACCAAATACCGCCAGAAGACCGGTAAGAAGCACAATAAGAATAATATACAGAATTTCCATCAGGTTATTTGTAGGCTACATAAAGGTTTTCATCGGGATTGATGGCCAGTTTTGAGAAATCAACAGGCCATTTATCTTTAGCAGGGTTATGTACGAGTACCCGAAACCCGATTTTCTCAAGGCAGCTTGCATAGTCCTGCCCATAAATACGTACATGGTCGAATTGCCCGAAGGCCTCTTCGCGCTCTTCTGGTTTTGTAATTGCAAAGTCCTCGTATGTCTCCTTCAGAATTTTTGAAACGGGTACTTGCAGAATCGCCCATCCACCGGGTTTGAGGATGCGGTAGATCTCATGCATGGCTTTAGTATCGTCAGGAATATGCTCCAATACATGGTTGCAGATTATAACATCGAAATCATCGTCCTTAAAAGGGATGTTGGTAATGTCTATAAGGTTGGTTTTCTGATCATAATAGTAACCTTCAAGGTATTTTACGCCCGCTTTGTATCTGATGTTCGGGAGGGAGGATAGAAGCGCTCTCAGGCAGCCTTCGGGCGCTACATGAAATACGCTTATTTTTGCCGTGAAGATATTTGTCTTCTCCTGAAGAAAGAGGTATATAAGCCTGTCCCTGTCAAGGGAGTAGCATCGGGGACAAACATTGTTTTTCCGGTAGCCGGCACCGACGATCTGTTTTTCAAAAAGCACAGGAAGATCGAAACCTCCCGGTAAAAATTTGCGGAAGCTGTTTTTGCAATATGGGCAGTAATAGGCTGTTCCGGAATAGATCATCGCCTTAACTTTCTGAAGCCCCCCCCTGAGCTTCTTTCCAAGCCAGAACGGAATGTATTTTTTAAATGGAATGTTCAAGGTTGTTTGATTTAAAGCGGAAAAACAGATGAATTATTTAATCGGTTAAAGATAGGATAAAAATCTTCGCTTTTGCAAATATATTTTCCTTAAACAGCTCATTATCCCCGTTTGGCTCGTTCCCAGTTTACCGATTGCTTCTTTTTGAGATATCTGAAAAATCCCAGATAAACCGCATAATTCATAATGAAAAAATAGTAAGGGACAAAGAATATTTTGGATTTCAGATGTTTTGATTCGAGGAACCAACCGAGCAGCGCCATAAAATAAAAAGCCACCTGTCCCCAGAATAACCACGAATAAATGGTTGTGAAATCGATGAACCTGCCGTGAATGCAAAGCATGAAACTGGCAGTAAACATCAAAAGTAACCCGACCGGAGCAAGGGTCCAGCGCAATACCCGATGCGAAATATACTGGAATGAGAGCACACCGAATTTGAATGGGTTCAGCAGCTCTTTCAGCCGGACAATGGATTGGATGCCTCCGGCAGAGATCCTGATTTTTCGCTTTAATTCCTCCCTTACGCTGGCGGATGGATTTTCGATTGCATAGGCTTCAGGATCGTACTGAATTGTGTACCCAAGCATTGCAATGCGCAGCGAGATGATGAAGTCGTCGAGCAATGTATCTGTTTCAACAGGCTGGTAAAGTGCTGTTCTTACGGCAAATAGTTCCCCGGCGGCTCCAACAACAGAGTATAGTTCTGCGTCCAGTCTTTTCAGTGAGGATTCATACTTCCAATAAATGCCCTCAGTGGCAGCTGCGGTATCTTTCCCGAAAATTCGCTTCTCTCCAGAAACACAACCTACTTTTTCATCGGCAAACATCCTCACGATCCTGCGAATAGATTCCTTTCCCAACATCGTATTACCGTCGGAAAAAATGACGATCGGGGTGTTAACGAATTTCATCCCACGGTTCATGGCTGCCACTTTTCCAGCCCGGTCCGGCAAATGATGAACCTCAACCTTGGGATAATTTTTCAGGAGGTCAGGCGTTCCATCATCTGAGCCATCAGTGACCCAAAGATACCGCACCTTGTCTTCCGGGTAGTCGAGCGCAAATGAATTCGCCATTTTCGCGGCAATGAACTCCTTCTCATTAAATGCAGTAACAAAAAGTGTAACCTCGGGTTCAAAATTGGCTTCAGTTTTATATTTTATTGCAGGGCCGACAAGCCTTTTCAGTTTTACCAGGGTGTACAGCAGGATTCCATAGCCAATATAGGAGTAGAAGACCAGGAATGCGAAGACCCAGAAGATGATTTCCAAGGTTAACATGAAAACATATTAAATCATTAAAGAACAGGTCTGAACACAGTCCAAAATGTCGCTTCAGCGAATAATTTGTTTGACCGCCTCGAAGGCTTCTGCATATTCGCAATTACATTGACTACCCCTGAATTCTGCCGAGGATCTCATGCCGACCATGATCTTCTTCTGATACCTGCCAACGATCTGGCTTTCATGCGCCAGAACGGACCTCTCTTTAATGTCATAATAGCTGGAAATATCGACATAATAGTTGGCTTCAGAAAATATTTTGCCTACCCTTGGATAAGGTACTTGTTCATACAGAAAGATTTTATCCACATACCGGGCAGCGGCAAATACACTTTTCAGGGTATTGATATGATCCTGATGCGAATCGCCATTCCAGTGGGTGTAGATGACATCGACTTGTAAGCTTTTTATCACCTTCTCTATGGCAAAAATAGAGGTTCTGTCAAAAGGTACGCACTGGTCGAGAAAATCAAGGAGGATAAGGTCGGCTCCGATGATCTTAGCGGCCTCCTCCGACTCCTTTTTCCTGACCTCCTTTGTGTCTACGATTTCATAATTGATATTCATACTATCGCTGCAAGTCATATGCATGATGGTTACTTTGTCACCCTCTTTGATATGTCTGGCAAGCGTTCCGGCACATCCGAATTCAACATCATCAGGATGGGCTCCAATGGCTAAAACGTTACTCATGGCTTATGGCGTTAAGTGTAATTTCACTGTATCCGAAAATGTATTCAAGGATTGTATGATAATTGGGGACGGTTGCACTGAAATATTCAATGGAGATCTTATTTTTGAGAAATGTCTCTTCATCAAGATACTCCCTTCCAAACTGGCCGGATATGTAATGGTCGGCCTTGACCTCCTTTAATATATTGAGTATCAGATCTGATTTTGCCCCGTCCACATTCAGTGTTGAGGCCATGATCATTGGAACTTTGATATTTAACTTTTCGCGACAAAAATGGAGCGCCTTCATATTAATATCAACGAGTTTTTCTCCATCATAAATTTCGCTGAAATCATACTTATACCGCATTTTCAGTTTGGTAAGCAACTTCTTTTTCCAGAGTGCCTCTGGTGCCACGAGCACTTCGCTGAAATCTTTGTTGTGGGCCTTCGATTCGACGGTAACTGTGAAAAAGCTTTTATTGTTGTTTTCATCCGTGAACCAGTTTCTGTTTCCCCAGTAGTTCTTACGGTAATGAACATTATCGAGCACAACAAAAAGGTCGGCTTTATACATCTTCTGGAAAAACCCGAGATAGGGAAAGTGCTCAGGCTGATGAATGGTTACGTTCATGGCTATTTTATTCGTTAGGTTCTAAAAGATTGTCCTCCTTGTCTCTGTAGCCCTTTTTGGCCGGTGTAAAATAGATTTGAATCCGTTTCGACTCCTTGGCAATTTTTCGTCCTATCATTCCAAACAGGTTTCCCTGGTCATCAAGCGACCGCGTGGTTGTCCAGATGCGCGACCTGCGGGTATTTATGAAGGCAATTTTTCCATGCTGGGTCAGGGCATAAGCCATGGAGCCATCTTCGCCTCTTTTGACTCTTGTATACCAGCCAATTTTCCGGCCCAGTTCCATGGGAATGCCAAAACTCCCGCCTCCAACACTTAGCTCCGGGCGGTTGATGCGACGCAGGATCAGTGAAAAGTCGCGGATTATTTCGTAAACAGCAAGTGTTAACCGCCCCTTGTTGTTTGTAGGAATGTAGGAATCTACGCTGTAAACCGCCGAAACACCCTCTTTTTCAAAAGCTTTGGCAAATTCAGAAGCCCATGTAGGTGGATACAGGCAATCTGCATCGGTACAAAGGTAATACTTGCCTTTCCCGAGGTCCATGGCCGCCTGACGGGCGTGACCGATGCCCTGGCTTGTAGCCAGAACCGAGAATGCACCACAACGATCGAGCAGTTCCTGGGTGCGGTCGGTTGAATTATTGTTGGAAACAATTACCCTGATGGGAAAAGCGGTCTCCTGTTCTGCCAGGGATGATAAGCAACTCAGGATATTTTTCTCCTCATTATATGCAATAACCCCGATGGTGAGGAAGGCATCTTCTGCCTTTTTATCTTTCAGGCCTGCTCGAATCCGTTCGAATACCTCCTCTGGAATGTCATCGATATTGTCGAATCGGACCAGGTTTCTTTTTACCCATTCTGGAACACGAAATTCTGGAATCATTTGAAAAACAATTTATTAAATTTATGATTTAACGACATTGACACGCTGCCATTGCTTCGTTGCCGGGTCATATTGTTTAACGATTTTTGCCGGGTTTCCGAGTGCAAGGGAATAGGGAGGGATGTTTTTGGTTACTACAGCACCTGCTGCAACAACACTGTGTTTGCCAACGGTGATTCCGGCAAGGACAACACAATTGGCACTCAGCCATACCTCATCTTCAATTACGACCGGAGCCGTAGAAACACCCTGTTTTGTAATCGGCTTCGAAACATCTTCATAATTATGGTTTAAGCCGGCGATTACCACTCCCTGTGCAAGGATCACATCATTGCCGATCTTCACGGGCCCAATCAGCGTGCAGCCAAGACCAATCCGGGTGCGATCACCGATATAGATATCCCCAACGCCGTTATTGATCACCGTAAAATCTTCCACTGTTGAATTATCACCGAGGTAAAACCTATTAAATGGTAATACGTCCATTCGTGTCCTCCTTCGGATCAGTGCATTTTTACCACGGTGGTGATAAAATGGATTTACAAACCATGTCACCCACATTCTCGGTCTTGCCTGGTTTTTAGGCATAAGGAGCCACAAGGTAAGTTTTTTTAAACCCGGGTCTGATTTGATTTTTGAAACAATACTCATGTTTTCATAGTTTAGCGCTGCCGTTGTAAACAAATCTCCACCACTTTGCCTATTTCTTCGATATTGTTCTCCCAGGAATGCGTCATGGCATATTTTTGGCGAGATTCTGCCACGGCGGGAGAGTTCTCACTCAATGCGCGGAGGATCATAAGCCGGAACTCCTCTTCTTCAGAGGCAAGGTAAACATAATCTTTAAAGTACTCCATTGCAATAGTTTTTGTGGCTACAACCGGTTTGCCCATAATCAGGTATTCATCTATTTTCCGGGGATAGTTACCAAGGGTAACCTCGTTAACAACCTGCGGATTTATGGCCACATCAAAGAAATTGACATAGGATGGGAGTTCTGACTCCGTCTTCGGTCCGAGGAAAATTACATTGGGAAGAAGGTGAATTTTGCTGCTGAGGAAAGTGGCATCTTCCGGTCCGACAAGTAAAAATCCTATTTCGGGTAATCCTTTTGCAAGATAGATCAGAAGGTTTAGATCGATGCGCAAACTTCTTAGCACTCCAAGGTAACCGACGATCGATTTGAATTTACTTTTTAAGGCAATTACGCTTTCAGGCAAGGGCTTAACCTGAGAATGGTTAAATAGCGCGATGTCACATCCCTGTCCAACGAAATAGCAATGGGGAGAAAACTCCCTGGCATACTCCGCAAGTGACTCCGAGTTGGTAATTACGGCATTGGCCTTTTTGATTATTTGTGCCTCAATCCGTGTTCCTTGTTTTTTATAATAGTCGGTGGCTACTATATTATCACGGATATAATACAGAAAAAGTGAAGGCTTTATCAATTCAGGCAGGGAGAGACTCCGATAGAAATCACTGTCTGTTAAAAGAATAAAATTGCTGAATCCCAGATGTTTAATAGCCAGGTTAATTTGTGTCGCAAAGCGCCTGCCATTGATCTTGTTCAGGAAATCAAAAATCAGGGAGGAATCTATCCGGTTTATCGACTCAAGGGTGGTTCCGGGCGTGAACACCCAAAGGTTTTCTTCGACCTTTTCAAGTTGCAACTCCCGCTTATGTTTAGCGTTCAGAAATGCCTTAACTTTTGGTTCGTTGCGTTGCCTGATAAGGGTGGCACGGTCGTAAGCGTAATTGACAAAAAGGACCCGGTTATTTTTTGCAAGTGTTCTCGCAATATTTGCAATATTGCTGCCGAGTTTGAAATTCCAGGATTGCAGTCCCGTAATTACGATATCCCAATTCTTTTGCATCTTTTCTGGAGGTTAGTATCAACACTACTTCTTCAATTCTAAGGCATGCCTGTATATTTTGCCAACAAATATCTCAAAACTATGGGATTCAGCAATTTCATTTCTTCTTTCTTCCCAATCCGGACTGTTTTCGCGAAGCGCCAGTTCGATCAAGGTGACATATTCCTCATAATTTCCCGCCAGGTAGGTGATATCCTCGAAGTATGTCATAAATGCTGTTCTTGTTGCCACTACGGGTTTGCCCATTGCAAGATATTCATCGATTTTAAGCGGGTAATTAACATCGGTAATTGGATTGACAGCCTGCGGATTCAGCGCTACATCGAATGATTTAATATAGCCCGGAAGTGAGTTGGCGTTCTTTCTTCCCAAAAACAGCACGTTTGGCAAAGAATGCAGTTCCGAATGAATGAAATCCCGATCTTCCGGTCCTACCAAAACCAACATCCAGTCAGGCCTTGCTTTGGCAACATAAACCAATATCCCAATGTCCAGTCTGATCGTTGTGAGTGTGCCAGTATATCCGATAACAGGCCGTCTGATCCCCTTAGCGTCATCAGGAATTACCAAAGTCTCATCATCATGATAGAGCGACAGATCGCACCCCTGGCCGATCATAAAGGAGTTAGGGTTGTGTTTTCGTGCGAACTCGCAGAAAAAATCCGAGTTTGCGACTGCAAGATCAGCTTTGGCGATTAGTTTCGGTTCATGAATGGTGCCATGCTTCTGGTGATAATTCACCAGGGTCACAGCATCACGGAGAAGATAGATAAACAGGTCGGGTTTCAATAGCTCTTTCAAATAAAATCCGATGAGCATGCTGTTATCATCCAGAATTATAAAATTTTTAAACCCAAGTCGGCTTATGCCCCCACGAATTTTTGAAGCAAATCGCCGCTCATTAACTTTATTGAAAAAGTCGAATAACCAGGGAGAGTTGATCCAGTTTATCGATTCAAGTACCGTTTTTGGATAGAGGACCCACAGGGTAGGAGAGATCTGTACGAGGTCGGGTTCAAGTCCCTTGTTGATTCGAAGCCGTTTGGCTACCTCGGGTGTATTCTTTTTCTGAAGGACGAGTTTACGATTAAGCGGTGGATTCACAAACAGGACCCTGTTCTTTTTCGATATTTCAATGGCGGTATACCGGCAGGTACTTCCCATGTTAATATCCCACGATTGTAATCCGAAAACAATAAAGTCCCTGTCTTCCATAAGTAATGACTTAGCAATTCTTGTTATTTCCTGAATATAGTTCACGATATATCTCCAGATAGTCAAGGGCCATTTTTCTCCAGGAGAATCTGGCCACCTGAAGAAACCCTTTTTCTCTCAGCGAGGCTCTTAGTTGTTGGTCCTGGAAAAGTCTACCCATGGCCGTTGCAATACTGGTTGGATCTTTTGGGTCGACCAGTAAAGCAGCATCGCCGGCTATTTCGGGCATGGCAAAAACATTCGATGTAATAACCGGGGCACCGCATGCCATGGCTTCGAGAATGGGAATTCCGAAGCTCTCAATAAATGACGGGTATAGGAACTGCAAACACATCGAGAAGATCGCCGGGAGATCAGGATTTTCAATATAATCGAGCCGTACGATGTGCTTAAGCAAGGTTCCCAATCCTTCCGTATTCAGGATCTCATTTAGTCTTTCCTCAGGAAAGTCGGCAATTACCAGCGGTATCGGGACAGGAGATATTTTCAGAAATTCCGAATAGGCTATGAGTGCGCCACGGGTATTCTTCTTAGGATCTGTGTTGCCAAGCAAAAAAATAAACTGGTCTGGCAGGTTATATCTGGATTTGATACCGGCAAGCAGTTCCGGTGAGGTAACCGGTACAAAGCGCTTGCTGACTCCATTGCAGACTACTGAAAGCCGGTTGTTGCGGATGCCAAAGAAGTCAGCAATTCTAATCTTTTCAGAATTTGAAACAGTGATTATTTTTCTGCTTTTTTTTACAACCACAGGTACTACAAACCGGCGGTACATATTTCCGAATTTCTGGTATGAAGTAAAGCCTTTTCTGAAAAGGCTGACGGTTTCCAGATAAAAAATGTCGTGCAGTGTGAGGATCAACGGAACCTTGCTAAACATTGGTCCGGTATTACTGGTGCAATGAAGCAGATCGCATCCATATTTCCTGGCGGCTTTGGGTAAAGCTAGCTGTTCCCATAAAGGATAGCTTCCTCCGTTGAGTTCGATGATCCGGAAGTTATCAGTAGAACTAAGGCATTTATCCGGGCCTGGGGCCACAAAAACATAATATTCATTTTCCTTATCAATAGCCATCAGGTTTTGCACGAGCTCAAGTGCCACGAAATCCATTCCATGCTTTTTACGACGAAATAACCTTTGTCCCTCTATTCCGATTTTCATGGCTTGCCCTTCTTTTGCATGGTTTTGGAATTTCCTGTAGCGGAATGTTCGGTGTGAATGAACTTTTTGTTGGCTCCTTTTGTACTGAAGAGAGAAAAGAGCATCAGGAGGAAGCCTTTGGGCAGATCTGAAATTGCCTTGAGAGTCCGGGTGTTATAAAATTTACCGGGAACTGCAAAAAGTATTGCCATGATGCAAAGCAGGGTAAGTATGAGCCAGGCCAGTGTATACAGTACCGGGTTGAAGAAAAGTGAAAGAACGGTTATCGCCGGCAGCAATCCAAGGAGCAACACCCGCGGGGGAAGAAGCATCTGAAGCGACTTGTCGAAAAAGTCGATGTTTCCGTTAATAAATAAATGCCTCAAGGCTTCGAAAAAATATTGTGAGTAGTGAAGTTGTGCAGACAGCCATCTTCTCCGTTGCTTAATAAACACTCCGGAAACCTGAACTTTCTCATCGAAAACATAGGCATTCCCAAGGTATTCAATCTTTATCCCTGCCTTGAGCATGGTCAGTTCAATCTCTTTATCGAACCCGCCGATTGCCTTAATGCCCTTCATGAGATTCTTGAAGTAAGTATAATCGAAGGCCATACCTGACCCAATAAGGCTTGATGACAGTCCAAGAATGCGATGCCCCTTTCTGAAGATATGGTTGTTAATTTCCTCACTGGCGGCATCGAGCAGGGCAAAGGAAGTATTGATGTTTTTGGCGATTCGGTGGCCTTGCACAGCGAATAATCCAGCGTTAAAGGCATTGTTGATAAGTGTCAGAAAATCCGTTGCCATGAGATTATCGGCATCCAGAACCACCACAAGGTCATAATAGTTGTCGGGGAGCTGTGCCAACGCCATATTCAGGGCTTTGGATTTTGTACTCACCTCGAACGATACTTCGATCACTTTAACAGAAATTGATCGTAATACATTAAGTGTTTCAGGTTTAAAAGAATCTGCAATAACAATAACGTCAAATGCATCGGAGGGATAATCCTGTCTGGTAGCCTCCGTTACCGATTCGATGATAACCGAATCTTCCTTGTAACCCGGGATAAGCAAAGCAATTTTTTGAATCCTCTTAATATCAACATCTTTGGTTTCAAGTTTGAACAGGCCGGCCAAAGAAAAGATGAATATATAGATGGTCCCGAATGCCAGGTAGCAGAAAAGAAGTATCTGTAAAACTGCCACGATTATTAATAGGAAGTCAACAAACATGGTTCATTATTTTGGTTTGGTTCTGTCCTGAAGCAATTAACAAATATAATTATTTAACCTGATCGCCAACTCCTGCCGACCCTGAAAAGCGCCGGTTTAGCTATATTCTCTACAGGTAGGGATTGTTGTGAATTTCCTTGCTGAACAAGTTTTTCGTATGCCAACCCAATGCTCTGAAATAAGCGTAGAAGAGAGCTATTTTACCCATCAGCAAAAATTTAACTGCATTTTTAGGTATGGCAATCACGAGTTGGTAAAGAATTCCCACTAGAAAGTCACGGCCGAAAATATTGCGTCGCATGAATACCAGCCTGTTACGGTTCAGATAATAAATTTTCAGGGGACTCAGCTTTCCTGTAGAGACTGATTCCTTGTGATACACCAATGAATTGTGAACATACCAGATTTTATAGCCCGCTCTTTTAATTCTGAAGCTCCAGTCAGCTTCCTCATAATAAAGGAAGAATATATAAGACATCAATCCTATTTTTCTGATCACCTCCATCGGGACCAGCATGGCTGCTCCGTGGGCATAGGCAGTTTCGTAGTCTTTATCATATTTTCCGGTATCCTTTTCACGGTAGCCTATCGCAGCGTTCCTGACGGTGTATTTGTTAATGGGTAAAAATCCGGCATATTGAATGATGTCGGGGTCATAGTAGAAACGAATTTTCGGGCTTATGGCTCCAATGGAAGGGTCGGCAAGCATTTTTTCCACCATAGGTTCCAGGAAACCCGGGTCTACGATAGTGTCATTGTTAAGCAGCAATACATACTTGCCTCTGGCCCTCATTATTCCCTGGTTGTTACCTCCTGCAAAGCCCCAGTTAACGTGGCTTGCGTAGAAGATCACATTGGGAAATCGACGTTTGATGATGCCAGGGTCATCGTTGGGAGATTTATTATCTACAATAATGACCTCGATATTGGGGTAGGTTATCTTGTTTAGCGACTCAATAAAATCACAGGTAACAGTGGGATGATCATAATTGACCGCGACGATCGATACCAACGGGCACTCTTTCGATTTTGGCAGGGAAGTTTTACCCTTGTATAATGTATAGGTATCTGACATTTGTATCCCCCCGGATAACTATGTTTTGAGGTATGGGTGAGCGTAAATATTTTCGTTAAAAGCATTTTTTATATGCCACCAAAGAGCACGCAGATAAGCTTTAAGCAGGTCAAACCGACCCTTTATCAGATATTGCGTAATATTTTTAGGAATGGCAATCAGGCATTGAAACAGAATGCTTATCAGGTAAGTAAACCCATATACATTCCTTCTCATATACAACCACCGACTACGGTTAAGATAATAGGTTTTCAACGGGCTCATTTTCCCGGTGGAGACTGATTCCTTGTGGTAAACCACAGAATTGTGAACAAAATAGATCTTATATCCTGCTTTTCGAAGCCTGAACCCCCAGTCAAGTTCTTCGTAATAAAGAAAAAATGCTGTCGACATAAGTCCGATGCTTTTAAGAGCCGTTCTGGATATCAGCATGGCTGCACCATGTGCATATGCTGTAATCGTATCGGTTTGATAACGACCGTCATCTTTCTCGGCAAAGCCAATTGATCTGCTACGTATTGTATATGAGTTAATAGGGGTGAGTCCGGCATACTGAATGGTGTCGGGCGAATAATAATATTTGATTTTAGGACTCACTGCACCGATTTGCGGATCAGACCTCATTTTATCGATCAGCGGCTCAAGAAATCCTTCTGATACCTCGGTATCATTGTTCAGCAGCAGAATAAAATCGCCATGAGCATGTTCTATACCCAGGTTATTGGCTCCGGCAAACCCAAGATTCTCACCCGCCTCTATCAGCAGAATCTGCGGATATTGTTCCTTGATAACACGTGCATTATCACCCGGAGCATGGTTGTCGACGACAATGACCTGGATGGACGGATAAGAAATTCTGAAAAGTGTAGCAAGCATGTCACAGGTAACTTCCGAATGGCCGTAATTAACAGTAACAACGGATACAAGGGGGGAACTGTCGTTGGATGTATCTGTCATACCTTAAGGGCCTTGGTTGTATCTAAAGATTCCTGTTCAAGTTCTTTGTCAAGATCCTCTCCCATAAATATGAACGCCATGCTTGTATATACCAGCAGACCTGTTGGCATCTGCCCGTAAACGCCATTACCATAACTGGTGACAATAATTCCAAGTACACCGCATAGCAGTGCGGTCAGCCTGAACCTCAGTTCACGGTTTCTGATCCTGAACATAACCAGGTATGACCCTTTTAATATTATGTAGGTAAGCAAAGCCAGATGAATTGCCAATCCGACAAGACCTTGTTCCGCCCAGATCTCAACATACCAGCTATCGGTAGGGACGCTTGCAAGGAAGGTGCCGGGAGTAAACCTTGTAGCTTTGCCCCCTGCGTGACCCACCCCGCCACCGAATGGCCTTGTTGCCAGGTAGGGTCTCAATTTATTCTGATTTTCGAGTCTTGTTTGCAGCGATGCATTTTTTGGATCGAACGCAGTGCGCATGCGGTTTACAAAATAAATTCCCTGGCCAATATAGGTATATTTAAAAAAGCCGAATACGGCAACGCCGAGGACCATTCCGATTACCAGTGCTTTAAAATTCCGGATCAGTAAGAGATATAGCGGAAAAGCGCCGATCATAACACCCCATGCACCGCGGGTCCCTGAAAGAAACATCCCCCAGAAACAAAAGAATGCTGTGATCAGGCAAAATATTCTTTCGTTGCGTTTTGAAGTTGAGAGGCCAATAATCAGCGCTACCATGCCTGCATGTGCCTGTGACGATCCAAACTGTCCGGCATCCGTGAAAAATGAAAATGCGCGCAGCTGACCGAACAGTATATGTGTTGATCGTCCAACAGTGTCGAGCCAATACACTTCGTATGGATCTAATCCTATGTACAATTGAATCATTCCTTTGAAGGTGCCAAGGATTTCAACAGCAAACCATAAATAAAGGAAGTAAGTGAGATATTTATTCTTGTTAAATAACAGAAAAACAAGAGTTACCGTTAAAAGCATGTAGAGGTGGGTTCTCATGAAATAAAACCATGCTGTTCTGCTTTGAACTTCCGGGTTGAAAAATTGCAGGATAATATATCCGTACCAGATCAGTGCCACATACGTGATGTCCTTATTTGCCTTTGACCACTCGATCCCTGAATAAAAATATTTAAAAAACAGCGCAATGTAGGTCAACACCAGAAAGAAGTCCACACCAAGTCCAAAAGGTGCTGCAAATACATAACGTGCCAACCCCAATGCAAAGAAGTTGGTGATGTAAACGGCGAAAAAACTGACAACCGGGTTTCGGAAGGTTGAGATGAGAAACATGGCTGCAAAAGGTAATACAAGTAAGGCCGCCGCCGCCAATAATCCCATTTCTGCGATAAAGAAACCGGCACCCAGAATAGAAATAAGCAACAACACCATCACAGTAGGTTGGTTCAGTTTTTCTGTACCAGTGGGTGCATTGATGGGATTCATCTGTTTTGGTACTTTAACTTAAGATTGGCAAATATATCGGTATAGAATTTCCATCCTTCGATGAAGACATATTTAAGTCGCAGCGGTATCTCCTTGTTAAGCAGGTAAAAACCGGTGGCTAACCCGATCATTTCAAAACCGATGGACCCGATGGAAACGCAGATAAGTATCGTCATGATGCTGAAGGCCGGGAACAGGGCATGGATGATAAAAACCGCGATGATATCTCCGACAATGTTAGCAGTCATCATAATGGTTGTCTTAAGAAAATTCTTATCAGGCTTATTAATGCTGTCCAGCCCGATACCTGTGAACCTGTCAATTGGCAGGAGTAGCGAGAAGATGATAAACATCTGCATTACAATTCCTAGTCCCACTGAATATTCTTTATATTGGCTGCCCCCAAGCAATATCACAAAATCTCTGGCTACCAATGCACTGATAAGTCCGACAGGGATGAGTAGCAGTGTCAATGCACCGGAATAGGAGTAGAACACCTTCCTGAAAGCGTTGTGGTTACCTTCGATGCTGGCTTTAGACATTTTCGGAAATGCTGTTGCAGTAAAGCTTCGCAATACAATCTCCACGATCTCAGTGAATTTTATCGGGATACTGTAAAGTGCTACTCCTGTTGTTCCGAGGAATGGGCTGAAGCCGATGATGAAGGTGTCCGCACTCTTCAGGAGACTGCTGCCGATGGAAGTGCCCATCGAATATTTTCCATATTGAAGCGTGATTTTATTTACCTCGCGCGTTGCATGGAAAATGTATCGTGAGCCGTCCCAGTTATAGATGGTGCAGACAATTGTCGTGATCAGGTTGGCGAGGATGTGAAAGATTATAATCCATTCCACGTTCATCCTGAAAAACACATAATTGAGGATCAGATAGATTAAAAAGCTACCCATGAAAATACACCTGATCAGGAAGATTTTTCCGAATTTTTCATCAGCCTGAAGGATGGATAAGGCATTTCCCCAGGGAAGGTTTGAAAGGGCCAGAACAGGGTACCAGACGAAAAACAGATAGTAACCGGATTTGTGAATGTGACTGGGAAACAGGGCAAGTAAAGGATAGAGAATGAGGGAGATGAGCACGATACTGGCAAGTCCGATAAACCAGCTGGACCCGATGTATTTTTTCCGCTCTTGTCCTTCAGTCCCTGAAAGATAGCGTGTCAGCGCTACCCGGGTTACGCCAAATCTCATCAGATCGGCCAGGGTTGCAGCCGTGATGAACAACACCCATTCCCCGAACTGATCTGTGTTAATGCTTCTGACCAGGATTACGAAAGTGAGAAAGCCCAGTAAAGCACTAATGAAATTTCCGGCTAATGAGAGAAAGTTCTTTCCTTTCAGTATTTGTTTTAATGAGTTGTACACCGGAGGTCTTTACATGTCATTAAATACCATTTTTTTCCCTGAACTGAAACAAAAGAATATGTTTTAGCGACCTTCTGAAATTAGACCGCTGCTTTGGGACATCACCAAAGACGGAATCGAGATATTCAAGTTCCACTCCGTTCAGAATGATCTGCGTATTCTGCTTTAAAACACCTCTGAAAGCATCGAGTGCGGCAACATCTGCATCGGTCCATGATCGGTTTGCTCTTACGACGAGCAATGCAAGATCGAAGTTTTTTATCAGCTCAATCGGGTAGGTATTGTTGATGAGTGAAGGAATCTCGACGAAAACATAATCATAGCTGTCTATGTCGAGATGCTCATAACCTGACATCAGGTTCCCTACACTTTTCGTCTCAAAGAAGTTGTCCCTGATCTCAAACTGGATCTCGTCATCAGTTGGCGGAACGAGTTCTCCAACACTCAGATAGGAAGAACTTTGCGATTGATCTTTGGCATAATTGAGATATAAAACATTCTCACCAAATGACCTCAGTTTTCTGCATAATTCCCGTGCAATGGTAGTCTTCCCTTCAGCATCTCTGGTACTAAAGAATAACAGTTGAACAGGTTTTTTCTGTTGTTCATCACCCATATGGAACAGCGCCAGTTTGATGTTCTGCGCCATTATTTCTACCAGTCGCGGAAGGATGAAGCCGATGTTGACGGCATAGATCTGCCTCACAATTTTGGGGTATACGCCTGCTACTTTAAGTTTGATAAACTGCTCAGCACGCTCGGCGGTTTTAATGGTCGTGTCGAAGTATTCCATCGCCAGGAGTATGGCAAGGATAAGAACAAAGCCAATGAGTGCAGCCATTAGTACCAACAGCATGAATTTTGAAGCCTGGGGTGTAAGTGGAAAATAGGGAGGGTCAACTACCTTAATATTTGTAGATAACTCATCGTCCTGTTGTCGCAATTTGGCCATATTCAGGTCATGCAACAAAGTAAGAAATTCTTCTTCGGTAACAGCGATCAGCCGTTCAATCCTTTTTGTTTCGGCCCCCAGAGGAGCAAAGATTTCATAATAGCGAACAAACTGCTTTTTTCGGTCGGAGAGAACCCTCAATGCCGCTTTACACTCTTCAAATGCAATCACGTTGGCCAACCATGCGTTCAGCAGTTCTTTTGTTGGCAGCCCTTCAACGCTGTTGTTCACACGGTAAAGGTTGTCGATGTTGTACTTGATGTCTTTTTTAATGGCTTCCGCCCGGGTTTTGAGGGCAGACAACTGCAGTACCGTGGCAGAGTCATTGCGCATGTCGATTTCAATGTTTGCAACCTGCATGGTAGTGGTGGCAAGTTCACCGCGCAACCTTATGATGGCACTTGTATTTACTGACAACTTAGCATGTTCTTCTAATTTTCTCTCCACCATTTTAATGGCGGCATCTGCAGAGGCGAAGGCAATCTGCCGGTTTTGATAAGCTACATCAAGTTCTTCCTTCTGGCCGGCAATGGCCTTGGTCTGTTCATAATAGTTGATGATGTTATTACGCTCATTGAAATCGACCAGATCATTCTCGGCTTTTTGCAAACGGCGCATGGCATCTTCCAGTTGACGTTTAAAATAGGCGATTACAGCATCCGTCTGGTTTTGTTTCAGTAATTTGTAATTGCGGATAAAAACTTTCGTCAAAAAAATCAATGTATTCTGACAAATTCCGGGATCCGGGTTTGTATAATAAATGGTAAGAAGGTCACTGTTTTCATTTCGTATTGTTCCGGCATTGCTCAAGGCCTTAATACTATAGAACAGATCTTCGGAACTCCAGAGTTTATATATGAAGTTGTAGTCATTCTGACGTGCATAATTGAGCAATCTTTTAACCGCCCGCTCAAAAGCAGTTGTTGTATCAGTATATTCCCGCATCGACTGTGAAATCGATTCCGTATTAATGTTATAAAAATCAACTTTGTTGGCGGAGTCAATGCTGGCCTGAATATTCACAGCGGGTGAGGGTTCCGGGTTGATCGTCGGGTCGGCAAGTTCGGCAGATTGTTTACTTTTTGTCCCATTGCCGATGGCCAGCCTCTGTCCGACTGAAATGGAATTGGAGGCAAGTCCGTTGAATTCTTTTAACCGCTGCACTGTCATCCCCAATTGTTTCGAAATCGAGAAAACTGTTTCTCCACGCTTAACGATGTAGAAGCTTTTTTCACTTTTATTTTGCGATGGTTGCTCTACCGGTTGGTCGTAGGAGGTACGGGCATCCGGTTCCGTTTGGTAGGTTGTGTCGTTATAGGAGGTTTTTCGTGATGGTGGACGGTAATACCTTCTGTCGTTGCGTTTCTCTTTTCGTACGATGTCCATCACCTCTGCAGGCACTTTGGCCAGCAGATCCTCCCAGTTTTCTTTTGAAATATAGCGTGCATCGGGACGTTCAAGCATAAGGTGCTGCACAAGTAGTCTGACCGAGACTTCCTCAAGGGTCTGACGTGCCCTGATCAGGTTGATGAGATTATCAAATGCTGCGTTGTTGGCGGTAATGTCAATCCTGGCTTGTTGCTGAACTGAGTATCCGGACGTGATTCCGGTGTAGACCGTAGTTTCGGACCGGTAGTTCTTTTGCTTGTTCCTGGTCAGCAGAAAAACTGTTGCCGCCATGATTAGTGGAACCAAGATAAGCAATAGTATATGCCGTTGAAGAACTTTAAAAAAGTGAATAAGCTTCATTATTCAATTTTATTGATTACATTAAACCGAATACCTACGATTTCCTGGAGTATCATATACGCATTATAAAATTCGATGCGTGCCTGTTCAAAGTCGGTGACAGCCCTTCTGTTCATTTCGCTGATGGTAGCCAATTCATAAAGGGTCATCTGCCCATTGAGAAATTCCTTTTCTCCCATATCCTTTTGCAACTGCATGGAAATCGTATTGTCGTTGGCTATTTTTAGTACTTTCTGTGTGATGATAAGCTGGTTGTACTGCAGGATTATCGATTTTCTCAATTCAAGTGCTTGATTGTCTTTTGCGGCCATTGCTTTTTCCATCTCTTTTTTGGCTGTTTTGATTCTATTCCCCCGATCCCAGAAGTAATCCATCGGTACCCGCATAGAGAGTCCGGCAACGGCATTGTTAACGTTTTGGTTTGTCAAAACTTTATTGACATCTCCGAGGTTGGTTTTATTTGTTGAAAGACCATCATAGATGTAGTTGCTAAAATTGGCATCAATATAAAAGTTTCTCATCCACTCCCTTTTTTGGGTTGTGATCTTGTATTTGTAAATGGAGATGTTGGCATCTGCCTCTTTCAGTAAAGGAGAATGGATCATGGCAGAGTCGATGAGATCCTGCAAAGGTGGTATGCGTTGGGTTATATCATCCAGAAGCGGGTTGAATGAGGTGGACCCATCAGTATCCTGACCCATTGAAATAACAGGACCGGTTAGCGAGATCAGAAATAATAACCATATTAGGCCAAATACTTTCATCGTTTAAAAATAGTTACAAAAATGACTCTTTTCATACGTTTTCTTTTGCCACTATGGCGCTAAAAGTTCTGAAGATGATTTTCAGATCGCCGATAAAGGAATGATGTTCAGCGTAATAGTTGTCCAAGGCAAACCGTTCTTCTTCAGACATAATGGCGTTTCTTCCCCGTTTTTCAACCTGCCACAAACCGGTCAGTCCGGCCGGCGCACGGAAACGCCGGCTCCATCGTTTCTTTGTGAGGGCTTCAGCTTCATTCAACGGCAAGGGGCGGTTACCAACGATCGACATATCACCTTTGAGGATGTTGAATAATTGGGGCAGTTCGTCGATGCTTGTTCTCCTGATAAACTTGCCAACTTTGGTGATACGCGGATCATCAACCACCTTAAGAAATGCCCTTTTTGCATTCCGGCGTTTGTTGGCAAGGTGTTCGCAGATTTCCTGACCGTCTACATACACGATGGGTGAGCATTTTTGACCCGGGGGCAAAGCTCCGCATTCGGCGCACTCATCTTCGATGGGTTCATTAATGTACTGGTTCAGATGCGCAACATCCTTAATGCGTTTATCTGCATCTGGACACATCGAACGGAATTTATAAAAATCAAATATTTTATAATTTGAGCCAACCCGTTTCGAGATGTAATAGACTTTGCCACGAGTTTCGAGCAAGATGGCAATAACGGTCAGCAACATGACCGGTGATAATAAAATCAGGGCAAAGATGGCTAACGTAATGTCAAAAAGTCTTTTGCCAGCAGGTATTCTGTAAGGAGTCATATCCTCATCCTGGTGTGCGTGCGGCTTCGGAACGTAGTTGGTTTTGAACTTTGTCAGGAATTGGAGCCTGCTGTATATGTTATCAATGTTTATGGAATTCTGATAGAAGTCATCTACCCCCATGCCATAGGCTTCTTCCTTGGCATCGATCAGTATTTGACGGGAGAGTATGATATAGGGGGTTTTCGGATGAATGTTATGTAATTTCAGCTTCCTGTGAAAAACGAGTGCATTGATCCCGGGAATGATGAATTCACTTACAATCCCATCAAGTTGGTGCACCTCATTGTAGACGAAGTCAAACCGTGTATCCTGGTCCAGGTCAAATAACCGGAAAGAATTGCCGGTAAGCCAGTAGATCGCTTCAAGCCCGTTTGATACAACAGTTACTTCGAATAACCCGTGTTGTCTGAAAAGTGCAATGAGACTTTCGTCGTTGCCAATGTAAAGAATTTTCAGACATTCGGGAGAAGGGTCGGTCATAAATGCCTAATTTCCGGTACGTTGTTTGTAAAGTTCTTTCGATTCTGTTCTTCGTTTGATCCGGACAATGAGTTCTTTGGGATTAAATGGTTTCAGTAGATAGTCGTCAGCCCCCATCTCGAAACATTTGATTTTATCTGCACTTTCTTCTTTCCCGGAAAGCATGATCAACGGAATATCCTCGAAAAATCCACTTTCCCTGATTCTCCTGATAAATTCGAACCCGTTCATCACAGGCATTTCAACATCACAGATAATTACATCCGGGAGATTGCCTGACTGAAGATAAAACAGCGCATCCATGCCGTTACTCATCGTCGTAACTTCAAAGTCTTTATTGAAGGTATTTTCGATGATAAAACGGATACTCTTTTCATCGTCAATGGCGAGTATCTTTTTTTTCATGAAATACTTATATTGGTAAGCAAATATATTCTATTTCTAAACTGTTAATGTAAATAGATATTAACAAAAAAAGAAAGTTATTGACTAAAAAACCTTGTCTGTGGCTGGTTTCCTATTTTGAATCGAGTAATTTCCGGAGTGCCGAAAGTTCATCCCGCAGACGAGCTGCTTCCAGAAAATCTAGTGCCTTCACCGCCTCTTCCATATTTCTTCTCGTTTTGGTGATTAGTTTTTGAAGGTCCTCCTGGGAAAGATATTGAACAACAGGGTCTGCAGCAATGTCGGCATATTCTTTCTCTACATAGGCTGCCGGGGCTTTCCGGTTCCCGTCTACAGCAGTAGTCTGCCTCATTATGTCACGGGTGCTTTTGACGATCTGTGCCGGCACTATGTTATTGACGATGTTATAAGCCATCTGTTTTTCCCTGCGGCGATTGGTTTCGTCCATCATGCGGCGCATGGATTCTGTGATTTTATCAGCATACATAAGTACCCTGCTGTTGATATTCCTGGCTGCTCTGCCTGCAGTCTGTGTCAGTGAGCGTTCCGATCTCAGAAATCCTTCTTTATCTGCATCCAGAATCGCCACCAGCGAAACTTCAGGCAGATCAAGTCCTTCGCGGAGCAGGTTTACACCCACAAGAACATCGAACGTGCCAAGTCTGAGTTCGCGCATGATTTCAACACGTTCAAGCGTTTCTACGTCGGAGTGAATATAACGGCACCGGATTTCCATCCGCGTAAAATATTTGGAGAGCTCTTCGGCCATCCGTTTTGTGAGTGTGGTAACGAGTACTCTTTCATTTTTGATGATCCGTTTGTTGATCTCATCCAGAAGGTCATCAATCTGGTTAAGACTGGGTCGGACTTCGACCTGAGGATCAAGCAGTCCCGTAGGACGAATGACCTGTTCAACAACAACTCCTTCGCACTGTTGCAACTCGAAATCTGCGGGTGTTGCACTTACATAAATCACCTGGGATATTTTGGCGGCGAATTCATCGAATTTAAGCGGTCGGTTATCCAATGCCGACGGCAAACGGAAGCCATATTCAACAAGGGTTTGTTTACGCGACCTGTCTCCCCCAAACATGGCCCTGATCTGTGGCACCGATACATGACTTTCGTCTATGACCATGAGGAAATCATCCGGGAAATAATCCATCAGACAGAAAGGGCGGGAGCCGGGAGCGCGACCGTCAAAATAACGCGAGTAGTTCTCAATACCGGAACAGTAGCCGAGTTCACGCATCATCTCAATGTCATAACTTACGCGATCTTCCAGCCGTTTTGCCTCAAGGTCCTTACCGTTCTCCCTGAAATAGGCGCACTGTTTGATCATGTCATCCTGGATATCTACGAGTGCTTCTCTCATCTTATCCGGCGACGTCACAAAAATATTCGCGGGGTAAAGTGTCAGCTGGTCCATATCAACAATTCTTCTGCCGGACAAAGGGTCGAAGGATTCAATTATTTCTACTTCGTCCCCGATGAAAATTATTCGGATGGCAGTATCCAGGTATGCTGGAAATACATCAACAGAATCTCCTTTTACCCGAAATTTTCCACGGGTGAACTCGCCTTCTGTTCTTGAGTAAAGACTGTTTACCAGCGCATGAAGAAATTTCTTACGGTTTACCTTCTCATGCAGGCTTAGCCGGATCACACTTTCGCCAAAATCGTCCGGATTGCCAATGCCGTAAATACAAGAAACAGAGGCTACGACAATGATATCCCTTCGTCCGGATAGCAACGAAGAAGATGCGCTTAACCGGAGCTTTTCTATCTCATCGTTGATCGAAAGGTCCTTCTCGATATAGGTGTTTGTAACCGGTATATAAGCCTCAGGCTGGTAATAGTCATAATAGGAAACAAAGAATTCAACCGCGTTCTCTGGAAAAAACTGTTTGAATTCACCATACAGCTGGGCAGCCAGGGTTTTATTGTGACTGAGAACGAGGGTGGGACGTTGAAGTTCCTGGACGACATTCGCAATAGTGTATGTTTTTCCCGATCCTGTTACCCCCAGCAAAACCTGTGCGGGATCTCCGCGCCGGATCCCTTCAACAAGCTGACGAATTGCCTCAGGCTGGTCGCCCGTAGGCATGAACTCGGATGTTAATTGAAAATTCATGGCCCGGGCTATTTTGAGATGGTAAGTGTAGCGGAAATGGGGTAATGATCTGAGAGGTCGACTTCCATCTTTTTATAGACAATTGCTTTGAACGCCTCAGAATGGAGAATGTAATCAATCCTGAATGCGGGAAATTTACCGGCATATGTGCTGCCGAACAGGCCTTCACCAGCTTCGATGTAAGAGTCCGAGAGAACGCGTGAAAGCTGATGATAGGTATACGATGAAGGAGAGTCGTTAAAATCGCCTGCAAGAATGACCGGATAAGGGGCGCCGGCAATATCCCTGATCAGACTTTCCACCTGGGTTGATCTGAAAATAAAGGCCTTCCGGAGCTTCCACATCATCTTTTTTGAACCTACATCAAGGGGTGTAGTTTCCTTCCCAGGTTCAGTAAGATGTGAGTAGAAGGAGTAATCATCATCTCCGAAGCGGATGGATTCAAGGTGGAGATTGTAAATTCTGATGGTATCTCCATGAATCAGGACATCGGTGAAAATTGCAAAGAGGCTCTTGTCTGGTAATTTATAGGTTCCTGTTCTGACAATCGGGTACCTTGAAAAAGTTGCAATCGCATTGATTTTTTGCTTGTTAAAAAACTCCTGGTAGTTCTTGAAAAAAAAATGCTGAAGTTTGATCGCTTTGGTAAACTTTTCGAGGGTTTTATTGAAATCTTCTCCAATTGCATAAAACTCCTGAATACAGATTATATCTGCATTATCGGCTGCAAGAAATTCGGTGACCTTACTGCGGGTTTCGCTGATTTTATCGCCCCGCTGGCTGCCATACAGGCTATGTACGTTGAAACTGACCACTTTAATTTTTTCACCGTTTTGCTCTTTGGGTGTGGAAAGCCGGAAAGGATAAACGGTTTTCAGGTTATTCCACCCGGCAAGCAAAGCAAAAAGTGAGATGAAAACATATCTTTTCCAGGTAACGAGCCATACTAAAACAAAGAACAGGTTAAGGATCAGAAACACCGGATAAGCCAACCCAAAAAATGCAAGGACCCAGAATTTTCCCGGACTCAAATATCCGGCAGCATAGGAGAGAAGAAGACATACCGCCAGAAGGATGTTTAAAGAAACCGACAGGATGACCAGCAGCGATTTTCTTCGTTTCATATTGCAGGTCAGAATTTGTTATCGTTTATTGGAACTCCGGAACAAAAATTCCTTCTCGGCCTTGGTTAGACTATCATAACCTCCTTTTGAGATCTTTTCCAATATTTCGTCAGTTTTTCTTTGCATTTCAACCTTCCGAAAATTGTAATCTTCGTCAGAAACGGGACGTTGGTATCTGCCTCCTGATGATTGAGCCGGAGATTTTCTGCGCATACGTTGAAAAAAATCTCCTGCAAACCTGAAAATGGAAGGGCCACTGTTTCTATTTCCTTGTGCTGCCGGGCTGTTTCGAATAACCTGCGCAAAAAGGAATCCGAAAATTGCACCGCCGATATGGGCAAGGTGCCCTCCGGCGTTCCCGGAAGGGATCATGAAGAAATCAAAGACAAATAAGAGTATCGCCATGTATAAAATCCTCACATTCCCGAAAAAGAGCAGTCTGACCGTGTATTGAGGAACGTAAAATGAGATTGTGGTAACGATTGCCATAACTGCAGCAGAAGCCCCAATGGCGAAGGAAATTGGCACCATTGCCTGAAAGCGCGGAAAAAAATTGAAGGCAAGAACGTAAACAAGTCCTCCGGAAATACCCCCAAGGAGGTACACCGTTAAAAGTTTCCTGTTGTTAAGATATTCGAGAAAAATTTTACCAAACCAGTATAACCAGAGCATATTAAACAGTACATGCCAGATTTCAACATGCAGAAACATATACGTGATCACGGTCCAGGGGCGTTCGATCAATGCGGGGAGGCTGGCCGGAATGGCAAAATTTTGCATCACCCATGCTTCGGCCAGTCCAGATTCGGGTCCGCCGGCAAGGTAAACAACTACCTTAATAACCTGCACGAGTGCCCACACCGTTGCATTTATCAGGATAAGAACGGAGAGGGCAGACCCGCTTCTGAAGAAGCGCTTCAACTCCTCCATTGGGTTCGGTGGCTGGTTGTAGTTATAATTCATCATTTCTTACAGTTCAGATTTCTTTCTCCAGTAATAGATCAGGAAAAAGCCAAATATCATACCACCAAGATGTGCAAAATGAGCAACATTGTCGTTGGGATTGTTGGAAACCCCAGAAAAAAGCTCTATGCCACCGTAGAGGATAACGAGCCATTTTGCTTTAATGGGAAATAAAAAATAGATAAACACCAGCATGTTGGGAAACATCATTCCAAAAGCAAGAAGAATACCATAAACAGCGCCCGATGCACCAATGGTAGGAGTGCTGATCTTGTCCTGGTACAGCTGGAGTATGTTGTCTTTTGAAATAAGGAAGTAATGCTGGTTAACCGGACTGGCATTCCAGTCGGACAGGAAGGACTTCAGTTGTTCAAAAAGCTCCCTGCTGTGAGGTGGATACTGATTTACAAATGCCACGAATGAATCAATCCCCGGACTCATATTATAGGCACTCACAGCGGTTTCCAGGGAGGAATAACTCCACCACTGAACAGCGGTTTGCACCACTGCTGCACCGATGCCTGTGATCATATAATAGGTAAGAAATCGTTTTGGACCCCACACATTCTCCAAAAGGTATCCGAACATCCACAAGGCAAACATATTCCAAAGCACGTGGGGAAAGTCGGCATGAAGAAACATGTAGGTAACGAACTGGTACGGGCGGAACAGGTCTGATTTGAAGTAATGCAGACCCATGAGCTGAACCAGATCAATCCCGAACGCAGTTTGCATGGAGAGGGTTGCAAGGTAAAATAATGCGTTGATTATCAGTAAGTTTTTTACGACAGGAGGAAGCAGGCTGAAACCGGACGGACTATATTGCTGGTTTGTCATTTTATGGGATTCATGATAGTTTAAATTTTCGATTTAGCTCTTCATAGGTGAAGAGGGTGAGCGTAGGTTTTCCTTCCGGGGAAAATTCAGGAACCTTGCACGAAAAAAGGTTTTCGACAATGGTATCCACCTCTTCCTGCATCAACTTGCGTCCCCGTTTAACCGCAAGTTTTTTAGCCATGTTTTTTGCCAGCACGTGGTTTGGATTGGATTTACTTTCCTTATCGGGGGCTTTGAGTGATTCAATCAGCGTTTCGAGCAGTTCACCCGGATTTTGCGTAGAGACTGAAGCCGGAATTGAATGGATCACATAACTGTTCTTCCCGAATTCTGCCATGTCGAACCCTAATTTCATGAGGTGAGGAAGCCATTCCTTTACCATAAGTGCTTCATCAGAAGTTAGTTGTATGGAATGTGGAAGGAGTAGTTTCTGAGAAGCCGATGTGTCACCGGCAGGCTGATCCAGAAACCGTTCGTATAAGATACGTTCATGGGCATGCTGCTGGTCAATGATGACGATCCCCGTTTTAGTATGGGTGATGATGAATGCGTTTTGAACCTGGATGGACTTTGTGGATTCTGAAGCGGGAAACCCCATCAATTCAGGTTCCGGTGCAGGCATGGGTATTTGTTGATAGAGCTTTTGCCACCCATCGATTGAGTTATGCATTTTTTCAGGAAACGGGTTCTGATTTTCCGTTCGCATTCTCTTTTCGAAAGGATTATAGTCGGGATTTAAGGTGATTGTCGGGGGTCTCACCTGGTGATCTTTTGGAAGCGCAGGAAGTTCCATGCTCTGTTCCACGTTAAAATCCAGAGAAGGGGAGAGGTTGAATTTACCGATCGATTGTTTTACTGCAGCATGCAGGATTGCATAGATACTTTTTATATCCTGGAAATTGATCTCTGTTTTCGTCGGATGAATATTTACATCGATTGTTTTGGGATCGACCTCAAGATAAAGAAAATAGCTCGGGAATGAATCATTGGGGATAAGCTCTCTGAAGGCAGTCTCCACCGCATGGTGAAGATATGGGCTTTTCATATACCTGCTGTTGGTAAAGAAATATTGCTCACCGCGACTTTTTTTGGCAAATTCCGGTTTCCCTATAAACCCGGCGATATTTACGATATCGGTATGTTGTTCAACAGGGATCAGTCGCTGGCCGTAGGAATTTCCGAAGAGGTTTACAATTCGCTGTTTCAGATTGCTGACTGGTAATTGAAATAGTATCTTGTCCTGATTGTAAAAATTAAATGCAATATTGGGATTTACCAGAGAGATACGGAAAAATTCTTCCATGATATACTTCAGCTCGAGCGTATTGGATTTTAAAAAATTCCGACGCGCCGGAACATTGAAGAACAGGTTTTTAACACTGATTGAGGTCCCGTCCGGGCAGTTAACCGCGGATTGTCCTTTAAATTCGGTTCCTTCCACGATGATGGCTGTCCCGATCTCATCCTCTGTCCGTTTGGTGCGCAATTCCACCTGAGCAACAGAGGCAATAGAAGCGAGGGCCTCTCCCCGGAAGCCAAGGGTCCTGATCGCAAAAAGGTCGTCTGCCGATCTGATCTTTGAAGTAGCATGCCGTTCAAAGCACATCCTTGCATCGCGTTCAGACATGCCACAACCGTTATCAACAACCTGGATCAGCATTTTGCCCGATTCCCGGATGATGAGTTTAATTTCTGATGCACCCGCATCAATTGTGTTTTCCAGCAACTCCTTCACGGCAGAAGCAGGTCTTTGTACTACCTCTCCTGCAGCGATCTGGTTGGCAACGGAATCGGGTAAAAGTTGAATCAGGTCTGACATCTTCACAAAAGTACCGATAAAAACCAAAACAGGTTTATATTTTCCACCGGATGATCGGAAAAAAAGGAGGCAACTGTAAATGCCAAAAGAAGACCTTGCGATCTTCCCGGCACATGGTGCTAAAAAGCCATCTAAAAGACGAAAAGCACTTTACTGTTGTTAAAATCTGGCTTTATCCAGCACAGGAAACCTCATTTGAACGAGGTAAAAAGCCCCGTAGAATACCGCACTGAAGAACATGGTACCCAGAAAGTCATTCATAAAGAATGAAATTCCGTAAGTCGTGTCGCGGAAAAACATAAGGCCTGCAATGTAGCATTCCATTAGGCCCGCAAATGACTGGGGATAAAACGGACTGGCGAGCCATGAGGCGAAGTTGGTTATCAGGAAAAAGATAACCGCCGACGAGACTGAGGCAAGCGCAACCGATCCCACATTCACTTTCTTCCGGATCGACATACCAATGATCACCGTGATGGCAAAACCCAGATAAACAGCGGGCATATTAGCGTGCAGACCAATAACGAGATCGCTGATAAACATCGCGGCGATCGGAAAGGCGAAAGCATATTGCTTTCTGTCGAAATAGGTCCCGGCAAACAGTGCCATGGCTGCAATCGGCGTAAAGTTCGGCCAATGCGGTAACAGCCTTAATAAGGCTGCAAAAAGGATAACTGTGAAAACAACAATAAATCTAGGAGTAATAGATTTATATCTCATTTATATATTAGTTATGATCAGACAAAAATAATAAATCATTTTAATTAAAGTCAAGGAATCTGTAAAAATGTTTTTATATTTTTGAATAGTCACATAATCAACTGAAAACAAAAGGATGAAACCAAAGATAGTACTTCTGTTCTTAATATTTCTTGTTGTTGTAAATCCGGGATGCAAAATGAAACAGCAGATCGATACGCTTGTAACGCATGCAAGGATATATTCAGTCGATTCCACGAACCAGGTATTCGGAGCCATGGCGATTGATAAGGGTAAGATACTGGCGCTTGGATCGGAGGAGGAGCTTTCCGGGCGATACACCGCCAGAAATGTAATTGATGCAGCCGGTGGTACTGTATTTCCGGGATTCATTGATGCCCATTGCCATTTTTATGGTATGGCATTGGGACTTCAATATATCGATCTTGGCGGAACGACATCATTTGATGAAGTGCTGAAAAGGCTGGGCAGGGGTGTGAAGGGATACAACGGAAGCTGGATTGTAGGCCGTGGATGGGATCAAAACCTTTGGAAAGAGAAGGAATTTCCGGACAATACCAGACTCAGCGTCTTATATCCCCATAACCCGGTAATGCTTATCCGGGTCGATGGCCATGTAGTACTGGCAAACGCAGAGGCACTCAGGTTAGCCGGGATCGGTGTGGTTAACTCCTATAAAAAGGGAGAAGTTGAGGTAAAAGCCGGAAAACTAACAGGAATTTTGGGTGAGAACGCTGCTGATAAGATGAGAAATACAGTTCCTGTACCTGATGAAACAGCCATAACCGGGTTATTGGCCAGGGCGGAGAAACTCTGTTTGCAAGCAGGCCTTACCGGTGTAAGTGATGCTGGCCTCAATACCGGTGAAGTAATACTTCTCGATACCTTGCAGCGGCGGCGGCAACTCTCGTTGAACATCTATGCGATGCTTAGTCCTACGCCAGAGAATATCCGACATTTTGTGCAAAAGGGGCCTTATGAAACTGACCGGCTCAGCGTGCGATCGATAAAATTATATGCCGACGGGAGCTTAGGAAGCAGGTCGGCATTGCTGAAAAAGCCATATTCTGATGATCCTGGTACCAACGGGATTCTGACAACACCGGTTGATACTATGCGGTATTTGTGTAAGTTAGCTCTGGCGCATGGTTATCAGGTGAACACGCACTGTATCGGTGATTCAGCCTGTTCGTTAATGCTGGGATTGTATGCCTCCTGTCTGCACGGCAAAAATGACAGGCGCTGGAGAATCGAGCATGCACAGGTTGTTGACCCGGAGGATCTCCATCTCTTTGCAGATAATTCAGTTATCCCGTCGGTTCAGGCTACACATGCTACCTCAGATATGGGCTGGGCCGGGAAACGTCTAGGCAGTGAAAGAGTCAAAGGAGCCTATGCCTACAAGGATCTTCTCCTGCAAAATGGCTGGCTTGCTAACGGAACTGACTTCCCGATCGAACAGATTTCACCGATTCTCACTTTTTATGCTGCTGTTGCCAGAAAGGATGTGCAAGGCAATCCTGTTTCGGGATTTCAGCCGGAAAATGCCCTGACCCGGGAGGAGGCGCTTCGTTCCATTACCTCGTGGGCTGCGCGGGCTAATTTTCAGGAAACAAAAATGGGAAGTCTGGAACCCGGGAAAAATGCCGATTTCGTTATCCTGGACCAGGATCTCATGGAAATACCTCTTGCACGAATACCGCAAACCAGGGTATTAAAAACCTATGTTCATGGTGAACTGAAGTATCCTTGATTATTTGAGTTGTTTGCAAACCAATTTCCCGATCTTTTTTCCAGCGGATTCAAAGCATTCTGAGATGCGCAGGGTGGCATCGTAAGAGGTTTTGCTCACGGAGACACCGCCGACAGACATTTGGGGCTTTGATTTTGGTTTGGCGCCATCCATGTCGATCGTGGCGATAACTTTTTCGGGTGCTGCGGTCTCAATCAGATCGACCAGCATGTTAACCGAAGCAGATTTTGCAGTGCCCATCACGACTGTTTCAACCCCTTGTTCAACAAAGGTGACGTGTACAACAAAAGTGTATTTTGCGGAAGGATCGGATTTGAGAACAATACCGCAATCTTCCGCTTGTTTGTTGAAGTCTTCCTCGAAGGCTGGCTGACAGATTTCAGTCTTTGCAGCATTCCATTTCGCAGCCCACTCATCACCAGAGCCTGGTTTTTTTGCATTACGGTCTTCGATCCCTTTTTTCAGATATTCCTCTTCTGTTTTAAATTTACCTACTTCCATTTTGCCGTAGTCGTAGGTGATATTGACCACTTTCGCTCCTTTTAGCATAATCAGTTCTCCTGATTTGAGATCCTGGGCGGAAGCATTGAAACAAGACAAGAAGAAAATTGTGGCTATCAATAAAAATCCAGTTTTTTTCATAGGATTATTTTTAATGGTTAATGCAGTAATGTTTATCACGACAAAATTATCACAAACATCATGACAAACAAAATTTTTCCCAATAATTGGCTAACTGGCCCGGTTGTCTATGAATTTCAAGGTCTTTCGACCGGATTCCGGTAATTGAATAAGGCTTATCTCCTCCGGTGGACGGAAGCGGATGAGGGGAGCAACGCGTAACTTTGCCCGGAAGTGTTCTTTTATATCGTTTTCCTGTTTCGGAGTGGACACCTTCGTGCCCGCATGAATCAGAACCTCATCGGTACCAATTTCATTGGTATACACTTCAACGATATAGTTTTGAATAAAACCGATATTATCCAGAATATCGTACAGGGCAGAAGGATAAAGCGTTGTGCCTTTGTACTTAATCATCTGATTTTTCCTCCCCACAATGGGACCGAGGCGCATGGTATTTCTGCCACAGGGGCAGGGCTCAGTATAATAGGCGGATACATCTCCTGTACGAAACCTGAGAAGAGGCATACCTTCAACACCCAGCGTGGAGACTGTAACCTCGCCGTATTCACCTTCCTTTACCGGGTTGAAATTGTCATCGAGTAACTCAACAATAATCAGTTCGGGGTGATGGTGACCGCCAATGCCTTCAGAACACTCGGTGAAGGAGGTGCCCATTTCGGTGGAGGCGTAAGTTGAGTAGAGTTTCAGCGGCCATTTTTCAGAGATTTTCCGTCCCAGTGTATTCAGGCTAAAATCGGGATTTCGCAAAGGTTCGCCGATGCAGATTGCTTTTAGGAGTGAGCTGGACTTATAGTTGATCTTGTGGTGTTCAGCAAATTCGATAAGTTTCAGTAGAAACGACGGTACAGTTACAAAGGCATTGGGTTGGATCCGGCGAATGGTATCCCATTGAAGTTCAGGTATCCCGTTTCCAACCCTGACAACACCTGCACCGATCATCCTGATGCCGAGGAAATAGGCGAGACCCGCCATGAACCGGCGATCGAGGGTAGTCATCAGCTGATAAATATCCGCTGAGTTACCTCCTGCGCATGTGAAAGATATCGCCTCATTGTAGGCAAGCCGGTCGAGATCTTTACCCGTCATGGAAAACGTAACAGGATCGCCCAGGGTACCTGAAGTCGTGATATAATCAATGATTTGTTGCGGAGGTACACAACGAAATTGTTCGTTGTGTTGCTGGAGATCCGTTTTACTGGTTACCGGAATATTTACCAGGTCATCAATACCTCTGATATTACCAATGTCGATCCGGTGTTTGCTGAACAGGGCTGAATAGAATGGTGATTTTTCCTTGAGAAATAGCAGTAGTTCCCGGAGTTTGCCATCCTGGAATTTCCGTATCTCCTTCGTGGATTGTAGCTCAATTTCAGGTACGAAGGCTGCTGTTGTCATGGAGGTTGGTCCTGGACCTAGAATTTCAATCCAAAAAGCACGCGGAAGGTTGAAACATCGATGGTACGATCTTTTGGCTTTGTTGTACTGACGTTATCGTAGGTAACGCTTCCGAAGTTGTATTGGAATGAAAACGCCAGAATCCGGTAACGTAATGAGAGGCTGACTTCATTCTGAAGGTAAGTGACCCCATATTTTGTGAGCCTGTCGTCGCTGTAGTTTTCCCATTCTCCGTAGTAGTAGCAGAAGTTTGCGTTCAACTTATAGGAAAGGTCGATCATCAGTTTATCGATCGGATTGATGGTAAAAACCGGTCCGAATTTCTGCCCGCCAAAGAAATAATAGTGGTTAGCAACTTTGTCTGTGAGAACCGGCTGTGTTGAATTAAAGGAGAATGTGAGGAATGTGGCATCGATACCCAGGCGAAGGTGGTTGTTGGCGAATGCCGGACCAATGTAGATCAGGTACCCGAGGTCCATGGCTGCTCCAATTTTAGCAGGAAGGTAGGTCAGTTTTAATGTTGGGGTTGCCGTTTTGTCATTGAACGTGGTTCCGGTGGCAAATGTCCCAACCGGGAAAACGGGGCCAAGCTTCAGGTAAAATCCACTGGTAATGGAATTCGGCATTTTCATTTTCTGTGGTTGCTGGGCTTGCGGCTGGTATGGCTGTTGATCCTGTGCCTGCGCAAAGATGGAGGTCGTCAGGAGCAAGGCCATCATGAAATAGAAGGAGCGTTTCATTGTGTTTGGTTTCAGTAATTTTTGTTGGTGATCAAAAATACGAAAATATTCCAAACAAGAAGAAACAGTTTTATCTCTGCCTCAGGATCAAACGACGGCTTTGGATTTTTCCGCTGTGATGAACTCAGCGATGCTGTCTATGGAACGAATCACTTCCCTGGCCAGGTTCTGATCTGCGATGCGGATTCCGTAATGGCGCTGGATGGCCATGATAATCTCGATGGCGTCTACGGAGTCGAGGGTTAGGGCATTACCCCCTCCAAACAATGGAATCTTATCATCAACATCGGCCGGGTTCACGTCCGTGATTCCTACTGTATTCATAATCAAATTTTTGATCTCTGTTTTAAGGTCAGTGGAAGGTATGTTTGTCATGAATTTTCGTTTTTCCAGGTTATTTAATTGTTTGCGCCAACCTTTTGAAAAATTTTTCTTCAACGTCGGCCCTGTCGGCGATCATCTCGCTCAATTGCCTGAGTTTATCCGGTCCCAGATCCCGGTTTTTACCAATACGCGCAGAGAACAGTGAAATTTCACGCCATCCGTCGCCGATCTCCATCAATTCCTTCGACCGTTCAAGAAGTTCGGGCTTGCTGATGATTCCGGCGGCCTGTTGCAGGAATGTTGCATACATAAACCGGAACCCGGCTCCTCCTGTTCCCTGATCTTCCAGCAATATATTGATTTTCATTATCTCATGAGAAAGGTGTTCAGTGTCCCTTGCGAATTTAGGCCATTCTACGATTTTTCTGGAGAGTTGCCGGATCCCTTTTACACCCAGGAATGGGATAGGTATTTTAAGCATGTAAAAACAAGCTTTCTTAATGCCCTTAAGAATTGCTTTTTCGTAATCAATACTGGCAGGGACGAATGTAGGATAAAATAAGAATCCTTTGGGTGACATGTTTCCGCCGGCAAACCTGCCCTTTTCAAGCGAATCAGCCTCCAGCGATACGATCTTTGGAAAATAAGCATCACTGATTTTATAGCACGAGCCTTCCTTGCCGATTACCGTGAGGTAATGCACATTGATATGGACCCGCTCCCAGGAGGGAACATAATCCATGTAAAAGAAATCGACCTGACATCCGACGGGGATTCCACGTTCGAGGAGTGCGTCAAGGGCCTTCATCCCATCGGCCGGCTTTTTAAAATCTTTTGTCTGGAACCGGGCCCCGATTCGCTTTTCGATATTTGTCCGCATCTGGCCAGGCTTATTTCGCACGATGAATGTGGGGAAGGTGAAGGCCTTCATTTTGTGGAAATATCCAAAAAAAATACCACTGGCAATCCCGAATACCAGCGGTTCTGAAATCTCCAGACCTGCATGGTTCAGCAACCCGGTAACGGTACCTGATTCACAGTGAGCACCCATTTTATGTTTAAAATTTTCAACCATTATCCGATCCTCTCTTCAATTTTTGTCAACACCACGTATGGATTGTCAGTTTTGGGTTGTTCAACACAGATCCTTTTTGCCTTGTTTTCGAGGATCAGCAGGGATTCATAATGATCGTCCTCCTTAACCAGGAGAAGTTGAAGCATATTCGCTGCAGGGATATTAAAAACGGCTGCATAACGGCATAGCTCATCAACCGTTGCACTGGCAAAATGGCCTGATTCAAGATGTTTTTGCACCCTTGATTTTCGGATTGAGGTACGGGCTGACAATTCAGAAAGGCTCAGGTCTTCGAGCGTCATATAATATTTCACCGGACTTATCAAACCTCTGATAACCTGTTCTCTCAGTCCGGCTTCAAGGTTGTGCCGTTTGTAAAAATAGTCGTCAATGTAGTTGGCTGATATATAAGAACCAGTCTGAATAGGTCCGTATTTCCCATCTTCTTTCTCCACATACAGGATCATCTGTTGTTCCGGATAATCCACATAACCATCTTTCTCTTTCATCAATATGTATTATGGAAATAACCTAAAGTTTCCTGTTTGCAAAAATAGCAATGCTTATTGTCATGGCAAAACCAAAAAAGGAAAACAGCAGGAGTGATCTCGGGATTACGCTGACAACAGTGCCTTCCCTGATGAAAATTTCAAGGTAATTATCGATGCCCCATCTAACCGGCGACAGATAACTTACATATTGGATAAATTGCGGCATGATATGAATAGGAAGGAATGTTCCGCTGACAATACCAAGTAGAACAACTGCTACAGATCCGAACAGGGCAGCCTGGTTATGCGTAGTGGCGGCGGCGCCAACGATTGTTCCGAATCCGATGGCCGCCAGGGAAGCTGCGATGGTTGCCAGTGCAATGGCTCCCCAGGAGTTCCCTAGTTCAAGTCCGGGCAGTCCGAAAAATAGCGGAAATGCCCAGCAGCCGACGAGGAGCATGACGAGAAACTGGAGCAGGCAGACAACCAGGTATAGGGCTACTTTTCCGGAAAGTATGGTGAAGATCCTAACAGGTAGCGTCATCAGCCGCTGGTAACCACCTTCATTTTTTTCATTGATCAGGCTACCCGACAGCGGAATTACAATAAAGAACATGGCGAAGAGAATAAATCCGGGAACATTATTCTGTATCGGGCTTGGTACGATGGTGGATTTGTCATTTCCTGCGAAGGATTCATTTACCGGGGGAAGGTTTTTCAAGGTGTTGGTTATCATGCCTTCAATCACAGGTTTCATCTCCCCGGCGGTTGATATCAGCAAACCTTCAATGGCAAACCTGCTTTGTGTCCCTTTGATGATATAGGTGAGTGAATTAACCATGGCGGTGCGGTAGGCGGGTTGCAGGACCGGATCGATCAACAGGGTTATGGCCGAATCTGCTGGTCCGGTTATGATGGCGAATTTGCAACGTCCTGACCTTATGGCACTACGGGCTCCTGCCAGGTTTTTGGTCACTCCATCAAGCGACCTCACAACAGTGAAAATGCCGGAGGAATCAAGATTTTTGGCAAGCCCTGCCGAAAACGGTGTGCCAGGTTCTTCCACAAGCAGGACAGGGGTTCGTGCACCCTGCGACTGCAGGGCATTTTCCTGGGCCAAAGTAACCACAAGGATCAACAGGACCGGCATGACAAAAAGGATAGCAAGTCCGGGCAGGTCGCGGAGCAACAGCAAAAGTTCTTTATGAAAAGCCGCTCCTAATTTAAACATGATGCTGCGGATTTGCGGGTTCTGCTTCGATCAGGCTGATTGGAGCGATCGTAGGTATGATGCGGTTAATTTTGAAACCGGATTGTTCGAGAAGCTTTTGAAATTCCTCCCGCGTTCGTTCGCGTCCACCGTGCATGCATGCGAGCATCTGGATGTCGAGCAGGGGGGCCAGTGCAGGAGTGTTAATTGTCTGAACAATCATGTCGATGATCAGAATCTTTGCCCCGGGAGTCATAGAGCGTCTTATATTTGAAAGCATCCGAACACAATCATCATCATTCCAGTTATGAATAATGTTCTTCATGATATAAAGATCTCCTGTGGGAATCGTCGCTGAAAAGAAGTCACCGGTAATGATCGTACAGCGCTGCGCTGCATTCTTTGAATTTAACAGGGCAGGAGCTTTGATCACGGCCTCCGGCAGGTCGAAAAGAATTCCGACAGGAGCATCATAATGAATCAGAACATGGGCCAGCAAAAAACCTTCTCCTCCGCCAATGTCAACAATTACCGGGTATTTCCCGAAGTTGTAAGCAGTGAGAACAGGGGCCAGTCCGAGTTCAGAAAGATTGGACATTGACCTGTCAAAAACCGCGTACTCTTCAGGGTGTTGTTGCAGGTAATTATAAACCGGTATTCCATATTTGTCGGCGAACGGATCATTCCCTGTCTGAGCAGCCACCATCAGGTTACTCATAAGGTTCCAGTTTACAGGACCCAGGTGATGAAGAATGGCATATCTCAGTGAACCTGGTTCATCAAGCAGTCCGCGGGAGATGGAGTTAAGTGCGAACCGGCGATCTTTTATCTCTTTGAAAATTCCCTGGCTGGAGAGTGCGCGAAGGATGCGGTATAGGGATTCCGGGTCAGATTCCGTTTGTTGTGCAATTGTTTCTACGGTTTCAGGTCCGTTCTTCAGGATACCGGCGACATCTAACTTTGCCGCAACATAAAGGGCGGGTAAAAGCCAGAAAGACTGAAACTGTTCATACAGTACCACATTGCCGGGAAACAACTTCCTGTTAGCCTTTAAAAGGGCATTGCGAAAGAGGTTGAGACCCCTTACGAGCCAGACGGGTGGGATTTTAGGCGGTGGTTTCACAGACTTCGGGCACGGCCAAAAGTTTCAGCTCATTTTCGAGTTCATGCAAGTCGGCAAGGATTTTGGATCGCATTGTACTGAATTTATCCTTAAGCCCGGCAAACAGTGTTTTGTAATATTCAACTCCCTGGTTCAGATTTTCCCGGAATGTGATAAAATATTCGGACTGTTTGTCTGTAAGCGGTTGCTCCGTTTCATTGAGTTTTTTACGAAGGTAGTCGATGTACAGCCTGAGTTCCTTGAGGAACATATTGGGCCGGTCGGTACGTTTAATGACATTGATCCTTCCGTAAATGTGATCTACCAATTGTTTCAGTGTCATTACCTCACTGAAATAGGCCATGTTGGGGCCGGGGCAGACAGAAACACCCGGTTTTTCGATTCGGGTATCCAGGTTGTTTACCAGGAGTGCTGCAGTTCCAAGTCCTACGCAGATGCAGGATTTTTCAACAATTTTATCGTATTCCTGCTGATGTTCTGCAGGAGGCAGGGCAAGCGCATCAAGTTCCTTGATTTTCAAGCGCTGATATTTTCGGGAGGCGATACAAAGCGGTTTCTCTCCGAATTCATGACTAAGCGCTGCAATGGTTTTGGAGCAGGGATTACCGGGTCTACCTTCGTTGATAAACTGCTGCTTTTCCATGTCTTTGGTATTTCCCCGAAGGTTATTAAAGGGTACCCCAAGCGGTGATATATCACTGAGGTAGAGGTCTTCCTCTTTCGCATCTTTAAGCAGATTCAGCGTGTGTTCGTCCACATTCACCACCTCGGGAACCAGAAGGAAGGGGGTTCCCCAGCCAATGGAATCCAGTTCATAGTGGTCGGCCAGAAAATTATGCTCCGTGGAGGTTCCGACTCCACCCTGCGCAGTAACTTTAATGGTAAACGGCTGCAATGGAACAGGCCGGTTTTTTGCCTTCAGGGCTAAAGCGTAGAATGCGTGTACCTCATTGATCAGTGCAGCGCGATTGGTTTTGAATTCTTCAAGAACGGGGCCCAGGAGATAACCGGTTGATGGGAAAGCATGTCCGCCGCAATTCAAGCCGGATTCAACCCTGTATTCAGAAACCCACAGACCTTTTTTTGCGAGGTATTTGCCCTGGATAAGTGCAGAGCGGTAATCGCTGACTTTGAGCGTGATTTTTTTCGCCAGGTTCATTGCAGCATCCGGGTAAAACTCTTCGAATGTCTCGAGGTAACTGTATAACCGGGGACTCATTCCTGCTGACAGAACCACGGAGGATTGCAGTTTGCTTTTGGCAAAACCACGGAGGGCGGCGTGAGCATCGTTGTATTCGATGGGCAGCTGCCTGTCGCCGAGATAGTTTTCCTTGTCGACCTTGGTCATGATATTCACATCGATACTACCCATCGACAGATTCTCGTTAATCCAGTCTTTTACCTCCTGGATGTTCCATGTCTTCTTCATCTCTTCAAACTTCAACTTAATCTGCGAAGTATCCGGCAACAATTCCATGTATTTTTGGAATTCGCTGCTTTTCTGATGAAATGAGGCTTTGACCTCCTCAAACTTCTCTCTGGCAATTTTATCGATCAGGTTCAGGTAAGCTGTAATTCGCTGTGCCCGGAAGTCTTCTATTTTTTCTGAGATGGACTGGAAAGGAATATCGAATTTTTCGCTGTAAAACTCACGCATCTTTTCCATCAGCATATCATCAAGGAGTGATATAACAGAGGAGATACCGAGGTGAGCAACCTTGGCGGGGGTGTCAATCGAATATCCGATACCGAGTACAGGTATGTGAAATGAATGAGGATTAAGGTTTTTCATGTCAGGGTATTGACGCAACAAATCTGAATAAAGTACAAAGGTATGGAATTTTAATCAGAAAACCGGTTGGGTGGAATCCATGTTTTAAAATCACAGCTCCAAGAGGCGGTCAACTTCCGGCGGACTTAATCTTTTCCATTGAGGGTCAATGAATTTATCACCATCCCAATGGAAATTTACGAGGTCAAAAGTCTCCTCATAAAACGCCAGTTTGCTTCCCATGTCGGGGGTGTGTTCGATAAAAATAAAATCGGCGGGGTTGCATTTCTGTTCGGCAAGAACCTGCGTTGCCAGTGGTGCGCACCATTCGGTAACTGCTGTACCAGGGTTCTGCCGGTATATTTCAGTTGCAATGGCAAGGCGTTTGCCGTCTTTTCGCTTTATCGTTTTTAATCCGCAACGTGAAGGACTTTCCCAATAACCGAGAAAGTCGAAGTAGCGGTCCATGTATTTGTTGAATTCAGGATTGATGTCCATAGTAAATAGCGAAATAGCGAAATGGCGAATAGGTTACGATACGGTGATTACTTTTTTACCGAAACTTTCATTGGCAAGGTCCCGGCGGCGTGGAGCGTAGGTACCGTCAGCGACTTCGCGCGAAACAACCGTGTTGATAAGATTAAACATCTTCATGGTTTGCGGTTCATCCTTATAAAAAGTATCCCAGGCATACTGATAAAGTTCCTGCAGGCGGTCTGCCGACATATGTTTCGGATGATAGACGACTTTACCGGCATTGTAATGATTCCAGTCCGTGTCGAAAATCCTACCTTGTTTCAGCAGGTCACTGTAGGCCTTGGTGTGAGGGAATGGGGCCAGTACCGTAAATTCGGCCAGATCAAGTTCGATTTCGAGCAGGAAATCCACCAGCCGCTTGATGTCATCCTCAGTCTGGTTATCCAATCCGAGCAGAATGGTGCCCTCAACGGCAATGCCGTAATTGTGATATTGTTTAATGCGGTTCTTAATATAATCGGAAGTGTCGAAAACTGCCTGGTAAACATACCAGGCTCCGGCCTGTGCAGCCAGATCCAGCACTTCATCCTTATCTTCGATGGTGTGGCTTACCCATTTCTTTTTGAGCGGTATCATCGCTTTGAACAGATCCTTTTCCCATTGGGTGTCGAGCGCCAGAGAGTTGTCTACAATAAACAAACGGTTATTGTCCATTTGCGAAAGCTCTTCCACTACACGGTCGATGGGACGCGGGCGGAATCCGCGACCGCCAAGGTAGCGAACGGCACAGGGATAACAGTCGTAGATGCAGCCCCTGGAGGCATGGAAAAGATCCACCATCCTGAAACCTTTGTGATAATAGAGGTCCTTCTTCAGAATGTCTCTTCTTGCCGGTCCGATGAGGTTCATATCGGGGGGCTTGTTCAGGAAGTTGTAGATTTTTTTGAGGTCATTCTTTTTAAAATCGTCAAAGACCTGTTTGAGCCGGCCTTCCACTTCCCCAAGAAAGACAGAATCGGCATGCAGCATGGCCTCTTCAGCGTGGAGCATCGTAGAGATCCCACCCATAATAACCTTCTTGCCGAGCGCGCGGTACTGGTCAGCAATTTGCCAGCCCCGCTTTACCTGTGTGGTAAGCATGGTGGAAATACCAACAAAGTCGCAATTGCCGTCAATCACAAGCTCTTCGACATTCTCATCGGTGAATTCTACTTCAACATCATCAGGGATTTCAGCGGCCATAACGACCGGTCCATGAGGCGGGAGATAAAAGGTAGTTTGCCCTTCAAGCTTCTCCCATCGCGGGTATATTAATTTAAATTTCATTGTTCCTTAGTTTGTAATTCACAATTGCATATTGCCAGCTTCCGGATGATGGCCTTCTTCTCAGACCATCGCGGCACTACTTTCTGCAGGGCGTTCCGGTAGTTTCCTGCTGCTTTGGCCCATTGTTTTTTCCGGAGGTAATAATCTCCGGTGAGGGCCCAGACTTCAAAATAATCCGGGTTTGAAGCCTTGAATTCATCCAGGAAAGAGTTCGGTAACGCACCGGTACCATTTTGCTTAAGCGATAAACTCAGTATGTTCCGCATTTCTCTGAAGCGCGCGAACTTTTTGTATTCTGCAGAGTTCAGAAACGGATCGGCTGGTATTGACTTTTCCGGAACCGAGATCTCTGTTTGCTGCTTAAGCGGCGCAAAGTTATGAAATATTTTGCTTAGATCGTAACAAACATAAGGGCCAATTTGCCATGGATCGGTGGATATCCAAACCAGCCGTTCTGCCGGTTTGAATATGACCGAATGATGCGCAATCAGCTGGTTTATCGCTTTCTCGTTTCCCATTCCTATCTCATTGTCGTTCAATCCTTTCCGGTCGCGAAGAATGCCTGCAAATGCAGGCACATCGAGGGGAACGGCCTTCATGATATCCTGTATCAGTCGTTTTTGCCGGTACACAGAAGCATTCTCATTTTTGTTGGAGATGTTCATCGGGTCGTTGACGAATGCCGGTGACTGAAAGTGGTTGGTACAGGTGATATGGCTGGCAGCCGGAAGCACCAGGGCAATATGAAAGGGTGATTTTTCAATGATGGCTGCCTTGTTGTCGGCGGCTGAACCAATCAGGATGGATTCCGAAACAAAGGTTTCCCTTCTTTGCGCGATAGCATAGGCTTCATCAATGTTTCCTGCATACTGAAGGATCTCTCTTGCCACGATGGAAATCGGGGTTCGGGCTGACCAGGGAATATCGGACTTGGCGGCATTAATGGTGACGGTAAGTCCTTTTTCATTCATCCCTGAAACTGTGCCGATCATGCCTCCCCAGGTTATCATCATGAATGGGATCCCGGAATCGGGTTTCTCAAAACAGATGATTTTATTTTCTGCAAACTCATCTCCAGCATAGAAATCAAAATTCCGACCGATAATCAATGAGCTGTCTCTGGTGTCTTTTCCCCAGGCTGCAAAACTTGTGCAGCCAACCAGGGCAATATTCTGAAGCGCATGTCCGATATCGTGGGCCGAATGGTAATTAAGCATCCGCTGGTAATTAGATCCGATAAAGTTGAACCTGGCAGAGGCAGAATGGGAGATGCCAAAAATCTCAAGCTGATACTCTCTGTCGATGTATTTGTCGATATCGCGGTTGAACCAATAGATGAAATATTTCAGAAAACGGAGGTAGAAATCAGATGGGATCATTTCGCGGATCCGGTCGATGAAGGCCTGTTCCTGTTTTTCAATCAGGTTCGCCGAGAGTTTTCCATTGATAACTCCGCGTTCGAATGGTTTTCCTTCCAGGTACATCTCCCACAACCCGGAGCTGCTGCGCTGCAGCCAGTTGTTGCCGATGGATCTGAGCCCGCTGGCATCGCTCTTCACCGCAACAGTAAAAATGGCTGTGTTACCGGCAACCGGAGGAGAGACCCGGGTTAACAGCGCATATGCCAGGACGGTAATTACAAGCAGGCCGGAAAAAATAGCAACAACCCATTTCAGCCGTTTAAACCGGGGAGATTTTCGATCAGCCATTCCGTATTTTCTTTAAAAGTGATTCAATTCCAAGAATCTCTCCGCAGGTCATCACCGCGGCGATGGTTACCCCGAGTACACCGTGGATATTGGTATTCTGACCTGTAAAATAAAAATTCGGAATCTTGGTTTTCGGGAGGAGGGTTGTCATCAATGGATCCCGGTAATCTTTCCGGATGCCATACAGAGAACCTTCGGGAATGCCGGTATAATCGCGGTAGGTAAGTGGAGTGGAAATTTCCATGTGACTGATAGCGCCGGGCAGATCGGGAAAATACCGGGCTACAAAGGCCAGTAGTTTCCCGGCTCCTGACTGCTTCATTTCAAGATATTCACCTCCGCGTTTGCCAACAGAAGTACGTTCCCACGGGAGGTAGTCGTTGTAGTTCGAATAGGTCAGCACTGTAGCCGTCTCCGCAAATATTTGTCCTGCACGTTGGCAGGGTGTTGACAACAGCGCCATCTCCGGCCAGTCCGTATCACGCGCCGGAGGATTTCTCCATACATCCGTGGAATTGTGCATGTAATAATTCCTGTTGAGATAAGGGAATTTCTCCGGTTTCAATCCAAGGTGCAGGATAAATGATGCAGATGTATTCACAAGACTGTTGATACGCTTGCGAAAGGAGCTCCTTACCATGTTTTCAGGCATCATTTGCAGGGTTTTCTGCGGATGAATTGAAGATATCAGCAGGTTTGACAGGAACAGCTCACCATCATGCGATTCCACCAAAAATTTCTGATTCATGTCGCGGATACTGACGATCTCCTTGTGGGTGAGAACCATACCGCCACTTGTTCTGATATTGTTGGTAAGAAGCTGAGCAATGCCGGAACTACCCCCGACAATCCGGTATGCACCGGAAAGGAATGAATGGTTGATGATGGCTGCCGTGTGCTGGGGGGTGGCTTCACTGCCGGCATAAAGATAATTGTTGCCGGCAAGCACTGCCGATAGCGGAATCCTGCCATTCCGGGAGAACACGTTACCTCCAAGCGTCCGATACCAGTCCATGGCACCGGCAGTCCGGTAACGCTGTTCATGATTGTCTTCCGGCACCTGCAGATGGTACAGCGGGGAGGCCTCTGTAATTATTTGTAGATCCTTGATGTAAGCCTCCAAAACAGAGCGCGAACCCGGAAAGAGCGGCGAAAGACGATCAATAAAACCGTATGGATGCTGTGCTATCGGGAATTCGTCATCCCCGAACCGTATGTGGTCGAATCCGTCTGCATCAAGGGGCTGAAGGGACAAATTGCCGGTAATCCCTAAATATTTCCAGTAGCGGTTAAGTGTCTGGCCTTCACCCATACTGCCAATATAATGAACGCCTGTATCAAAGGAATGTCCGTGCCTGATAAAGCTTTGCAGGTTGCCTCCCGGGGTATGATGTTTCTCGATCACACAGACATTGAACCCTTCTTTGCTCAGGATATTACCACAGACAAGTCCGCTGAGGCCGCTGCCGATAATGGTAACATCGAATTTTTTCATGTTCCAGTTCAATTTAACGCAGGTCGCCGTGTGATCACCAAAAGATTATTGGATGTGAACTTTTTCAGGTCAAGAACCTGCAATTCCATGCCATATTCTGCTACGATTTCATGGATATTTGCCACGGTGGTAAAAAAGAGGGTTTTGTCGTTGCCGGTAGTTTTATTAAAGCCGATCCGAGTTGATAAAAATTCGGTAAGCTTCGACTTCTTATGACGTTTTGTGAGTTCGGCGTTGGCTTCTCTGATAAGGATCACGCCTCCCGGATTAAGGTTCTCAAGACATCGCCGGAGCAGGTACTCCTGCTTTGGAGGCGGCAAGTAATGGAGTATATCACTCAGCAGATATCCATCCTGCGGCAAAATGTCAAATTCTGAAACATCGGCACAGGTGAAAGTAATCCGATCCTCTTTATCATAGGCGTTTTCAGCCACCCTTATTTTTTCAGCATCGTAGTCCACTCCGGTAATCCGACGTTCAGCAGCAGTAAAGGCCAGCATGTATGAGATGAAACCATAGCCGCATCCCAGGTCTAATATATCACCTTTTACCGGCAGTAACCGGCAGTAATCCGAATAGTTGTTTTCCAGGCTGAGCTTGGCTTTCAGGTACCATTCGATAACCGGCCCTTTAAAGATATAGTTAAGAATCAGCCTTCGACGGTAGTAGGTGCCGTTTCCTTCTTCGGCTTTAATCTTTTCATATTCCTTCACATAATACTTCCGGAACTGTTTTGAACGGGTCACATAATCCCCGCCAAAACCGGGATCGTTGCAGGCTACCCTTGGAAGGACGCGCATGGTGAGATAATTCGGGCGTCCCCAGAAAGTATCCTTTGGAAGAAAGTCTCCGGACCCAAAAACAACCAGGGGGATGACATCCACCTTCAATTTTTCAGCCAGGTAGAATGCACCACGGTGAAAGCGTTGTATTTTATGATCAGCTGAACGATGCCCTTCGGGGAAGATGAGAATAGAGAACCCCTCGCTGACTTTTTCTCTCAGGTCGCCCATGATGCTGTCAATCCCGTTCTCCACATTTGAGAAATTGGCAAGGTGTGCGATCGGACCGAATACCGGTGATTTGTGGACCCAGGTTGTGGTAAGAATGATAATTTTGGGATAAAGTCTTAAAAAGGCCGGAGTTTCTATCAGTGACTGATGGTTGCTTATGATAATACCCGGGGTAGAAAAATCCTCCCCGCGGGGGTTGTCATACTTCCTGGCCCATGCAAAAGTAAATGCGATATAGGCTTTTGAGAGTTTGGAAAACATCCAGTGAAACCAATACTCTTTTCGTTTTTTCCGGACCGGAACAAACAGGTACATGATCCATCCCAGAATCATAAGCAGGAGGGCAATAGCTACGATGTTGCCCCAGGTGACAAACGTTTTAATCACAATGCGGGCGGTTACCGGGAACTTTTTTCTGGCGGTCCGGTCGGTGATCAATGCATTGAAGAGAAATGGCGGTATGACAAAGGTGATCATAACCACTGAAACAATGCCTACCAAGGCAATCATTGCAATGGAATGAAGGGCAGGATGCCGGGCGAAAAAGAGGGCGCCGACGCCAAAAATTGTTGTTACCGATGAGAGGAAAATCGACACCTTGTAAGCGCTGATATCGTTTTTTTCGAATTTGTAGTCGTGTTGCAACCCCCGGACCATCAGGATGCTGTAATCCACGCCAAGGCCGAAAATAAAGGAGGAGATAATGATGTTGAAGATGTTGAACCGGGTGCCGGTCAGCCCCATGAAACCGAGGGTTATCAGCCAGCTGATAAACATCGGGAGGGCCGCTATGATGCCGAGTTCTATGCGCCCGAAGGAGATTACCAGCAATATGGATACAAAAAGCATGGACAACATGACCAGGAGGTCGAAATCATGTTTTACCGAGGCAATGAACTTATCGGTGAGAAGCTGTTTATCGAACATGACATTGCCGGAAGCCTTGTTAAACATCTCATATACCGCAGGCTTATTCTCCTCCTTCACTTTCAGGATGGACGATATAAGTGTGATTCCGGGCTTTACCGTGAGCCAGTCTGCAACAAGCGGGTTGGACAAAAGTTCTGGATCGCCGGCCGAAAGTGGTTGATACAGTTCATTAATCATGTTGAAAAAGCCATCAAAAGCGCCACTTTTAAAGCCAAGCAGGGCAGCCTCTTTTTCAAGGGTATTTCGAAGGATCATTTTCCGGTCAGAAGTCCAGTAGCCATTCCATTGGCTGATTTTGATCCGCTGCAGGGAGTCGGATTGGAGCAAATGACCTGCACCGGAGACCTGCGAAACCAGCGCATTTCGTGTTGCTGACGACAAGAGGGGGTTCAGTTTTTCGTGGTTTTTCAGTGCCTCTTCGGAGTTTCTGCCGGTGGATACAAGGTATATATTCTTCAACTTAAAATCGCTGATCCTGCTCAGGTGAGACTCGGCGTTCGACAAGGCAGGTGTTACATAGCTCAAGGAGGACATGTTTTTTTCGAAGCCGGCCCTTTTTGCGAAAAACAGGCTGGCGATAATCAATACCAGAAGTATTCCTGTGAGATAGGGATTCTTGTCAAACCTGATGGTTGCGAATTTATCCACCCACGATGGCTGGTGGCGGGTAAACGCCCTGGCAGATTTTTGTGTGAGGAACTGGGGGAGGAAAGCCAGGGCGAAAAAAGCGGCGCCGAGAACACTCAATGCGGCAAACCAACCAAGATCGTTTAACACCGTGGACTCAAGGAATATCAGACAAAGGAATGCACCGGCGGTGGTCAGACTGCAAACAACGATGGTTTGCGACATCTCGCGCAGCACCGCTTCGATGTTTCCTTTCCTCCTGAAGTGATTGATCATGTAAAGTGCGTAATCAACAATCAATCCGAGAATTACTGATCCTATGCCCAGGGATATAGCGGAAATTTTTCCCCGGGTCAGATAGAGGATTGCCAAGGCCATTCCGCCACCGAAAATTGCCGGAAGCAGTCCCAGTAAAGGAACCCTGAGACTCCGAAAATACCAGCCGAGCAGCAAGAAGATGAGTGAGAATGCAATGGCGAGGGTAACTGCAATGTCCTTCTTTAGCTGAGTTGCATTGGACACGGACACAGCGACCGAACCGAAAAATTCGGCGTTAACGTGTCCTTTTCCATCATTCGAGAGTTGTTTTATGGTTTGGGTCAGACCTTCAATAAGTTGAGTGTTTTTTGACGTCTCGTTGACCGTGTTTGCAGGAGAGATAAAAATCAGTAAATGTTGAAGATCTTGTGTGAAAATGCTGCCATTGTAAACAACAAAGTTGCTGCCTGCCTGCAATGAACTGAGCTTTTTAAAGGCGAGGTTGGTCAGTGCAAGGGGATCCTGCATGATGCGCTTTTTCAGGACTATGCTGCCTGGCGAAAGCAGGATGCGATAATCCTTTTGCAGCGCCTTTTTTATTGCATCGGAGCCAATGATTGAGTCGATCTTAAGATAGTCTTTTTCATCCAGGAAAGAGGGCAGATGTCCGGTTACCAGGCTTGTCATTATTTCCATCAGGGAATCGGATGCCCTGAACGAAATACTGCGGATAAAAGCGCTGTCGTACCGATAGGAGAGTGAATCAACCAACCTGGCGCCGAATGCCTGCAAAGAATCGGGACTGGCTGCAGCAAGTGTGTCTTTGAGTGAAATGGTGATGATCAGTTTATCGGTCAGTTTCAGGTTCCCGACAACATAGTTTGTTTGGTCTTTGGTTCCTTTGCCGGGCAGACTCTTCAGAATATCTTCCTCGAACCTGATCCGTGAGGCAAAGACTAGAATAAGGATCAGAAAAGAGAGTAGAACCAGGTAAAACAGGATCCGGTTGCGGTTAAAGAAGTTATACAGTGAGATAAAAAAGTTCGACATAGTTATTTTAAAACACAGTTGTTAAGCCTTCAATGTTCATCGGTTTTGACTGGTTTGGTTTTTCTGAAAACTGAGAGTAGCAGGTAGGTAATGAGTCCGCTGGTTGCCCCAAGGATCACTCCGAATACGACGCTTCCCACAAGGTATTGAACCAGATTACTCCTGATCCACTGAAAATCTATGCCCGGAGAGTAGGACATGGAGGAGGAGTTCTGACCCAGCACAATACCGCCTGTATGATAACTGGCGAACAGGATAACCGGCAGGAGTGGAGGCAGGCTGATATTGGAAAACGCCACAGTGAGGAAGCGGTTGAGGCGCAGCAGGTAAGCGATTCCGAACGATGCCATGATCTGCCATCCCCAGATGGGTATGACTCCCATGAACATACCAACGCCCACTGAACAGGCAATGCGGGTATTACTGTCGGCGCTGTCAAGAAAATATTTCCGGATAAACTCCCGCGCTGATTTTTTACGCATGTTTTTGAAAAACAGGAATGGCCGCACCCAAAGCAGGGCCATAAATACAAGGATACTGTTTACAATACTGACCCGTGAAAAGTCGCGAAATTTCCGGAAGTGAGACACCCTGCTCTCCTTCGGGGCGTAATAAACTTTAACAGGAACCGAAAGTATTTTCACCCCGGCCCAGGCGAGACGTACGAGCACCTCCACCTCAAACTCATATTTTTTGGTGTAGAACCGGCCAAGGTCACGAACGCAATCAAGCGGATACAGGCGGTAGCCGGTTTGTACGTCGGGAACGGTTTGGCCTGTCTCGACTTTAAACCAGAAAATCGAGAACTTGTGGCCGAAGCTACTTGTTCCCGGAACGGCTTCCTGAACCATGTTCCGCGCACCAATGATCATGGCATCGGGATTACTTTCTATAGCTTCCAGGAAGGAAGGGATGTCTTCAGGGAAATGCTGACCATCGCTGTCGAGCGTGAGGGCATAACGAAAACCCTGGCTTATGGCATATTTAAAACCTTGCCGTAACGCCCATCCTTTGCCCGTATTCTGCGCGATATCGATGCGCTTAACCTGTGGAAAAGCATTCAGGATGGCTGACGTGTTATCTGTCGATCCATCGTTTACCACAATTACGTCACGGCAATAAAGGAGCGTGTTTTGCAATACCTCAGAAAGTGCATGATCATTGTTATATGTGGCAATCATCACGCAGCACCTGAGTTCGGCCATTTTAGCTGGGATCCGGGTGATTTCTGGCATCACCAAAGTCGACTTTTATAAGGTCGTAACATGTAACAAAAGTAGCAAAATTAGCGGATTTGAGTAAATTTGCATTATGAAGATCCTGTTGATAAATCCGCCGCGCTCACCGGAAAACAATATCCTGAAATTTGCGCCCGAGGATGCAAAACATTTTATCCATAAAAAACTGATCGGTCCGCCGCTGGGTCTTCTTACCATTGCCGCTTCTGTGAAGGATCACGATGTTGTATTGTTCGATACCAAAGGTGAATATGACCTTGTTCCGGATACACCGCCGCTGGCAGAACTTGTCAGGTTGCTTCTTGCGAAGCACCGGCCTGAAGTGGTAGGCGTGACCACCATCACCTCTGAGTTTGATTTTTCGGTAGAGATACTCCAGACGGTTAAACAAACTGATCCCGCCATTCTCACCATTGCCGGCGGGCTTCATGCCACTCTTTGCCCTAGGGATTTCACCGATTTGTCGGTGGACATTGTGATTCCCGGACAATCGCCGCATGTTTTCAGGAATGTGATCCTGGCAAAGGAGAAAGGTCTTCGCTATGAATCTGTTTCGGGCATTTATATCAACGGTCTGGCTGGTTTGAAAAAAACTGTGGGCAAACCCGGAAAATGGGATAGTGCCAATGCAGACTACCTCATGCCCGACCGCAGTCACCTAAGCCGTTGGATCGAAACCTACAAAGTAGGCAACAGCCCGTTTCCGAGTACTTATGTTTTTACTTCACTGGGATGTCCGTATAAATGCACCTTTTGTTCCATCTGGACCCAGTTCAAAGGAAAATATTACCAGCGTAGCATCGAAAGTCTAATCGCTGAGCTTAAATCCATCGACGAATATCCGGTAGTCCGCTTTGCTGATGCAAATACCGTTGTGGATGAACACTTCATGCTCGACCTGTTCCGGCGCATTGAGGAGGAGGGGATCAAAAAGACATTTATCATGGATATTCGCGCAGATGTGGCAGCACGCCGGCCGGATATCATTGCAAAGCTGGCTGCCGGGGGGCTGAAAGTTGTGATATGCGGGTTCGAATCATTCCGCGATGAGGAGCTCAAACGATATCATAAGGATTCTCCGGCAGTGGACAATCAGACAGCGGTGCGGGTTTTTGAGGAAAACGGTATTATGGTAAGGGGCAATTATGTGATTCCCAACGACTACACCGATGCCGATTTCAAAGCGCTGGCCGAATATTCCGACAGAAATCGCGTGGTATATGCCGGTTACACGGTGCTGACGCCCATGCCCGGAACGATCTATCACAAAGAGGTGAGAGACCGGATCGTCGATTTTAATTACCGCAAGTACAACTTCTTTAATTCGGTGATGCAAACCACACTGCCCCATGATGAATTTCATCATCGTGTCGGCAGTTTGTGGCTCATTAAAAAGGGGAAGGATGTTATTTAACCTTTGAACATTGAAACGGGTACTTTTAGTCAATACCAATGTGGAGAAGTCGCCCTATCCGGTGCCGCCGCTCGGGTTGTGTATGATCGCTGCCAATCTCGAGAACCGCTATGAGGTAAAGGTCTATGACGGGGTTTTTGATGAAGGAAAATCTCTGCCACAGCTAGTCGGGGCATTTGCCCCCGATTTCGTCGGTTTCAGCATAAGAAATATTGATGATGTGGTAGCCGATCGGGAGATTTATTACATCAGTGATATCCTGGATCGTTTTATTTTGCCGGTGAAAAGTATCACAAACGTACCAATCATCATCGGTGGCAGTGGATTCAGTATTTTCCCGGAGGCGTTGATGGATCTGACAAAGGCCGATTACGGTGTGGTTGGTGAGGGTGAGGATATTTTTCCCGTGCTGCTCGACCGCATTGTTGAAGGCAAACCGGTCGACGACCTTCCCAATCTGTTGACAGCTGGCAGAAAGCATGTAACAAGCGGGAGCCGGCCTGGTTTCAGTTTGCATCCACCGTCTGTTTTTGCCGAGATTGACCGGCGCATTGATTTCGCACCTTACCTGGCAAAGGGTGTTTACTCTATCCAGACAAAACGGGGATGTTCCCATGGTTGTATTTACTGTACCTACCCGGTAATTGAAGGACGAACATTCAAAACCAGGACGGCCTCGTCGGTGGCAGATGAGATAGAGCAGGCACATAAGCGGCTTGGCTTTATTACGTTCGAGTTTGTGGATTCGACATTCAATGATCCCAAAGGCCATGCAGAGGCAATTTGCCGCGAGATCATCAGAAGGAAGCTTAAGGTGAGGTTACGAACGATGGGAATGAATCCGCGCCATTGCAGCGAAGAACTTTTCGAACTGATGATGCATGCCGGATTTGCACAGATAGATGCCACTCCGGACACTGCTTCGCCCCGGATGCTGAAGACCATGAAAAAGGGGTTTAACCTGGATGAGATCGTTGAAATGGCAACCCTGATCAGGAAATTCAACCTGCCGACCATGTGGTTTTTCCTTTTTGGCGGTCCGGGTGAAGATCGGTCAACCTTCAACGAAACAGTAGATTTTATCCGGTCATACATCAGTCCCGAAGACCTGGTTTATTTGAATGCTGGGTTAAGAATCTATCCCAACACACCGCTATGTCATACAGCCATCCGCGAAGGACGAATCAAGCCGGACGAATCCATTCTTTATCCCCCGGTTTATTATTATTCAGCGGCGCTGCCCAAGAAAGAACTGGAACAATGTATCAGGGAAACCGCGCAACTTTTCCACAATTGCATTCCTGCACTGGAAACAGCTCCTCCGAAGGAGATGATTGGCGAGGCTGTGGCAAAAAAAAACAGGGAGGGGTTGACAGAACCCATGTTCAGGACCTTGCTGGCGATACGCAGGCAATGGCGGAAAGAGGGCAGGATCTAATGCGGCAAGGCGTCGAGTGCGTAGAATTTGAACTTCCCTTCAACAAACTTTGCATTTTTCAATAAACCTCTGGATGGACCGCATTCGATAAACGTGTTGATCCCGTTATCCAGCAGCTTCATCAGGGTATGGAACCAGTTTAGGTGATGGAACAGGTTGTTTGTGAGTTCATTTCTGATCGATTCCGGGGAGGTAAGTTCTTGTCCGTCGATCAGTGACAGAATAGGGCAGGAGGGTTCTGAAAATGTCAGACTCCTGACAGCATGATCAAATTCCATGGCTGCTGGTTGCAGAAAGACAGAATGGTAGGGGGTATTCACATTCAGCTGGCGTACATGCAAGGCACCTTCCTCTCTGGCAGCATCCAGTGCTGTTAATACCTCCGTATTTTCTCCGGAAATCACAAAAGCATAAGCGCTGTTCTGGTTGGTAATTTCAAGTGTAGCGCCCGAAGCGGAAACAATTCTCTTTATATCCTTGATGTCGAGGCCGATCACCGTACCCATGTTGTAACATTTACCCGCTGTGAGTTTGAGGATCGCATGATAGGCAGAACGGATAAGCATCAGTCCATCGGTAAAGCTGATGACGCCGGCATCGTAAAGGGCAGCATAGATTCCCATGCTATAGCCGGCAGAACAGGAGGGAATGAATCCATTCTTACGCAGGGAAACAGAGGCAGCGCAACTGTAAATGTAAGTGATGAACTGGGTGTAGAGTTCATCTTCGAGAAAATTGTGATTTTCAAAATCGAAATCTGCCAACCGTGTTTCAGCCTCCGGGGAGGCAATGCTGATCAATGTGTGGAAATGATCGATAAATCCGGGTAGTTTAATCCCCGGATGATTGGTATATTCACTGGCAAAAGCCGGGAAGATAAACGCCAGATGCTGATCAGACAAGGACAATAAGAGATTTATTTTTCAAGTTCGAGAAGCCTCTTTTCATGTTCAATAATCAGCAACTGCATATCGATCAGTTCACCAATTGTTGCTACAGGATTTTTGACGGCATATTTTCCGATGACCTTGAGCTCAATGTCCAAGGTGTATTTTTTCTTGAAAATCTCAATTAGTTCCAGAAACATCAATGAATCCCCGTCGAGGTCTTTAATGATGTTTGTATTATCGTTGATCTGTGATCTGTCTACTTCACACTCCTCAGCAAAAAAACTGTAAACTATTTCCCTGACTTCGTTCTTAGTGTTTTCAGTAATTCTGGCCATCCTTTTAAAAATTTTTTGCAAAAATAATACTTTTAGAAGAATTCAGGTCGGATATTTTTTGAACACAAGCGTAGCATTATGACCTCCAAAGCCGAAGGAGTTTGAGATGGCGGCCTGAATGTCCTTTTCACGGGCTTTATTCGGAATGTAGTCCAGATCCAGATCCGGATCGGGATTGTCGTAATTGATGGTCGGGGGTAAGATACCGCTTTGAAGGCTGAGCACGGTAATTATGCCTTCCATGGCTCCGGCGGCGCCAATGGTATGACCGAGCATCGATTTGGTAGAGGATACCGGGACATGCCGGGCAAGTTCACCGAAAACCCGCTTTATGGCCATGGTTTCATAGCGGTCATTGAGTTCTGTTGAGGTGCCATGGGCGTTGATGTAACCAACTTCTGCCGGGGTAACCCCGCTGTTTCTGAGCGCAGCTTCCATCGTTCTGGCCATCCCGACGCCATCACCCATGGGAGCCATGATGTTGTATCCTTCGCTGGTGAGGGCATGTCCGGCTATTTCGGCCCTGATCCTGGCTTTCCTGGCAAGGGCATGGGGTTCAGATTCGAGCACAAGCACACCGGCGCCTTCGCCGATAACAAAACCGTCGCGATCTTTGGAAAATGGCCGGCTGGCTTTTTCAGGAGGATCGTTGGCAACTGAAAGTGCATAAAGTGCATTGAATCCCCTGATCTCCTCCGGGTTTATGATCGAATCGGCGCCACCCACAAGGACAATATCAGCCTGGTTCGTCCTGATGAGGTCGCAACCCATGGAGATGGCATAAGCGGAGGAGGCACATGCCGTGTTCACTGCGAAATTGGGGCCCTGCAACTGGTATTCTAGCGAAATCCAGGCAGGCATCGAGTTGGTCATGGCCTTAAATACCGTGTTTTGCGTGGTCGTGTCTTTCTCTACACTCGAATTTCCTGTATTTACTACTCCGATGACGACGCTGCAACGGGTTTTATCTTCGTTTTTAAAATCGATCCCTGAATCGGTTACCGCCATTTTAGCCGCAACAAGGCACATTCGTGTAACCCTGGTCATCTGGCTTGCAGCCCTTTTTTTTACATAGGCACGGGAAAATTCCTCAAATTCCGGAGAAACCTCTGCTGCGATCTGCGTTGACAGATCCCCGGTGTCGAACCGCGTGATCTTCTTCACACCGCTCTTACCCGAAATGAGGTTTGCCCAGTTTGTTTCCAAATCCAAACCCAGCGATGAGATCATTCCCATCCCTGTTACCACAACTTTCTTCATCTGTTGGTTTGGCTATTTGTTTAGTGCAGCCGACCAGTTACATACGGCATTCACCTCTGCCTGTGTAGGCACGGCATCAGCATTATTCTTCCGCCAACCCTTGGTAGGCATGGAGCCTTTGGTTAGCTGTTTGCACATGTCCTTTGCCTTATCTGCCTGTTTTTCTGCAGAATAGTCAGTCCATTTTGAGAAATTTATGTGCGACCTGGCCATACCATTTCCATCATTTGAATGGCAGTCCATACAAGCCCTCTGCACAATCTTCTGAATGCTGTCGGGCAGGGCGGTTCCCGGAGTAACCGGGTGATTCATTGAACCGTTCGCTTTGTTTGGGGAGAGCACCAGAAGCGCTGAAAAGACCGTGGTGACAGATATAAGCGTAATGAAAAGCATCTTTTTCATAATGTTGGGATTTAGGAAAACAAAATTACGCAAAACAATGTTCATTTACCCTTATTATTTTTCATTAAAGCGGACCTTTATCAATGTCGAAATAGGCAACGAGCGCATCATTCATCTGATCCGCCGGAAGGTTTGCTGAGGCCGCAAATCTCCTGACTGAATTCAGCCATGTTAACCTAAGATGGCTTACTATTTCTGAAAGGGCTTCGGGATGAAGTGTTGCAGTGTTGGCAGACGGGTAATCGTAAAATCCGGCATTGGTCTTCAGACCGTACCTCCCCTGATGGCAAAGATTTTCGAGTTTGCTTACAAATGGTTGATAATAAGCAGTATCGGAATAATTTTCAACATAATTTTTAACGGAGTTGAGCATCGTATCAATTCCCACACTGTCGCAAAAATCAAACACCCCAAAAGGGAAAAAGTGTTCCCTTACGAGCTGGTCCATCTGTTCCATGGAGCATTTTTCCTGCGTCACAAGATGGTAAGCCTCGTTCTGGAAATCGAGAAAAATACGGTTCAGGAGAAAGCTGTTCTGGTCATCGAGAAGCAAAAAATCTTTATGGATCTTTCTTAGAAACGAGGAAACTACCTCAACGGTGTTTGCGGAGGTGTGCAGGGAGGTGGTGAATTCAACAATGTTCTTCATCGCCACAGGATAGAAGAAGTGGAGCCCGATAGTTTTGTCACTGCGATCATTACCGGGAGAGAGGAGTGAAGGGTTGATGGAAGAAGAGTTGGAGGCAAAGATGCAGGCCGGCTTCACGATGTTGTCAAGGTCAGAAAAAAGTTTCACCTTCAGTGCCAGGTTTTCCGGGATGGCTTCAATCACAAGGTCGCAATCAGCCAACACGGTTGGATCCATGGAAATTGGGGTCTGCTTAATTCTTTTGCCCTGTTTCTCCTCCATGATCCCGGCATCAATCGAACGCCGTATCCTGCGATGGAGCTGTTTTTGAATTTTATCGGTGTCAGCTTCTGGTCCGACCAGCAAAACCAACCCGAAATCGAAATCAACCAGGTAGTTAAAGATACCCGATCCCATTTTGCCATGACCAATGATGCCTATCTTATTCATTGCCCGCCAATTCTGGTTTTCCAGGGTCCGTGATCCTGAGCCATCACAAGTTTCCTGTATTCAGCCATATTTTTCTTGTGTTCCCGGATATGGCGGTGGTAGCCAAGCATAGATAGTAAAAAGCCCAACCCTTTATCGATCGCGATCTTCTCTGATCTGAGGAGCCCGATGATAAACCAGAAGAGTTTTTTTCTGTCGGGGTCGGTCGTCAGTACAAACTCCCGAAAGGTGATCCAGGAGAGCCGCGCCTTCATCAGCGCGGAAATGTCGCCTCCGGGACGGGTAAATGCGCCGTTCCGGAACAGCGATTCGGCCTTTTTTCGGATTGTATCGAAGGAGTAGAGTCGTGCAATGGTTTCCATGTACCGGTCGAAAATGTCAATCTGTGACATGTTCATATAGTGTACGACCGGAAAATGCCCCACGCCGAGCTCAGGATCACAGTTGAGAAGCCTTCCTTCCTCCATGAACTTCTTGTAAACCTCTGTTCCGGGAGGAGCGTTTAACAGGTGAAGGTTTACATTCGCCAGGTTATATTCAAGGGTAAAGTCAAAAATTCTGTCGAATTCATCCAGCGTATCATTGTCGAAACCCACAACAAAACTTGCATTAATATGGATCCCTGCAGCATGAATTTTTCGGATCGCCTCCTCATAAATCTTTCCGCCCCGGTTGTGGTGTTTATTTGATTCATCAAGACTGTCGGGATTGAGTGATTCAAAACCGACCAGGATGTTGAAACAACCGGCATCCGCCATCAAACGCAGCAGTTCCTCGTCGGTGGCCACATCAAGGCTGCACATGCATCCCCAGGAAATTTTCAGCGGGATAAGTGCCTGCATCAGCTCTTTCGCATATTTCTTGTTGATGGTGAGGTTGTCGTCCACAAAGAAGAAATATTTTGTAGGAGCGGCCTTTATCTCCTCCACCACATTGGGAATCTCGCGGTAGCGCATTTTTCGTCCGAAAGTTTTTGAAACGAGGCAGAAATCGCAATTAAAAGGACAGCCGCGGGAGACCTGGATGGCCACCTGGAAAATACGTTTCATATTCACCAGGTCCCAGCGTGGCGGTTTCTGGGTTTTATATTCCACGTAGGTGAGGGTCTCATAAACAGGCTTCAGGGCTCCGTTCTCGAAATCGGCAAGGCATGCTTCCCATTTCCCTTCAGCCTCACCGGAAACCACTGCATTTCCGTGTTTGAGTGCCTCCTCCTGCATGAAAGTTGCATAGGGGCCGCCAAACACCACAGTTGCCCCCATGGCCATGAAACGGTCGCCCAATTCAAACGCCCGGGTTGCCGTTGCAGCAAGCGTTGTGATCCCGACGATGTCCGCATGTTCATTCCATGGAATATCCTCGATCTCTTCGTCAAAAATGCGAATGTCGTAATTGTCAGGGGTCAGCGATGCAATGGTAGGCAGGGCAAGCGGGATCATGAGGCGCCGTTTGCCAAACATTTTAGCCATCTCGCTATGGGCAGGATAGTTAATAAACCGCTGCCGGGGGGAGATCAGGAATAATTTATATCTTGAACGGTTCACTGTTTATGCATAATTATCACTTCACTTTTCACTCAGAATGTAACCTGCCTGCATGAACTTGCTAACCTCTGTCACAAAACTCAACACTACATCACCGGGTTGGAGCACCTCTTCGTGCATGATCTTATCCAGGCACAGCAAGGCCATCGGGGGACCGATATAACCCATGGTTGCCATTTTCGAGTAGTGTGTTGAACGGGGGATGCCAAGTTCACCGCATTCATCCATGATTAGTTCTGCAATGTGTTTCGAGGGAAAATTTACCTGGAAGAATCTGAGTTTATTCAGGTCAACAGGATATTTCGACAACATACGCTTTAATCCGTGCAGAAATACAGATCCTCCTTCCTCATGAAAATTGGCACGCAACTCCTCCTGGAACATTTGAGCCAGGTGATGATAGCCTTTATCGAACTCCTCTTTTGGATTCATCCAGTAGGCCGGCCTCTTGTTGCCCATGGCGGAGGGTTTATTACCTCCGACCGATTCGATGTAAGAATAATCGACGAAAAGGCCTTTTTCATTGTCGGTTCCTGCCTTCAGGACCAGGGCTGCGGCGCCGTCGCTGAGGAAATACCGCAGAAACAGCTCTTCCTTTGTAACCAATCGCTGGTTATAGTATTCAGCCACCAGTTCGGAGGAGGAGATTCCCGCTGAAATTACCAGGGCAGTCTTATAGCGCCCCGATCGGATCATATCCGAGGCGATCATGAGGGCTTTGTAAGCGGAGGTACAGTTGGCATGGACCGAAATTTCGGCACACCGGACGATTCCAAGCCCCTCCTGTATGCGTACCGACGCAGTAGGCATCTGATCCTGATGTGCACTGCCATATACGATGAGTTCAACATCCGATGCCTCCATCTTCGCATCGGCAAGGGCTGCCCGGGCGGCTTTTACCGACATGGTTACATTGTCGTCGGTGAATTGCCGGGTGAGGGGGTCAAGGGCGAAGTGGTAATACTTCACCTCGAGGAGTTCCGCCATCAGTATTTTGATCCGGCCCATCCACTTTTTTATCTTATCAGGGGCATCCGAAAGTTCTCCGAGGTAAAAATCAACCTCGCTGGCCGGAATGGCCTTGCCGGGTAAGAACGAACCGCTGCCTGCCACTTTAACTTTAGCCATTATGCAAAATATTTTTTCAGATACAAACCGGCCTTTTCAAGGTGGTAATTTTCCATCACCGACCGGGCAAACCCGATCGATGCTGTCATCAACTCGCGTCTTGGTAATATTGCGTGGACCAGCTTCATTTCATAAGCCTCAGCGGCTGAGAAAGTATTGCTTTTTAACACCAGTTCAAGGGTTCGGCCCGTTCCTACGATCGACGACATTTTCTTGATTCCGCCCAGGCCTGGCAGGAGGTTAAATGAAACTTCCGGAAGTCCGAAAATGGCATCTTCCCCGCAAAACCTGAAATGGCTGAACAGGGTAAGTTCAAGCGCCGAACCCAGGCATACACCACGGATTGCAGTAATGACCGGGATCTGAAATTTTTCGATCTTCAGAAAAGCCTGGAAGTTCCTTATCAGCAACTCCGGAACTTCTGTAACCCGACCATCAACGACCACCGAGCCGGTTCTGATTTCATCATGCAGGGATTTTAGTTCGGCACCTGCCGAGAAATGACGGCCGTTACCACTGATCACAAGCGCACCGAATTCCGGGTTACCTTCAATAAAATCAACCGCCTCCCTGAACTCCCTGAAAAACTCAAGGGTCATCATGTTCGACGGTGGCTGGTTCAGAACCAGTTGTCCGATACCGTCGGCCAGCGTTAATTCAAGGGTCGTAAAAGAGGGGAGCGTCATGGTTCGTTTTTGCGTGATGATTCTGCCAGTGCCAGTTCACAAAACAACCTTGTCTCTTCCTGCATGGCTTCGTTTATCGGCAGGGTCTTTGCATTTCGCAGTGCTTCCATGACGGCATGAATGACCGGCAGCGGACGGTCCTGTGTCATTTTTTGCATCATGGTGTAAGTAAAATCCAGGAGCTTTGATTTCGGAACAACATAATCCACAAGATCCATTGCCAGTGCTTCTCCCGCATTGATCATGTCGCCGGCCATGATAAAGTTCAACGATTTCCGGTGGCCGATCTGTTGGGCAGACCTTACCGTTCCGCCCAGGCCGGGGATGATCCCATGGTTGATTTCAGGGAAAGCAAAGAGCGCGTTTTCGCTGCAGATCCTGATGTGGGCTGCCAGGGCAATCTCCAGCCCGCCTCCGAAACATACACCCTGAATCGCAGCAATGACGGGAATGTTTAGATTTTCCAGATAATCGAGAACAGCTTTTCCCGCCTTCATCCTTGCCATCAGATCCTCCTTCCCATGAATCATCGCGAAGAGGTTCTCAAGATTACCTCCGGCCGAGAAATGTTTGCCTGCCCCATGAATAATTATGCCTTTCAGGGAATCGGCAGAGGTCCATTTACGCAGTATCTCCAAGGGAATAAAATCAGGATCTGCCAGATAATTCTCAGGCGGATTATCCAGCGTGATAACCCCGATATCGTCGCGCATTTCCCAACTGATCTTATCCAATTTTTCCATAAATCTGCAATATTCCAGAGTTTCCGTCACTGGTCAATACAATTCCTTTAAAGTCTCAGGAATATCCTGCGGCATGCGTTGCTGGTCCACCAAGACGGTTTTAATTGTTGCACGCGACACCGAAAGTCCTGTCGACAAGTTAACCATTTTCTGCTCAAAAATGAGGTAAGGATCAACCCGTTTTGGTCTGGTTGCCACCTCAATTTCGTCGAAAAGCTTGATCTCCCGCTGGTATCGTATGTGAACATCAACCACAACGAGGAATAACCCGCTGCGGTAGATCAGGTCGAGCATCTTTAAATCCCTGAAGAGCTCCCAACGTGCCTGTTCAAAATAATTCAGGTAAACCGCATTGTTTACATGGCCGTATGAATCAAGCTCATAACCCCGGGCAGTATATTTGGCACGGTGGATCATTCCTGAATGAAGTTTCCTTTGAATTTCAAAAAAGTAGCATTCCCTGCGGCAAGGGTAGCCTGAACGTTATATTGTCCTTCAACCGGCTGTTTCACCAACATGTCAAGCACCAGCGCAGGATTTTCTACCGGATTTATCAGCACCAGAAACTTGATATTGTCTGATTCTGCGAGTCTTACTTTCCTGCCTACCGCTGAAGTCAGGGTTTCGAGAATCATCTGAATCTGGCATACTCCCGGCACAACCGGATTATCGGGGAAGTGTCCGTTGAAAATAGGATGGCTTCTGTTAATTGCCAGTGCAGCTAAGAAACGTTTCATCGAAATCCCCTGCGGGCTCGTTTCCACACGTTCCTCAATGGAATCAACCGTAAAAAAATGGTCACGTAACATAATCAAGTCTTCAACATTCAGAATAGTTGTCAAAAATACAAAAAGTAAAGTAATACCTGAATACTAAATCGCTACTGATTTATCCAGCCGAGTTTAATTATTAGTCCGATGCCCGGGTTATCGATGCGGATATTCTGGACAAAAGTCCCTTTGGGATAATCAAATTCAATGTGGTATTTGTCCCAGGGATTATTGCCGCCGGCGATTCCGGTAACATACAGGGTATTGGGATCGAGATAGTAGTAACAGTCGGTTTTACCATTGTAAAGTACAGGTGCGCTGGTTTTCTTATCGGTGTAAGTGGTAACATCCGCTGTTGAAAATGAATAAAACATCATGGCCCGCAGATCGGCTTCGATGATCCTGAACAGGGCCTTTTTCTGCATCGGACTGAATATGTAGTGGCTGATGAATTTTTCCCGGATAAATTCCACATCAAAAATGGTCATTCCGATGTCGTTGGCAAACACGATACGGCAGGAGGTATCTCCACTCTTTTTAATGATGGTAAATCCGGTGAGATGAAATTCACGAATATCCATGACCGTGCGGAAAAGTGCCTTTTCAAACATCCCCATGAACGGCGACTCCCAACCAGCCGGCTTATGGACAACCTTCTCTGCCTTTATCAGGGTGCTCTTATCAATCGGTGAGCAACCCCACAAGGTGACCAACAGGCAGAAACTAAGGAATAAGGAACTTCTCATCGCTGATGGGCTTGTTTAACTTTCTGTCCTTGAATTCAATACGTGTATAATCCCCCGAGGCCTCACGCATCACCAGCCGTTCTACGGAATAATCGTTTTTATTAAAATAAAGTACAATTTCACGAATGGATTCAGCCAGTTTGGATGACTTAGGAGTGAGTTTTGCACTGTACCAGGTTCGTGCATCGGCGAAGCTTGTGTTAAACCGTTTCTGGTCGTCAAGAAGTGTACCCTGAACGGCACCCAGGATCACGTTGTTGATCTCCCGAAGGACCTTATTGGACTGGATATTCATGCGGTTTTCGGAATTATCGTCCTTTACCAGCATCTGGTCCTCGTTGATGATGATCAGGTAGGGGAAAGGCGTTGTATATTCCCAGCGCAGCTTTTTCTCCTTCTTAAAATAAAATTTCCCTTTGGAGACGATCTTCTCAGACAGGACGCTCATCTCTTTTTCCTGGATGAAATCGCTCTCTATTGTGATGCTGTTTTTTGCAGCTTCCTGAACTTTCAGCCGGATCATTCCTGCCTCCTTCGGAGGAATTGGTTGCGGTTGCTGTGCGGCGCAGAAAATGGCTGTCAGCAGGAAGAACGACATTCCCATGTATTTTCTCTTACACATATGCCGGAAGGTTCGTTAGTTGTGCCATCGATACAATGCGGAGGTCGGTGTTGTGAATAGCCTGAATGGCTTCATCCAGTATACCGGCCGTAATTTTCTGCGTGTCGTGCATAAGAATGATATCTCCTGGCTGAAGGTTGCCGGTAATTCGTTTGAGAAGTTTCTGCGGGTCGGTAGCGGCGGTATCCATCGACCACCGGCTCCAGGCAATTACGGAATACGGGGTCATTCTCAGGGCTTTGCTCACCCTGGGGTTGATAACTCCGTATGGCGGCCTGAAGTACAATGTTCGTTGTCCGGTAATGCCAAAAATAAGCTCTTCGGTTTTCACCATATCGTGGTGTAGCCGGGCAGGTGACCACAAATCCCAGAAGTTGGTGTGGGAGAAGGAGTGGTTGGCAAGCGTATGGCCCTCCCTGAACATACGTTTTACAAGTTCTTCGTTGCCGTTGATTTTGTTACCGATGAGAAAGAAGGTGGCCGTGACCTGGTTTTTCTTAAGGATATCGAGGATGACCGGGGTGTATTCAGCGTCGGGACCGTCATCGAAGCTGAGCGAGACCCATCTCTGACCTCCATCACCGCGACAGATCACGGGGGAGTAATGGAATTGTGAGCCAGCCTTGAAGGAGAACAAAACCACGATCATCAGATAGATGAAAACCAGCAGGAGAAAAAACAAAAGCTGATGACTGCAGAGCAAACCGATCAATGCGAAATTACAGGGACAGGCAAATGCCTTGATAAGGACCAACGCAAGTACCACCACAAGAAACAGGAGGGTTGTGGTGCGGAAATTGAGTTTTATCATACCGATCCTACCAGGGTGAAGGTGTGCTCAATGTTGCGGTAGTTATTGCAGATAAGGATGTTATTCACCGGCCGGTCAAAGTCACCGGAAAAACGAACTGCTTCAGGAACAGTTGCGTGCCGTAGCACCATCGACGAAAGCCAGAGTGCGAATATGCCCGATGTGTGAAATTCCCCGGAAAGATGTTTGAACACGGCTATGTTTGCATTGGACGGAAGTGACGCGATCATCGCACGATACGATGCATCACCCCCGGGGTCGCCGTTAAGTCCCATCACAAAGAGGTCGATACGGCTAAAATCGAGGCCGTTTTTATTAAGAAATTCCGACATTTTCTGACGGATATCAGCATCGCCGGTAGGTTTATAAAGTGTGGTCATGTCATTAAAGACCGCAAATGAATTCTCTGTTTTCTCACCGGAAAGCAGGAAAAAACCGGCACCTTCGCCTGCCACACTACCGCGTTTTTTATCGCTGTAGAGGTTGGTCATTCCGGCAGGATCTTTTTTCCAGTGACCCAGTCGCTGGGTGATACGGAATGCATTGGTGGTGAGCTCATCCATGCCGCCGGTCAGAACGGTTCGAGACTCACCGTTGCGTATTCTGATGATGGCATCGAGCAAGGCCGATTCGAATGAAAATCCCCGGTGGCAGTAGGTGAAATTATACGCATGACACTTCAGCAGCAGGGCGATTTGTCCGCTCACGGTGTTGTGAGTCGACTGGATAAACGAAGTAGGGGTGAGAAGTTCCTCGTGATTACGGATCAGGTTGGTGAGAAATTTCTCGGTATCCTCGAGACAACCTAACCCGGTTCCCGTAATGATGGCATCCGGCAATTCATATCCGTTATCTGGTAACCTGAATCCGGCATCGTTGAGACAGATCTTCGAAGCTGAAATCCCCATCTTTATGATCCGGCTCATCCGGCGTACCATGTCGCCAGCCACATACTCCTTGTAATTTGGTTCCTGGCATCTGAAAAACTCCGGTCCCGTTGGAACGATCTCGGTTAAAAACTGAGAATTGTCGAGCGTCTTTTGCGCCGAAACCAGTCCAAGACCGTTGATGTAACAAAATTCACCCATCATTTATTAAAAACCTTTTTCAAAATTATCGTGGAATTATTCCCACCAAAGCCGAATGAGTTTGAAAGCACGGAGTTGACAGGACCTTTGCGCAGCTGGGTTACAGGCCGGATACTTAGTTCCTTCATCGGAGTTGTCCAGTTCAGGTTGGGAAATATGGTGTCGTTGCCCATGGAAAGCAACGATATCACGGCTTCTATGGCACCTGCAGCGCCTAAAGTATGTCCTGTAAATGCTTTGGTAGAACTAAATGGAGGAACAGAATTCCCGAAAATTTTCTCTATGGCGACACCTTCGGAAAGGTCGTTGTTCTGTGTGCCGGTACCATGAACATTGATGTAGCCGATCTGTGCTGGGTCGATTCCGCTCATATCCAGTGCAGCCTGCATGGCGAGTGAAGCGCCGGTGCCTTCGGGGGAGGAGGCGGTTTGATGGTAGGCATCGTTGGCGTTACCATAGCCCATCAACTCCCACAACGGCTGTTTCCCGGCTTTGGCAACCATTTCCTCCGATTCGAGCACCAGGTAGGCGGCTCCTTCACCAATTGTGAGTCCGGCCCGGTTCTCATCAAATGGCTTGCAACCTCCCCGGTCGAGGATCATGAGCGTATTAAAACCATTCACGGTAAACCGTGTCAGCGAATCTGTTCCTCCAACAACCATTCGATCGATCATACCTGCTTTGATCATCTGCGCACCAAGCATCATCGCATTGGCCGAAGAACTGCATGCAGTGCTGATCGTGGACACGAAATCGCGGATACCGAGAAAGTCGGCAATACGTTCCGTCGAATCTGCGCAATCGTGGTTAACCACGTTGCGAAGTCGACCTTTCGCATTGTTTTCGAGGTATTCGACGAAAAAATTCTCGGTCCGGTCCATGCCGCCAACCGTTGTGGCAGAGATGAGCCCGGTTCTTGCATCCTCAACCTTGGCAATACCCGCCGATTCGATCGCCTCCTTGGCTGCCACCATACCCAACAGGGCTGTGCGGGTGAAGTTTGCGTTTACGCTGTGGCCGGTCATCGTGAGCAACCCGGTATTGGTCTGCTTTACCTCTGCTACCGGAATTTTTCCCTGGTGAAGGCTTTTAAACAATGTTATTTCACCGATTCCCGGGCGCGAAGCAAGCAACGACTCAAGAGTTTCAGAACGATTGTTCCCGATCGCACAAATTATTCCGTAACCGGTAATATATACCCTTTTCGACATTCCGGGAAATTAGATAATTCAGTGCAAAAGTAGGAAATTATGATGAGGATTTCATGCTATCTTTGTTTTCGACTCAAAAAGATGCTTGCAGAAAAGGATATGGAACTTGGGATCAAAACAGAGCTGCTAAAAAAAAAGATAGAACAGTGGAAGAGCGCAAATCGATAATCCGCAAATATGTTTCCCAGGTGATGAAAGTAGCAACCGTGGCCAGTATGGCAGGCATGAGTCTACAGCCATGTGTTTTATTTCAAGAGAGGAGATCACTTCAAGTTTATCAAGAATCACACAGGCATAATGGGCAACCAGGTTCTCACCGGGATCATTCTTAACATCAACCACTGCCATCGCCCCAACTTCAATACCCCGTTTAACCGCTTGATCTTTTCCACTCCAGAACCTGCCAATATGTGCAGTTTTCTTGCCGCTTTTTGGCAGATAAGAGGGGTCAAAGGCGAGAATAAGTTCTTTGGAGCAGCTTTGCTGAATGAGGGTTTTGTTAAACTCCGCCCAGGCCAAAGGCTTGCTCATTTGGTTCCGATACGTTTGCTCAGTAAACAAACCATAGCGGGCCATGTTAATAAAGTTGTATTTGCCGCGGAGTCCCATGTAAAGAATCAAAAGATGTTTAAGAAATTTTTGTCTGGGTTTGGTTGTTTTGCCAATCTTTGCTATTATTGCAGTGATAAGGCTTTCGGCTTTATTGAGAAGCATCTTGGTTTGGAGTTTTCGAACACTACAAAACAGATGCTTTTCTCTTTTGGCTTCAGCCTTTCTTGCAGGTTTTTACGAATATGCCATTGTTAACTTCATTGTTTGAAATTTACCGGAGTATTGTTATAAGATTCAACCCAACTACCTCCCTGTAATTCAACCGTATGTTTTGGATGATCGGCATATCCTGGTCATTTAGGTCCCTGCCGGTGATCTTCGCCCTTATTCCGGCCCTTCAACCCTGGGCAACGATGCCCGCAGGCAATATTATATCCGTGCTGGTTCCCGCAGCATTGTGCCCTTACAACCTCATTGGTTGATAATAATGCTAATTCTTTAATCCCCATATTCAGAGTAACTCTAGAAATACCTGAAAGTTTCGACACCTTACTTAGACCGCCCCTTCCCATACTTTCTGCGTCAGCAGCTAAAACGATTCTGGTTTGTCTCTCATTTAAAAAAGGAAGTATTTTTTTATACTTCAGCTGAATTAGGTTATCTGTTTGCATACATTTTGTATTTCTACAAATGTACATATTATTTCGTTACGAATACATAATCAAATTGTACTCCATGGTGAATATGCTCACAGATCATGTCCAGCGCCAGTTGTGGTTTGGTCTTGAATACCATTTTGTGATTTGGAATTCCAGCCTTTTGACATCGTCCCGGATCATCAATCCACTGCTGTGGAAGAAACAACCGAGTCAAACCCATGTTTAATTGAGGCCTCCAGCTGTTTTATTCTCCACTGGCCCTTTGAGCAGCGCACCACAGGCATTTTACGCGCAAAACTATTTTTTTGCTTTTCTTCAAGCTGGTTCTCTGTTTCTCCATGAAAAACATTCTTTCGAATGGCTGAAACAAAACATTTGATTCCTGATTTATTCAAACCAAAACGGGTTTGAAACTTTGAAATAAATGCATTACTTTTGATCGAGGCCCTGGTTTTCATAAATCTTAAGTTTTTAGTGAAGAATTAACCTAAGATAATGATTATCAGTGTCTTAATTACGCGTATTTTACATAGTTATAAAAAAGTTATTAACATTAATATATTGATTAACTGATAGTTAAAATGCATACATAACTAATATTTTGCTTCGAAATCTCAATATTTTCAATACGATTATTGAACAATCTCAATTTACCAAAGTAGAAATACTCACAACCTAAAACAAAAACGATGAAAAAACTTTTATTCGCCGGCAAAGTGCCTGCCCTGACATTTCTACTGCTTGTGTTTCTTGCCGGAAGTTCACTCCGGGCACAAAACCAGTCAGTTCCGGTTCATCCTACTTCCGTTGGCACCGGCACCTACTGGGGACTTTCACGTCCGTTGCGCGACATTCCTCCTTTAACTGCGGAACAGATCCAGGCGCTGAAACAGAAATATACCAAACGTATCATGAACCCCGGCAAAGGAGAACGAACCTATCCGTTTGCCGATGTTGCACTTCCGAAAGGCGATGACGGCGCCTGGCAAAAAGAGATGGGAACACGCAACCTGTTTCGCAGTCCGCAGGTTAATTTTGAAGGACAGGAGGCCGCAAGTTTTCCATCCGACGACAACGGAACTGTAGGCAAATCGCATTACATGCAAACCGTGAACACCACCTATGCAATTTATGATAAAACGGGTACCAAGGTAGTCGGCCCTACCCCCATGAACAAGATTTTCGACACCGTGCCGGGCGCCAACCGCAACGACGGGGATCCGGTGATGCTGTACGATGAACAGGCCGACCGCTGGCTGGCTACAGAGTTCTCCGTACCCAAAGACGGCACCCCCAACTATATCCTGATGGCGGTATCACAAACCAACAACCCGACTGGAAAGTGGCATGTCTATTCGTTTGTGGCAGCAACCATGCCCGACTACCCCAAATTCGGTGTGTGGCGCGATGGGTATTATATGGGCGACAACAATGGCAACGGAACCAACGACACCTATGTTTATGAACGTTCCAAGATGATTATCGGCGACAAAAACCCGCAGGTGGTGGGCTTCACCAATCCCAACCGGCCCGGCGGAACAGGAGGATTCAGAGTGGTACCTCCCCTGGACAACGACGGACCCTTCGCACCCGAAGGATCACCCGGCCTCTACATTGCCGTCAACGATGATGCGCAGAGCGGCACTACCGACCAGTTGTGGATCTACGAGCTGGCCGTGAACTGGACGAACCTGACAGCCTCCACGTTCAGCCGTGTACAGCAGATTGATGTTCAGCCGTTCAACAATAATTTCGGCCCCGGGGAGGAGAATATCAGGCAAAAGAACGTTGACCGGAAACTTGATGCGGTACCGCAGATCATCATGAATGCACCCCAGTACCGTAACTTCGGGACCTACCAGACCATCGTTTGCTGCCACACGGTAAATGTCGACCAGAAAGGAAGGGCCGGCATCCGGTGGTACGAACTTCGCAGAACCACCGGCAACTGGAGCATCCGTCAGCAAGGCACTTACTCGCCCGACACCAACAGCCGGTGGATGGGAAGCATCGTTCTGAACGGATCCAACACCATCGCCCTGGGTTACTCGGTATCCAGCAAGGGTGAATTCCCGGGGATCCGCTACTGCGGACAATCTGCCACCGCTTACCTGGCCGGCAACTCCACACTCGACATCACCGAAGATACCATCCACTCGGGAACTGTTTCGCAGAGCAATGAAAACCGTTGGGGCGATTATACCTCCCTCTCGGTTGATCCTGCGGACGACCTTACTTTCTGGTACACAAACCAGTACGCCACGGAAAATGGGCCCAAGACAAAGATCGCATCCTTTAAAATAACCGACCCTACCGGTGTGGCTCCGCCTGCCGAAACCCCGTCGCAGTATGTCTCCATATATCCGAACCCGACCCGCGGACTTTTCCGGATCGTACCCCTGAAAGAGAGCGGGTCGACCCTGAATGTGATGGTCGAAGATCAGGCGGGAAAGATCATCCTGGTGAAAAAGTTCAACGGAAAAAAGGAGTATCCGATCGACCTCTCCCAGGCGGCACAGGGAATCTATAACATCGTCATCAAAACAGCAGACTGGAGCGAGACGAGAAGGCTGGTGATCCAGCGTTAGCGTTAATCAATTCCGGAATGAAGCGTGCAGCCGACCAGGTTGTTACAAGCAACGCCAATTCAGGGGCAGGGACTCTCCGTCAGGCTATTTCGGATGTAACTACAGGAGGTACAATTACCTTTAATCTGCCGGCAGGGAACGAAACAGTTACCATCGCTTCACAGCTGGTAATAAATAAAGCCCTGACGATTGACGGGGCAAATACAGCGGGCAGCGGGGTAGCAGTTACCGTCAAAGTCACGACTCCGGGCACATCGCCGTGGAGGGTATTCACAATTAATGCTTCCGGATTTACAATAAACATACAAAACATGACCATGCTTGGCGGCAGCACAGGAGGTTCCTATGGCGGAGTGATGACTATTGGCTCAGGGACAACCGTTTATCTGACCGGTATCACCATGTCAAACGGAAAATCTACTTACGGGGGCGGTGTTTATTTGACTGGCATTAACGCCAAACTCTATGTTTCAAATTCAACCCTGAGCAATAACAGCGCAACAAGTATGCATGGAGGGTGGTGTTACAATGATCAATGCAGTGTTACAGTCAGCACAAGTACCTTCAGCGGAAATACCGCAGTTAACGGAGGCGGTATCTACAACAGCATAGGAAGCTGTTACCTCCTGAATTCAATTATCATAAACAATACATCCCCTTCAGGAGCCGATCTCTATAATACTGGCGGATCCATGTATGCCTATTATTCCTGGTATAACGGCACGTCGGGAACCATCTCAACACAGGCCACTGCGCCAAATGTAACAACAGCTTATGTTTCAGGGGATCTCGGTGCCCTTGCAAATAACGGCGGCTCTACCAAAACCATGGCCGTAAGTTCGGCTTCAGCTGCTCCGGACAACGGTACTTTTGTGTATTATAATGCAACCGACGGATATTATTTTCTGGATAACCAGGCATCACCGGTTTCACATAAACTGATTGCCTGGGCGACGAGTCCGACTGTGATCCCTTCCAACAATATCACTACCGACCAGCGAACCGTAACCATCGGGAACCCTCCCACCATCGGCGCCTATTATCTGATACCGGTACACGTTGCATCAACAGGCGGAACCTCATCCGCAGACTATTACACACTGAAAGAGGCAGTCGACGCTATTAATGCCGGCACCCATCAGGGAGCTATCACCATCACCCTCAACGGACGCACAGTCGAAACAGCTTCCGTTGTTTTCAATGCCAGCGGAAGCGGGAGCGCTTCGTACACCTCAGTGAATATTTATCCCACAGCAACCGGACTCAGCATCAGCGGCAACCTTGCGACTCCATTGATCGACCTGGACGGGGCCGATAATGTGACGCTCGATGGTAGAGTGAATGCAGCGGGAAGTTCAAAAGACCTGGTGATCACCAACACCGGCACATCATCTACTTCCGGGACTTCAACGATACGGTTTATCAATGATGCCTGTAGCAATACTCCGTTAGTTTTTAAGCGGCAATTCTACCCCATTCCAGCAGTTCTTTGACAATTTTCTGATTTTTCGCAGAGTTCGGGTTAATTGCGAACCTGCAAATAAATCGATCCAGCATCAAAGTGTTGTTAAAGAACGTT
>JANXZO010000045.1 GCA_025355465.1 Bacteroidales bacterium
TCAGTATTTACTGCCTGTTCAGAAACGCTTTGTGACTCCGGAGGGACTCGAACCCCCAACCAACAGAACCGGAATCTGCCATTCTATCCAATTGAACTACGGAGCCGGTAAGGCGGCAAAGGTACAAAAATTACTCTGAAGTCAAATACCACAGGATTAACTGTCGCTGGTTTGTGTCAATCTTTGCACGGGTTTCCATTGAATGAACGGACTTCTTCCATGTAACAGGGTCGAATTGCCTGGGAAGGTAAAGCTGATGGCAGCTTCCGCAATGGTCAATATAAAGTTGCCGGCCCTGTTTCAGATCATCCAGTTTTCTGCCTGATCTTTCTGCGTGTTCAGCCGAAGGTTTATAGAGTGCCGGCACACACGCCACCAGGGCACAGATGATAAAAAGCAAAAGAAGTTTCATTTATTGCTATAAAGAGTAGGAGAACAACACCCTTGCCTGGTACCTCTCATACTCACCAAGATTGAGCCCCTGGCCGGGAGTTATCCCCCGCAACCCGGCTACCTGTGGCATGAAGGTAACGTTGATCCAGAAATTATCGCCCGAATACGAAAGCGTAGGGCCCGCATAGATAGCCGAATGGGCCCACCCATCCGCAACTGTGTAAACATTTGGGTTGAGGACCTCTGCTCCCAGGCTGAACCCTTTGCCCAGATTGGTCCCGACAGCATAACTAAACTCAAACTTGTATTCGGTCCCGGCTTTTATCTTCGCCCCTTGTGCCTCCCAGGCCCATTCCGGCTCGAAGGAGAAGTTCAGCGCCTGGGTCACGCGGCCGATGCGCTTATCAAGAATCACCTTGGCCTCCAGTTCCAGCTCGGTGGCACTGACCTTGACCTCACCGTAAAGCGCCGAACCAATACCATTGGCCACCGGATCGCTGAACTTGTATTTCCACTCATTGGAAAAACTGAATTCTCCCTCTTTCTCAATGGCGGCCAGCGTATCTGCCAGCATGTAACCGGCAGCCTTCGAACTGTAATTGAGGTAAAAAGCTGTTTGCAACCGCTTTCCCAAGCCAATCTCAAACTCAGCACGTGCATCCAGCCGGCGATAGTAATCTTCGCGGCCGGTAAGCAATGTAGTCCATATTTCCAGCTCCTTCTGCCCCTTGTTCAAAACCAGACTCTGGTACACATAGTTAAACATCCTGTCCTGGGCAATACTTTCCTGATATACAATCAGCACAAACAGCAGTGATAGAATAATTAGTTTCCTCATATTTCCATTGTTCCTGTTATCATAATACAAAGATATCTAATTTAGAATTAATATGATTTAAAATAACAAACTATCTTTGCACACAGGATAAATTTTCCTCTTTTGACTCTTTACTTTTGACTTTTTGTAACTTTGTTACTCATCATTAGTTAAACATTATTCATCATGTCCGAAAAAATTTCAGATAAAGTACGTCCGGGGGTAGCTGCCGGCGCTGCAGTGCAGGATATCTTCCGTATTGCCAAGGCAAACCGGTTTGCCATTCCCGCTGTGAACGTAGTGGGCTCCAACTCGGTGAATGCCGTGATGGAAGCTGCAAAATCAGTGAACTCGCCCGTCATCATCCAGTTCTCCAACGGAGGCGGCATCTTTTATGCCGGCAAATCGCTGAAAAATGACAACGAACGGATCGCCATCAAAGGCTCCATCGCCGGAGCTCAGCACATCCATGAGATTGCAGAACTATACGGCATTCCGGTGATCATACATACCGACCATGCCGCTAAAAAACTTTTGCCCTGGATCGACGGACTGCTCGATGCCGGTGAAAAACATTTTCAAAAAACCGGCCAGCCGCTATTCAGTTCGCATATGCTCGATCTTTCGGAAGAACCACTGGAAGAGAACATCGAGATCTGTAAACGCTACCTCGAACGAATGAGTAAAATGGGAATGACACTCGAAATTGAACTCGGGGTAACAGGCGGCGAAGAAGATGGCGTAGACAATGCCGGCATCGACAGCTCGCGACTATACACGCAACCGGAACATGTGGCAGATGCCTACCAGGCGTTGAACAGCGTGAGTCCCAACTTCACCATCGCTGCCTCCTTCGGCAATGTTCATGGGGTTTATAAACCCGGCAATGTGAAGCTCGAACCGGTCATTCTCCATAACTCTCAGGTCTATATCCAGCAGAAATTCAACACCGGTCCCAACCCGGTCAACTTTGTGTTTCATGGCGGATCGGGCTCAGAACCTGAAAAAATTGCCGAAGCACTGGGTTATGGCGTGGTAAAAATGAATATCGACACCGATACCCAATGGGCATTCTGGGATGGGATCCTAAACTTCTACAAGAAGAATGAAGGGTATCTTCAGGGTCAGATCGGAAACCCCGACGGAGAGGACAAACCGAACAAAAAATTCTATGATCCCCGCGTTTGGTTACGCGAAGCTGAAAAAAGCATGGTGGAACGGCTCAGGGTTGCCTTTACTGATCTTAACTGCCTTAACAGATATTGAGAAACTACATTCCTACCCCGCCCGACAAAGTCTCTTTCGGATGGATGCTCAGCACCGGGATGGGTGAGTGGTTTACTGTTTGATGGGCATAAGGTCCGATCAAAATGTTCGTGGCTGTCGTCTCCTGCTCGGTCATGATGCTGATCATGTTTGCGTCGATCATCGTGGCATATTCGATCATGGCATCGGAGATGTTCAGCGCATCCACGGCATCTATCTTATATTTTATCTTCTCCTCATCAAAGTACCGGGTGACCTGGGTCGCATAAAGGTCAACATTGTGGCGCATTGCCTTTATCTTAGAGGTGTAGATCTTCAGCATGAATACTTCCGCATCGTGCTTTTTGGCAATATAGCTGGTGAATGTCGCCTTCTGCCGGGTCTCCTCCGCACTGTCGATCGGGAAAACGATCCTGGTGAGGGGGCGTTGCACATTAATACCGCCCCTTATCGTAACTACCGGACAGCTGCTTGAGGCGATGATCTTATTGGCGTTACTGCCAATCCAGAACTCCTCAAAACCGGAAGCGCCATGCGTTCCAACAACGATGAGCATAGCCCTGGCCTCCTTTGCCTCCGAAGTCACCTCTTTATAAACCTTGCCTGTTCTCACCTTGTAGGTGATGGTATTGTTGGGCAGTTCCGATTTATACTTCTCGATCAGCTCATCCATCGCCTTTTTAACATCCTTCGTTGAATCGTTGAACTGGCCTGAGAATTTATCCTTCTCGGCGGGGGATTTCTGAACCCATACAAGCGTCATGTCAGAACCACATTTCTGTGCGATGGTCAGCGCATGAAGAAAAGCATTGATGGAACAATCTGAAAAATCGATGGCTACAATGATTCTGGTCATAATCTGGATATTAATTATTCGACATTAGAAAGATTGATCTGGTCGGCGATAATAAATGCATTCGGATAATCGGCAACAATATCATTAAGGAAACGCTGGGCATCAAGCCGCGTGCGAAAATCCCCCACCCTGACCTTGTAGTTCGGTGATTTGAAAGTAAGATATGCCGAGATTTTCGGATACCTTGCAATAAATTCATCAAGCGCGGCCTGAGCCCTGGCTTTGGAGCTGTTCCCGGAATCGAAAAACACCTGGATCCTGAAACCTTCCATGGTCTGTTTAACCTGGTTGATCTCTATGTGCTTGTTCAAAAGAACATCTACCCGCATGTCCTGGTTTACCTCCAGGGTTCCAGTCATGGTATCAGGTTTCTGGGCCATTACAACTCCCGGAACCAGGATCAGCGAAAACAACATGGTTACCGTTGACAAAAACCCTCTCATAACGTTATTACAGACAAAAATGTTCTTTCACGTGTATGGCTAATACCGGAACCGGCGATTGATTGATCAGCTGCTGAGTCTGTGCGCCGAGCATGATGTTGGCCGGCGACTCCTGTTCGGTCATTACTGCAATCAAACCGGCGCCGACTTTTTCGGCATACGAAATGGTGGACTTGGTGAGATCGCCGGAGGTAATGCTCTCTTCAACATGCGCAATTCCATGGGTCTTTAGAAAGCCGACGGCCAATTGGGCATATTTTTCCGCAATGCGCTGAATCGATTTAAGGTGACTGTTATGGGTAGTTACTATATGAACCTCAGATTTAAACAACTTCGACAAACAAACCACGAAAGGCAGCTTCTGGATGGTCTCCGCCGAACCATCGATGGGAACAAGAATGCGGTTCAGCGTTTTCGGTATCAGGAAGTCGTGACGTACCGTGATAACCGGACACGAAGCATACGTAACGATCTTGAAGGCGTTGCTTCCGATCCAGAACTCCTCGTAACCCGAAATACCATGCGCCCCGGTGATGATAAGATCTGCCCCGGCCTGTTTTGCGATGATATCTACCTCATGGTAAATTTTTCCCTTCTTGAGCTTGTATTCAATCTTTTGTTCCTTTCCCAGTTGCGGCGCGTACTGCTTTACCAGTTCATCAAGCCGCTTTTTGGCTTCGTTCCGGCTTTCGGTCGAAGTGTCAGGGTAAATAGATTCAAGCGGTGTAATTTTATCGACCCAGGCGAGAATGATGTTGGATTTCATTCTGTTTGCAAGCGGAATTGCATAATCGATAGCATGAATCGAGGTGTTTGAAAAATCAACCGCTACAATAATTGGGTTCATGGATGATCGTGTTTAATAATAACGTAAAAGTATGGATTTTTATTTAGAAAAGAAATTGAGGTATTTAATTTACTTTTGTAGTCATGAACGAAAGTCTTGATGCCTCTGGCGGGCAACTCACCCCGGTTGAAAAAGAGATTGAAAAGGTACTTCGTCCTGCCGGTTTCATTGAATTTTCGGGACAGGAAGCCATCGTTGAAAACCTGAAAATATTTGTTCAGGCTGCAAAACAGCGCAGTGAATCACTCGATCACGTCCTTCTGCATGGGCCGCCGGGACTGGGAAAAACTACCCTGGCCAACATCATTGCCAACGAACTGAATGTTAATATCCGGGTCACATCAGGACCTGTGCTCGACAAACCCGGCGATCTTGCCGGACTCCTCACCGGCCTCGAACCCAACGATGTTCTCTTTATCGATGAGATCCACCGGCTTTCGCCTGTTGTTGAAGAGTATCTCTATTCGGCCATGGAGGATTATAAGATCGACATCATGATCGAGACCGGACCCAACGCCCGCAGCATCCAGATCAAGCTGAACCCCTTTACGCTTATCGGAGCCACCACGCGTTCCGGACTCCTCACCGCCCCGCTTCGTTCCCGGTTCGGCATCAACTCAAGGCTGAACTACTACCTGGCGGATACACTCGAACGAATCATCCGGCGCTCGTCAGAAATACTGAATGTCCCCATCGATGATGCAGCAGCATCCGAAATCGCCCGCCGCAGCCGCGGAACTCCGCGTATTGCCAACCTGCTCCTGCGACGGGTTCGTGACTTTGCCCAGATCAAGGGCACCGGAAAGATTGACCTGAAGATAAGTCAGTATGCCCTGGCTGCACTCAATGTAGATAAAAACGGGCTCGACGAGATGGACAATAAAATACTCTCCACCATCATCGAAAAATTCAAAGGCGGACCTGTTGGCATCTCCACCATCGCCACGGCGGTTTCTGAGGATGCAGGCACCATCGAGGAGGTTTATGAACCCTTCCTCATCCAGGAGGGCTACATCATGCGCACACCCCGCGGCAGGGAGGTCACTGAACTGGCTTACCGTCATCTGGGCAAAATTAAAATGGGGGAACAACCGAAGCTGTTTCCTTAACCCATGACCGCAGCAATCAGACAAGAGGCGTTGCGGCTTGGATTCTCCGCCTGCGGGATAGCCAAAGCTGTTGATTTTCCATCACTGAGACCTTTTTACACCAACTTTATAGCGCGTGGGGCCCACCAGTCGTTTTCTTACCTTGAGCGCTATACGGAGCAACGACTAAATATCTCACTCTTGATGCCGGAAGTGAGTTCGGTCATCGCGGTGCTGATGAATTATTATCCTCCGGAACTGATTCCCGAAGAGGGAAATTATATTATTTCAAAATACGCCTATGGTTCGGATTACCCACCGTTGATAAAACCCCGACTTGCCGCACTGCAATCATTCCTTGAACAAAATTTCGGGGCATCCCATACCAAAATTTTCGTGGATTCGGGACCTGTGCTTGAGAAAGCCTGGGCCATGAGATGCGGAGTCGGCTGGCAGGGAAAAAACACCCTGATCATCAACAAAAACCTGGGATCATATTTCTTTATCGGCCTGATTCTGACCAGTCTTGAGCTTGAAGCCAACCCACCTGAAACTGATCGTTGTGGAAGCTGCGAACGTTGTGTCAGGGCATGCCCTACCGGCGCCCTCAATACACCATACCAACTGGAGATTGGCAAGTGTATCTCATTCCATACCATCGAAAATAAAGGAGCGGTGCCTGAAGAGATCAAGAAAAACCTGAACGACCGGATTTATGGCTGCGACATCTGCCAGGATGAGTGTCCGTATAACCAGTTTGCAATTCCCTCCACCGAACCGGCATTCTCACCGTCGGAGGAGTTGAAGTCCATGCGAAAAAAAGATTGGGAAAGTCTGACACAGGAACAGTTTGACCGTCTCTTCCGCAACGCTGCCGTAAAACGAACCGGCTACCAGAAATTAATGCGAAATATCTCCGCTATTGCCCCCAGCGGTAACTGTCAATTTTGAATCCGGCCAGGGTAAGCACCCGGTCTACCAAAGTATTGGCCAATTCTTCGAGGGTAGCAGGTTTGCTGTAAAACGAGGGCGATGCCGGACAGATGATTGCGCCTGCCTCTGTAAGCAACTTCATGTTGTTGAGGTGGATCAGGCTGTAAGGGGTCTCCCGGGGCACCAGGATCAGCTTTTTCCGTTCCTTCAGCATCACATCGGCAGCCCGGGTAAGCAAATCGGTTGAGACCCCGGAGGCGATGCGGCCGAGGGTTCCCATGGTGCATGGACAAACAATCATCACATCGTAGCCCGCAGAACCCGAAGCCATAGGGGCAAAATAATCGTCGTAACGGTAGGTTTGAAAAGGGAGTTCCTCTTCGGCGAAGGAGCCAAGTTCATACTTCCACACCGGTGGTGCATTTTGCGTGAAGATGATCCCGCCACCATCGATCTGCTCACCAAGCGCGGCAAGTTTATCGATCACTAATTTTCCGTAAATAGCACCGCTTGCCCCGGTGATGCCGATGATAACCTTAGATTTTGACATGACTTCCGAAATTAAAAATCCCTTGCTTTAAAATCCCAGCTGAGTGAAAATGAAAGCACATTGTTATACTGTCCGTACTCGAATAAAATTTTACGGTAAGCGGCGGGATAAGGAGCCGTTGAATTGCGCAGGGAGATAAGCGAATAATTGAACCGGAATCCTGCTTTCAGATGGCTGGCTATGTATGCCGAAAGTCCGGCGATTCCGGAAAGAGTGACCTGTCGCAGGGGTTCGGTTGGCGGATTGGCCATCCCGTTCACCTCTTCATACGATCCCAACAGCACATCTGCCGCCGGACCAATCTCTACCGCAAAACGCCGGGCGAAAGTGTATTGGTAGAGTATCGGGATTTCGAGATAGTGGAGCCGCAAAAGATAGGAGTTCAGGTCGCCGGTTTCAAGGTTTGCATTTTTTCTGCTGCCTTTCTGAATGTACTCCATCTCCATCTGGAAGGAGGAATGCGGTGATAAACGAAGGCTCACAAAAGCTCCGGCCAGAAATCCGACTTTATAATATCCGGCCCAGGTATCTCCGTCTACCTGGCTCAAAGTACCCCCGGCGATAATACCCCCATTGAACTTTTGTGCCGTAGATACCATAGGCAGGATACATATGAACAGAATCATTATTCGTTGCATCGGGGAATTTTTAGCAAAATTACGAAAAACGCAGTAAGCCGGATTTTTATAATTTAGCCGAACAAATCATACCGACCATGGAAAATTCAGAAATCACCATACTACTTGCAGATGACGAGGCGGATATCCTGGAATTTCTGGGTTACAATCTGGAACGCGAAGGATATCGGGTTATCAAGGCTAAAAACGGAGCCAAGGCTGTAAAACTAGCCGGGGAGCATAAGCCTCAACTCATCATTCTCGATGTGATGATGCCGGTGATGGATGGAATGCAGGCCTGTACGGAAATCCGCAAGATCCCTGAACTTGCCGGCACCCTGATCACATTTCTTACCGCACGCGGAGAGGACTATTCGCAGATTGCCGGTTTCGAGGCCGGGGCTGATGATTATATCACCAAACCTATCAAACCCAGGTTGTTCATCAGCCGCATTCAGGCCCTGCTGCGGAGGTACAGTGCGCCGGCAGAAATTGCCAATATCATTCCGCTGAAGGGTTTTACCATCGACAAAGACCGGTATGTGGTGATGATCAATGATTCCGAGATCACCCTCGTGAGAAAAGAGTTTGAATTGCTGCAATTTCTGGTCTCACGGCCCGGGAAGGTGATAACCCGCGAGGAGATTTTTTCGAACGTATGGGGCGACGATGTGGTGGTGGGCGACCGTACCATCGACGTTCATATAAGACGGATCCGTGAAAAGCTTGGTATTGAAAGCATCAAAACCATCAAAGGCGTGGGTTATAAATTCGAAGAGGAATGAAATTTTACGATCCCAGGAATCTCTCCACCCTGAATGCCTTCATCATTACCGGAGCCTATTCGCTGTTGTTCATTATCTCGGTCGGCCTGTTGTTTCCGCAGCCCTTTACCCATTTTTACACCTTCCTGGCGCTGTTCCTCAGTGCAAGCCTCATTTTCCTGATCTCCTTTTCCATCTTCCGTTACACCCTCGAACGATTTATCTACAGCAAGATAAGGCTCATCTATAAATCGATTCATTCTGTTAAACGGGATAAAAAAGAGAAGCTCTTCATTAAACCTGATAAAAATATTATCGACAAGGTGCAAAAGGAGGTAGAAAACTGGGAGGCCGACAAACAAGGTGAGATTGAGCGGCTGAAACAACTGGAGCAGTACCGTCGCGATTTTATCGGAAATGTATCCCACGAGCTGAAGACCCCGCTTTTCAATGTGCAGGGATATGTTTCAACGCTCCTCGACGGGGGACTGGAAGATCCGGCCATCAACAGGGAGTACCTGAAACGGACTGAAAAAAGCGTGGAACGGCTGATCCGGATTATTGAGGACCTCGACGAGATCGCTCAGCTTGATTCGGGGCAGATCGGACTTACCATAACCCGGTTCGACATCGTAGCCCTGGTTCGGGAGATGGTTGAGATGCTGGAACTGAAGGCAACCAAACACCAGGTCACACTAAGCATCACCGACCCGGGAAAGGTAATTCCGGTGGAGGGGGATAAGGATAAGATACGGCAGGTACTCACCAACATTATCGACAACTCAATACGTTATGCCAGCGGAGAAGAGGCCCGGACCAAGATCGGGTTTTTCGACATGGATGAATATATCCTTACAGAGATAACCGACAACGGTATCGGAATTGCCCAGGACGATCTTCCCCGGGTGTTTGAACGGTTTTACCGGACCGATCGTGGCCGTGCTGCGACCCGCAAAGGCAAGGGACTCGGACTGGCCATCGTGAAACACATCATGGAGGCACACCATCAAACCGTGAATGTACGCAGCACTATCGGGGTGGGAACAACCTTCGGATTTACGCTGAAGAAGGCCTGATCAGCTTTTTCGGTCGGTCGTGAACAGAACCAGCTCTTCCAGCGATTGCCGGTAAGTACTTTGGGGAAATGTTGCGAGAATATCCAATGCCTTCTGCCGGTATTCCATCATCTTTTCGCGGGCATAATCAATACCTCCGCACGCCACAACCTTACTGATGAGCTGTTCAACTTTAGCAGCATCGTTGTGGTGATTCTTGACAGTGTTGATAACCCAGCGTTTTTCCAGGTAACCCGAACGGCTGAGAAGGTAAATCAGCGGCAGGGTCATCTTCTGGTCGCGGATATCGGTGCCACTCGGTTTGCCTGTTGTGCTGCTGCGCTGATAATCAAACAGGTCGTCTTTGATCTGAAATGCGATTCCTACATATTCGCCAAATTGCCACATCCTTTGCACCATTTCATCGGAGACCCCAACGGAGGCAGCACCACAAGCGCAGCAGGAGGCGATGAGTGAAGCCGTCTTTTTTCGGATAATGTCAAAGTAAACACGCTCTTCGATGTCGAGCTTGCGTGCCTTTTCAATCTGAAGCAGCTCGCCCTCACTCATTTCACGTACAGCATTGGAAACGATCTTCAAAAGTTTGAACTCGTCCTGTTCAAGCGCCAGCAGCAACCCCCGCGAAAGCAGGTAATCCCCGACGAGCACGGCGATTTTATTCTTCCACAAGGCATTGATGGAGAAAAAACCCCGCCTGAGGTTGGAGTCATCCACCACGTCGTCATGCACCAGGGTTGCCGTATGCAGTAACTCAATCAGGGAGGCACCGCGATAGGTGCTTTCGCTGACTTCGCCACAGAGGCATGCCGACAGGAAAACAAACATGGGTCTCATCTGTTTGCCCTTTCGCTTAATGATGTATCGGGTCACCGTGTCAAGAAGCGGCACCGAACTTTTCATGGAGGCACGGAAGGTATCTTCGAATTTATCGATATGAGGCTGTATCGGAGATTTTATGTGGTCGAGGGAGGACAATACGCGGAGTTTATTGACTTGTAAAGGTACAGAAATTTAACCTCCTTCTCTTTGGTTTTCCCGTAGAAAAGATGGAATTTTGCATCTTACTTTCAACGATGGCTGGCTTTCTCTTTCACGATCTGATTTTTGGCCCTGTCCGTTCCAGGCGGCTTGGGCTTTCGCTTGGGATCAACCTACTGCCCACAAACAAGAAATTCTGTTCCTTCAACTGCATCTATTGCGAATGTGGATGGACTCTTCCTGTTGACACGGAGCTGCGGGAATTGCCATCCCCCGCGTTGGTTTACGAGTTCCTCGAGAAAAGGCTGAAAGAGCTTGCCGCAGAGGGTTACCTTCCGGATGTACTCACCTATGCCGGCAACGGTGAACCCACCCTCCATCCCGAATTCGCGGAGATCGTGGATGGTACCATTGCCCTGCGAAACAAATATGCTCCGGAAGCACGTGTCTCGGTACTTTCCAACGCCAGTATGCTCGGTAACCCCAAAGTTGTGGAGGCACTGAAAAAGATTGACAACAACATCCTCAAACTGGATGCAGGAACGGAAAAAATGTTCAGGCTCATTAATAACCCGGGTCCGTTGTTTGACTTTGACCGGCTGCTGGCAAACCTCAGGCAGTTTAACGGAAAGCTCATCATCCAGACGATGTTCCTTCGTGGAGAATACCGGGGAGAAACAGTGGACAACACCACAGAAGATGAGGTGAAGGCCTGGATCAGCCACCTCACGGAAATCAGACCTTCACAGGTGATGATCTATCCCATTGCCCGTGAAACCCCGCTGCAGAACCTTCAAAAAATAGGGCCGGAAGAGCTGGAAAAGATAGCCGGTAAAGCCAGGGTAGCCGGGATTGAGGTTAAGGTATTCACGTAAATCGTAAATCTTGTCAATCGAAAATCCCTTTTATTACCCTCCAAAAATCTGGCTTGCTTTCGGCGAGGCGGTTACCGGCAACGTGGAGATCTCCGATTGGTTGCTGAAGAACGGTTATCCGGAAGTATCGGCACTGGCACATGCCATCCGGGGGAGTGAAGAGGCGACGGGGTGGCTTTTTCGCAACAAGTATTTTCACCTGGCTGCTTTTGATGCTGCTATTGATGAAAACCCCAGGGCTGCCAAGTGGCTGGCCGACAATAAACATCTCTTCCTGGTGGTGCTGGCCGATGCCTGCCGTGGACAACAACAAGCCATCGACTGGTTGCTACGCAAACGCATGGAGGCCTTTGTATTGATCGCCCGGAAAATAAAAGACCTGAGAGATTCCCAGGTCTTCGATTATCACAAGAAAAAATTCTGAGCACTACTGCGTTATCCGCACTTTGAATAACCGCAACTCTTGCAAACCAGACAGCCTTCCTGGTATACCAGTCCGCTGTGATCGCCGCATTTCGGGCAGGCGCCTTCCACCGCTTTTGTGCCGTCGGGGATAAATTTCTTCAGCGCACGTTCCACACCATTCTTCCAGGTATTGATCGAATCCACTTCAAAATGGAGTTTGCCGATGATATTTGCCACGAAAGGCAGTGGCATTCCATGGCGCAGGATACCGGAGATCAGCTTGGCGTAATTCCAGTACTCTTTGTTGAACGACCGCGACAATCCTTCAATGGTGATCTTGTATCCCTGGCGGTCTTCGAACTGGAAATCGTACCTTGAGCCCACTCCGTCGGGACGGGTTTTTACGATCCAACCCTTCTGAACCCAGGTAGGTACCCAGAAGTCTTCGGCAACCCCCGTAAATATTTCATAGGGCCGGCCATTGAGAATACCCACCACAGCAACCCATTTTTCGTGGTCGTTCTGGAACCTTACGATATCAGCTTCCAGACGATCGGGGCGATGTGGCGCTTTGGTCTCATGGAATTCGTCGATCGTCTCCTTCACTTTACTCTCCTTGCTGTCGTTGTTTACAAGCACCCCGGCGCGCGATCCGTCGCGGTATACCGTCATCCCTTTGCAGCCAACATTCCAGGCCGTCTCATAAATGGTGCCGATCATCTCCTCCCTGGCATCGTTGGGCACATTCACGGTAACGCTGATCGAATGGTCGACCCATTTCTGTACGGCGCCCTGCATCTTTACCTTGGCAACCCAGTCAACATCATTGGCAGTGGCTTTGTAAAAAGGTGATTTTTTTATGATAGCCTTCAACTCTTTCTCGTCCATTCGTGAGATTTCATCCACATTGTAACCGTTAACAACCAGCCAGGTAACAAAATTATGGTGAAAAACATTGTACTCTTCCCAGGTATCCCCAACTTCATCCTGAAAGGTAACTTTTACATTTTTATCATTCGGATTTACCTTGCGGCGCCGTTTGTAGTTGACCGCAAATACCGGCTCGAGGCCGGAGGTGGTCTGTGTAAGGATACTCACCGATCCGGTGGGTGCGATGGTGAGCATAGCCACATTGCGACGGCCATATCTGGCCATGTCTTCATACACATCGGGGGCATTTTCCTTCAGGCGCAGGATGAACGGATTGTTCTTTTCGCGTTCGGTATCATAAATCGGGAAAGCTCCCCGCTCTTTGGCCATCGCTACCGATGCACGGTAAGCCTCTATGGCAAGCAGCTTGTGCACCTCCACTGAGAAATCGGTGGCATCGTCGGTTCCGTAACGAGTTCCGAGGGCGGCCAGCATGTCACCTTCGGCGGTGATACCGAAACCTGTGCGGCGACCCTGAATGGCTTTTTTCTTGATATTCAGCCACATGTTGCGTTCGCGGGCTTTGATATCTTCCGGCTCAGGGTCTGCATCGATCTTGTCGAGGATCCTGTCGATCTTTTCAAGTTCCAGGTCGATGATATCATCCATTATCCGCTGTGCTTTGTGCACATGTTTAATGAACAGCCCGGAGTCGAAACTTGCTTCGGTGGTAAAGGGTTTATCTACATAATGGTAAAGGTTGATGGCCAGCAGACGGCAACTGTCGTAGGTACAGAGCGGGATCTCCCCGCACGGGTTTGTCGAAACAGTCTTGAAACCCAGGTCGGCATAGCAGTCAGGAATCGATTCGCGAATGATGGTGTCCCAGAAAAGGATACCGGGTTCTGCTGATTTCCAGGCGTTGTGAACGATCTTCGACCAGAGCTGACGGGCCTGTATCGGCCTTTCAACCAGGTGTTTATCGGAATCGATCGGAAAATGTTGTACAAATTCGCCATCATTCACCACCGCACGCATAAATTCATCGGTGATCTTTACAGAGATGTTTGCCCCGGTAACCTTACCTGCTTCCAGTTTGGCATCGATGAAATGCTCGGCATCGGGATGAACGACAGAGATGCTGAGCATCAGCGCCCCGCGCCGGCCCTCCTGGGCTACCTCCCGGGTGGAGTTCGAGTATCGTTCCATAAACGGAACGATCCCTGTGGAGGTCAGGGCGCTGTTTTTCACCATGCTATGCTTGGGGCGGATGTGCGACAAGTCGTGCCCAACTCCGCCGCGCCGTTTCATCAGCTGCACCTGCTCCTCGTCGGTCTTCATGATGGCGCCATAGGAGTCGGACTGACCCTCGTTGCCGATCACGAAACAGTTTGATAAGGAGCCAATCTGAAAATTGTTGCCAATACCCGCCATCGGACTCCCCTGCGGAACGATATATTTGAAATTCCGGATAAGCTCGAAGATCTCCTCTTCACTCATCGGGTTCGGATATCGCTTCTCGATCCGTGCAATCTCGCCCGCAATTCTGTGGTGCATATCATCCGGAGTGAGCTCGTATAGGTTACCTTCGGAATCCTTCAGGGCGTATTTGTTAGCCCATACATTGGCTGCCAGCGTATCTCCATTGAAATATTCAGTAGATTTTTCAATCGCCTGTGTAAACGAATATACCTTCTTTTTCTCTTTCATCGTTAAATCTTCCATCGAAACCTTGGGACGAATCCGTTTCGATAATACTTCATTATAATAATCCGTCTTTTGATCCTTCTCAATATTGATGATGGGGCTGTTTTCCATGCATACACAGTTATTGCCTGTTGTTTTGTAAGTTTTACTAACTCATTGTTCCTTCGAACAATATAATAAAAGTGGGGGAATACTTTTGATGACGCAATATACACCCAACCTCCGGACCGATTGTACTGAAAGCAAGCGGAGTTATTAACAGATTTGTTTCATGGCCGGATAACCGTTTGATTAAAAATGAGATATCTTCTGAAAACTGAGGAAAGGGACAAGAAGAAAAGGATTGAACGTAATATGATGATATTCAGAGCGTTAAAAAATCGAAATCGTGGGCTCACGGAGCTTGTTTCCAGGTAAGTTTAGTGCCGAAGCCCAACCTGTTATCGGTTAATTTGAGCAAATCCGGCTCCAAAACCCACAGGTGAAGTTTCATCAGTCGTGCCACCGGGAATCGTTTGAGATAAGCTGCTCTCGTTCGTTTAAGCAGCTCCGGTTGCGGTTTGAATATCCTTCCTGAGAACTGGAGCCCCCTTATCTTGCCTACAATCCTGGTTTCCAATGCAATGGTTCCTGCAACCTGATAATTCTCCCCCTCCAGCACGTCGCGCACATGTCTTGTCTCGTCGCCGGATGTAAAAACAAAAAGCTTCTCCTTCTCCAGAAATACATAATAACAGGTGGCACACCACGGCTGGTTGTTGCGGGAAACTGCCAGATTAAGAATATGATGTTCGGCGATGAATTCAATAATTGGTTGATCTATCGCTGTCATGGCTAAAAATCGAGACTTAGTGAAAAATAAAAAATGGGTTTCCTTACCCGTCCGTCTTCCACACCCCAGGCCAGGTCGGCACGTAGAAAATAACCGAACAGCCGGGTACGCGCCCCAAACCCGAATCCCTCCACAATGGGTTCTTTCAGCATTTCAACCTTGATGAACAAAGGTTTACGGTAAATATACGAGGTAAAAAGCTGGTTGTCGGCCGACCAGGGTGTTGTACCCGTCCATGCGGTGCCGATATCGCCAAAGGCCACAATCTGAAAGTTGTTGATAAAATCGGAACGAATAGGCCGGTTGAAGAAGTAGCGGAAGACGGGCCACCTCAACTCGGTATTATATACAAAAAAGCTGTTGCCGTTACGGATGTTCTGAGGAAATCCACGCATGTTGGTCGCCACCGTTTGGAATGCATAATTCTGATCTGTGGCGATGGAACTGCTGAGGTTGAAACTGGGAAAAAGCCAGTTATCCACCCCTCCCATATAATACAATAGCTTGTTGCTGCCGAAAGAGGTGCTCGCGGCAAACCTGTTTGCCCAAACCAGGGTGCGGTGTACCCGCTGGTAATTACGGAAATCGACGCCGAGAACCACCATGTTGTTGGCACTGGCTTTAACCAGCTGGTAATATTCGGCAAAAAACTTGTACCGGGTGCCCTGGTAAAGGTTCAGCCCCAGGCTGCGTGTGTTGTCGTAAGTTAGTTCTCCTTTAAGACTTGCCCACACTTTGTCGATATCGGGTTGTTTTAAATTGTACTGGTCGGTGGAGAGATATACCGCCCTGTCGTAGCGCACCGATGCCGTACCCCGGATATTCAGCACCGGCGTAAATGGGTAGGTGGCAACATAATAGAGCTCATGGATCTTATGACGGATGATGGAATAAAAGGTCATCTCCTCCACGGCCTTCCGGTGAAAGACAATCTGATGGTCGAGGCGGCGGCGATAGTTGGTATAGCTGAACAGGTATTCATTGTTGATCAGGTTTACATTGAGCCTCACACCGCCACTGATCCGGTAGTCCTCCATCAGGTCGGTGATGCCGATCATGAACAGCGCATTGAGCCCCGGGTTTACAAAATCGGGTATTGAACTGCCCGTAAACGGCTGGTAGGCAAAATTCAGGTAGGTGAAGTCGATCTGGGTCACCATCTGATCGATGGAATATTCAACATTGTAGTTTAGCTGCTTGGCATTCAAATATTTGTTGGCGGTATCCTGGGCGCTGCCCGCCGTTGGCTTTCCTTTGCTCTGCACCGCCCGCACCATGTCGAGCAGCGTCTTCCTGGTACTGTCGAATTTTATCCCTTTGCCCAGGTCGCCCGGAAGACTCTTCCGTCCAAAGGCCGTATCTCCCTTGTACTGCTGTGTAACCGGAACCTCACTCAGCCTTACCGTGCTGAAATGTTTCTTTTCCCGGGTTTTAAATGCCCCGTTTATCGTCGCGAGTGTATCTGCCGCTATTTGAGCCGCCTGTTTCGACCGGTTGATCTGGTCGAGTTCCTTAAAATAGGAAGGCGCTATCACAACCTTTTCGGCATGTTTTGGCCTGACCAGGTCGGCCGTATACATCCTGAAATTCTGGTTCTCAAATACCACCTCCCCGATCTTCGCCGCCTTAACGCTGATATCCTGACTGATAATGTTCCGGGAGTAGTTTGTCACTGGAATGACGGTGGTAAAGAACCGGTAGTGCGTGGCGGTGTCAACAAAAGAGATGGCGCTATCGTAGCGGGCCAGATAACGGTTCACCACCCCGCTCTGATCGCCCAGAAAGCAAAAATAATTGTCGGCATAAGGCAGCGGCTGGGTCTCATTCGATTCGGGGGTTCTGGTCAGACGCGTCAGGATGTTGCTCTTTCCCGCATAATTGTAAAGAAACAGGTCGTTGTTGAACTGCAGAGTTTCGATCTTCACCTTTTCGTCAAACCGGATGGTGTCGTTGGGACGGTTGGAGGAGAAGATGATCCCGGAGGAGTGGTTGATAAATCTCGGATTAAGGTCGTTATAAATATCTTTTGTAATCTGCTCGTGCGATCCGGAGGCAATGTTGTAAACAAAAATATCGGATTGCCCTTTCTGCACTGCGGAGAAAACCAACCTTGTCCCATCGTCGGAATAGGAGATGTCGAGGACTTTGTCAAAATTGTAAAGGATCTGTTCCTCAAAGTGCTTTTCTTCCATGTCATAGAGATACAGGTAAACTTCGCCCTTTCGTTCGACAAGCAGCGCCAGGGCTTTTCCGCTGGGATGCCAGGCCACCAGCGGGTAAGTGTAATCCGGTCGCTCAGCCAGACGGTAACCTCCCCGGTAGATGCGTTTCTTCTTCCCCGTTTCGAGATCCTGAACAAAGACCTTATAAATCCCCAACTGGTGTGTAGTATACGCAACTTTTGTTCCTTCCGGGCTGATCTTCAACGCTCCGTAAACACGGTCGGGCTTTTTGCGCTTGTTCAACAAGTCGCCGGCAGGCATCGTACGACCGGCGTCCTGCTTGGTATAAACCTCTTTGTAGAAATTCATCCATTCATTCAGCACATCGGTATAGGTCACCCCGATTACGTATTGGAATCCACGCTCAACATTGCGGCTCAGCCGGGCCATATAAACAATGTTCGGAACAGCCGATTCCCCGTATTTCATGGCGATGTATTTCCACAGTGAGTGGCCGGCATACATCGCCTCCAGTCCGGTGAGACTGTTGAAATTTCCGTACTTACCACTCATGATGGCATCTTTCACATGGTTTTCGAGGTCGGCATCCCAACGGCGTGAAATAAACGAAACAAGGCCATTGGTGTACCACTCCGGCATGGTAAAAAGCGCGTTGTTCTTGATCTGCGACCCGATCCCGGTACCATAGATCATCCCGTTGAGGATCACCTGGGCAATCCCCGACCGGATCTGCTGATTGAAATGTTCATAATCACCGTCGAAAAAGAGAAGAACACGCCCCCCGATAATCTTGGTAACCCCTCCCGTGTTGTAATAATCCCAGTCGCCGTACAACCCTATATTGCTCTGCTTCAGATCAGAAAGATTGTTGAAGATGATGAACTGGATCTTCTCCTCGAGGTTTGACTGCAGCGAAAGTTCTATCTCCTTGATATGTTTGTCGGCATATTCCGAAGTGTAGATTGCCAACTCCTTGCCGTTCTGATAGAAATAGGCGTCGAACTTATCAAACCTGTAATAGGTCCATATGAAGTCGTTGTACTGTACACGGCTCTTGCCGAAATTCAGTTGGGAGCCATTGTAAAACTGGGCCAGCGATGAAGCGGAAAGAAAAACTAATGAAACAAAGAGAATACTGGCTAACTTCTTGTTTAAGAATGTTTTATATAGATCTTTCATGATCATCGCCAGGAATCACGGAGTGCTGAATTGGAGGTGTAAAGTTAATGCTTTTCCCTAACTTTGCATCCGATTTTACGTTTAAGAAAATTCTGATGATACAGATTGAACGCTTCGTGTTTAACAACTTCATGGTGAATACCTATTTGTTGTATGATGAAACCGGTGAATGCATCATCATCGATGCGGCCTGCTATGAAGAGCAGGAAACGACGGAACTCTCCTCCTTTCTGGAAAGTAAAAACCTGAAGCTGGTGAGGAACATCAACACCCATTGCCATATCGACCATGTACTCGGGAACGACTTCATTTTCCAGACTTACCACCTCCGTCCCGAATATCACAAAAATTCAGTTCCGTTTTTTCATACGGCCAAGGAAATCGGCTCCTCCTTTGGATTCAAGATTGAAAGGATTCCCGATCCCCGGCGTTTTATCGAAGACGGGGAAGAGATTCGCTGGGGAAATTCCTACCTCAAAGCCCTCTTTACCCCCGGACACGCCGAAGGAAGCCTCTGCTTCCATAACCAGCCGCAGGGCTTTGTGTTCACCGGTGATGTGCTTTTCAGAGATACCATTGGCCGAACCGATCTGCCTTCCGGCGATTTCGACCAGCTGATGAAGAGCATCAAAACAAAACTTTTCACCCTGCCCGGCGATACCATCGTTTATCCCGGCCATGGTCCGGAAACTAGCATCGGGTATGAGATGGAGAATAATCAGTTCATCAGGTAGCAAAATGGTGAAATGGTGAAATGGTGAAAAGGATATTGATAATAAGGTTTTCTTCGATTGGTGACATTGTTCTCACCACGCCGGTTGTGCGTTGTCTTAAGCAGCAGATTCCTGGCGTGGAGCTTCATTATCTCACCAAAAAGCAGTTTCATCCTTTGCTGGAGGCTAACCCTTACATCGACAAAATCTGGCTTTACCAACATGATTTTAAAGCGCTTATTCCACAACTCAAATCAAAGGGGTTCGATTATATTATAGATCTCCACAAAAACTACCGCTCCGGTTTTGTCGTGCGCCAGCTTGGCGTTCGCCATGCCTCATTTCCGAAACTCAATATCCGGAAATGGCTGCTGGTAAACCTGAAAGTCGATCTGTTGCCAAAAGTTCATATCGTGGACCGGTACTTTGAAGCAGTGGCTTCCATGGCGGTAAAAAATGACCTGAAGGGGCTCGACTATTTTATCCCTGAAGGGAGCGACGTGCCTACCGTCAATTTGCCGGAAACGCACCAGCAGGGATTTATTGCAGCGGTAATTGGTGGGAAGCACAACACCAAGATTTTCCCTGTTGATAAGGTCATTGAAGTTTGTCTGAAGCTGAAACAGCCCGTAATCCTCCTGGGGGGAAACGAGGACGTTGAGCGTGGAGAAGTCATCGCCGCTGCCTGCGGCCGGAAGGTATTCAACAGTTGTGGCCGATATTCGATCAGCCAGTCGGCTTCGCTGGTAAAACAATCCATGGCTGTGCTTACCAACGATACCGGACTGATGCACGTAGCAGCTGCCTTCGGCAAACATGTGGTGTCGGTATGGGGAAACACCATCCCTGGTTTCGGAATGTACCCCTACATGCCCGGCGGCTCCACGGGCGATACATTAATGGCAGAGGTAAAAGAGCTATCCTGCCGTCCCTGCAGCAAAATCGGGTACGAAAAATGTCCGAAAAAACATTTCCGCTGCATGCACAACATCGAAACAGCGCCCATCTTTGAGTTCCTGAACTCAAAATTACCTTCAATCGCAAAATCGTAAATCGTAACTTGCAAATCGATATATGATCTTCACCGACTCCCATACTCATCTCTACGCCAACGAGTTTACAAATGACCTTGCTGAGGTAATAGCACGTGCGGAACAACATGGGGTAACCAATCTTATGCTTCCAGCCATTGATTCTGAATACCACGAAAGGATGCTGGCCCTGGTGCGGGGTTACCCCCGTATGTGTCATGCCATGATGGGGCTGCACCCTACTTCGGTGAAGGAAAACTACCTGGCGGAACTTGAGCTGGTGCGGAATTACCTGGACAACCCGGCGCTGAAATTTTGCGCTATTGGCGAGGTTGGCATCGATCTTTACTGGGACAAAACGTTCGAATGCGAACAAAAGGCTGCCTTTGCAGTACAACTGGAGCTGGCCTTAATTCACAATCTGCCGATGGTAATTCATACCCGGAACGCCATGGATATCGCACTTGATATTCTTGAGCAACATTCCAATCCGGGACTCCGGGGCGTGTTTCATTGCTTCAACGGAACCTGTGATCAGGCCCGGCGTGCCATCGCCCTGGGGTTTATGCTTGGCATCGGGGGGGTGGCTACCTACAAAAACTCCGGTTTGCAACAGGTGGTTTATGAGGTGGCCACAGAACATTTGCTCCTTGAAACCGATGCTCCCTGGCTGCCGCCGGTGCCCTTTCGCGGAAAACGGAATGAACCGGCGTACATCCCTGTCATCGCCCAGAAAATCGCTGATATTAAGGGAGTCTCCCTGGAAGTTGTAGCTTCAGTAACCACGGCAAATGCAAAACGGTTATTTTTAACGCTTACCTGATAACATATGTTCCAAACCAGCATACTCGTCATTTATACCGGAGGGACCATCGGGATGGTTCAGGATCCAAAATCCATGACCCTGAGACCCCTCACTTTTGAAAATCTCTACAAGTACCTGCCGGTACTGGAGAACTTCAACTGCCGGATCGATTTTCACACCTTTGAGCCGTTGCTTGATTCGTCGAACATGAACCCGGGGTTCTGGATTCAACTGGCCACGGTGATTGAGGAGAGCTACGAAAGCTACGACGGATTTGTCGTGCTTCACGGTTCAGATACGATGGCCTACACCGCATCGGCGCTTAGCTTTATGCTCGAAAATCTGAATAAGCCGGTTATCTTTACCGGATCGCAGTTGCCCATCGGGATGGTGAGAACCGATGGCCGGGAAAACTTTATCAACTCCATCGAGATCGCTACCGCCCGCGAATTTGACACACCGCTGGTGCCCGAGGTAGCCATCTGTTTCGAAAACAGACTCTTCCGCGGAAACCGCACCAGCAAGCTCAATGCTGAACATTTTGGCGCCTTTATCTCCGGCAATTATCCGTTGCTGGCAGAGGTGGGGGTACATATTAAATATCATCAGAACCTCATTCTCAAGCCCAACTTTAAAAAGCTCAGGGTCCTCAAGGAACTCGACGACAATATTGCCATTCTGAAGCTCTTCCCGGGTATCAGTGTGCGCGCCATCGAAGGGATCCTCCATACCGAAGGGCTAAAAGCTGTGATCCTCGAAACATTCGGGGCCGGAAATGCACCCACGGTGCCATGGTTCATGGATCAGGTGCAGGATGCCTGCACCCGTGGCATCATCGTGTTCAATGTCACCCAGTGCAAAGGTGGCGCGGTGGATATGGGAAAATACGAAACAAGTGCCGGACTTGGTAAACTTGGTGTCATCGGCGGTTACGACATCACAACAGAATCGGCAGTGACCAAGCTAATGTACCTGCTGGGATCTGGCTATTCTACCGATTCGGTGAAGCAACTTCTGCAAACCTCCCTTCGCGGCGAAATGACCGTTTGATTTTTCGATAAAATAAAATACCTTTGCACCCGCGAATCAAAACTGAAATGTTGATTGTATTTTTCACTATATCGCCATTTCACCATTTCGCCTTTTGATCAGGAGAGGTGTCCGAGTGGTCGAAGGAGCACGCCTGGAAAGTGTGTGTACGCCAAAAGTGTACCCTGGGTTCGAATCCCAGTCTCTCCGCAAAATTTGAAAACAACTTAACAAAAACCACTGAAAACATTAATGTTTTGGTGGTTTTTTGTTTTTATCAGCGATCTTCCCACCGCCGGCCCCATAATAAATTGGAGAACTTCCAGTGAAATCCTGTTTCTAATTTTCTGGGTTTAAGTTATCTTCAATACTCCGTTAGTTTTTAAGCGGCAATTCTACCCCATTCCAGCAGTTCTTTGACAATTTTCTGATTTTTCGCAGAGTTCGGGTTAATTGCGAACCTGCAAATAAATCGATCCAGCATCAAAGTGTTGTTAAAGAACGTT
>JANXZO010000014.1 GCA_025355465.1 Bacteroidales bacterium
GACCCCCTCTCTTAAAAAGTTAGTCGGTCAGTAGTGATAATTTATATAACCATTTTATTTCAAAACCGGTCCAATGCGATTATTATGAGGGGGATTCGAAGGATTTTTTTGAATTGAAAGATGTGGGTTTAACCCCTTTGAATTTTTTAAAACTAACTCTGAGGGAGAGCAACAGTCTATACAGTGAGCATGGTTACCTGACGCATCCTATGCCCATCAGCCATGAGCGGCTAAAGTTCATACACAACATTAATTTTCCATTAAAATAACCAGCCTGGCCAGATGATCGCGCATTCGAAAAATACAACCTATGAAGTGTCCGAAAAAGGCATCATCATGGTTTCGAAATTAAGCACGGATTTCCCTCGCGCTTTCGCACCTGGAACAACCTGGCAATAATTACCGGATTTCCGGAATAGCAACCAATTACCTAAAACACTGCAACGGCAAGCACCTTTACCTTTTGAGAAACGATTAACCAAAATTCTCTTTTATGAGGTGCTTTATGATAATTGCACTCTTTGGTGCCTGTGGATGGTTTTCGGCCAGGGCACCAGGACAGACTCCGGGCAGGATGCCGGAGTGGGACGACCCAAAATATCTTGCTGCCAATACTGCACAAACCGAAAATTACCTGAGGGAAAAGGAGAAGCAGGTATACTATTACCTGAACCTGGCAAGAATGAATCCTGCCCTGTTTGCCGATACTTACCTGGGAGATCTGAACAATTCGTCGAACAGTTATGAAAAAGGGTTGATCAGGGAGTTGAAGAAGATGAAACCAGTGGGGCCCCTGTACCCAAAGCGGGATTTGTTTGAATGGGCAAAGTGCCATGCCATTGAGTCGGGCGAAAGCGGTTATGTGGGACACGGCAGGGCACGGTGCGAGGCGGGGTTCCTTGCCGAATGCATCAGTTACGGAGTGGAAGATCCGCTGGGGATCGTGGTTCAACTTCTGGTTGACAAAGGTGTGCCCTCGCTGGGGCATCGGAGAACCTGCCTGGATACATATTACAATGCCCTTGGGGTGAGCATCCAGCCACATAAAGGCTATCGCGTGAATACGGTACTCGATTTCGGAAAGGCCTGGTATGAAACCTCCAGGGGGCCAGGGGGGAAGTTGTTGGTGAGGGAGTTGGTTGCCCCGGAGGAACAGTTTATGGCATTCTTTAATTCAGGGGATGCAGAGGTCAGGCTGGGATACAACTTCTATGAAACACCCCGGGCTGTGGCAGACACGAGGCAGCTGACCGATTCACTGGATGAGCGGCAGGTCAATTACGTGGAATCGAAATATTTTTTCAGGGGAGGGGAGATCTCGCCGGCAACCCTGAGAAGCGTGATCTCCAGCGAGAGCCAGTACCATCATCCCAGACCATTCATCAGGTACCATATTTCTGAGGTAAAGGATGGCACAAGAACAGTAATAATAATCCAGGGACATTGCAGGTAAACAGTCGATCTATGACATTGCATGATGTAACAAAAATGGCCGAATTCTACCACGATCCGGCTGCAGAGGTCTCCAAGGCCGAGGCCCACCTCTTTTTTGCCCTGGCCAACCGGGTCTATCCCTCCACCAGGGTGATCCGCTACCCAACCCCGGTGAACAATCTCATCGGCCGTTTCAGGGAGCGGTTCAGCGTAAGCGATGAAAACTTCTTCTCCGCCGAGCGCTACTTCATCAAGGATAGGGAGTTTAATTTTCAGCATGCAACCGCCATGGTGCGACCCGACCTCATGGTGGAGTTCTTGTCGGACCGGTCGGCCCCGCTGGTGGTGGTGCTGTTTTCGCATGAAACCGATCGTACACTACTGGCTGAGGTATGTGAGATGCTGAAAGGGGAGGTTAAAGAGCGCACAAAGCAGGCGCGCATCGGACTGCTTACCACCGACAGGATGGGGATCAGCCTCACGAACTTCCCGGTGGAGGAGACGAAACTGGACCTTGGAGCCTGCTACAATGACGATTTTCTGCCTGTCCACGAAGCCATCCTCTCAAAACTCAGCGAAAGCCGAAGCAATGGGATGGTGCTTCTGCACGGCCAGCCCGGCACCGGCAAGACCACCTACCTCCGACACCTTTCCTCGATACTACAAAAGCAGCTGATCTTCATCCCCTATGAGATTGCCTGTCACATCGCCTCACCCGACTTCCTTAGCTTCATGCTCGACAACCGCGAGTCGGTGATGATCCTTGAAGATGCAGAGAAACTCCTGCGAACCCGCGAGGATGGCGATAACCTTAACGTGGCCAACCTGCTGAACATTTCCGACGGACTGCTCTCCGACGCCCTCCATGTGCAGCTTATTTGCACCTTCAACACCGACATCACCCGCCTCGACAAAGCCCTGCTGCGCAAAGGACGCATCATTGCCCGCTACGAGTTCAAACCCCTGAGCACCGAAAAGAGCAGCCGGCTGGCTGGCACCCTGGGCTATGAAGGCAAGATCGACCGCCCCATGACCCTAGCCGAGATTTTTAACATGGAGGATAAGGATTACGCTGTAAAGAAAGGGAAGATCGGATTTTAATACAGGATCGAAAAATTGGATACATTTGAGACGGAAACCATTATTAATCAAAAAAAACATCAAATATGAGCTACGCATTCTGGAATACTTTTGTGGACAAATGGGAAAACACCGCAGAAGCGGGATTTCCGGTTATTCCCCCAACGCCGATTCCAACCATTCACACATGGTCAAATCCAAATTTAATACCACTCTACAATTCTGGTGCGAGCGGTATTCCTTCTCTTTACTACATTCCTGAACCATGGTGGGGTAATTATGGCAGTAGCCCTTTGCACTGTGTCTTTTTAAATCACAACCCAGGGTCAGGTGGGCTTCACCAAGAGCATCAGATAGTGTTACCGCGATTTGGTCCAGGGCTTCCACTTGCTACTTATCAGGATCTGGTAACATTTGAAGTCACCCATTATCCCTCAAGACCTCGTACCGTATTTCATAAAACCTGCGATTGGCATAAGAACAGCAGGTCGAACAAAATAATAAATGCGATAAGTGGTATTATCGGAGGAACTCCGATACCCCTGCATGATATTTCCATGCTTCTCAGTATAGAGTTAATTCCATGGCATACTCAAGGATTTCGGGCCTCTGAATTGAGCTATCTCCTGACAAATCATGCAGGATTTGCCAATAATGTATTATTATTTGCCGCCAATGAATCCAGGAGAATTGGTAACAGTGTTTTACAGAATAAACCATTGATCAGGACCACCCGGGGCCGGATCTTACAAATACTTACACATTTGAAAATTAATGGGGATATTTCTGACTATTGTATTTCAAAGCAACATGATGTTCCCGCATATGGTTACAACTGGGATTGCTTCACAATAAAACAAAAGGGTTTTGAGGAGATCATCTTTTTCAGAATTCAGCATATTGGCAACGATCTTCCTGGGTATAATGGCACCGAGGATTTCATTAGAAGAGTTTATTTAACTAGTTGTTGTGGAAATTCCACAGGTGGGGATCAGCAGTAATGTGATATCCTCACATTATAAACATCACTCTTGTTTCGCCTGATATTCCTGATCTCAAACCCGCCTGGCTGCGGGATATCCTCAAAAAGGGTGAAGTAGGTACAGGATTTCGGCAAGGCGGAAAAAAGTAGCGTAAACCGCGCTGTCGTTCCCCCGGACACCCTCATCCAGACCGGGGCCATGGTGATGTCGAGTGCGTGAAGCAACCGGGCCCGGGAGCCGCTCTCCTGATCGATCAATACGGTTGAGGGCCATATCCTGATTCCCCCCGTGAATTGTGCCGTATAGGAGCAGTGAACAATAACGGCACACTCCTCCTGGTACTCGCTCATCACCTCCTCGATCAGTTTAGGGTCGAGTTTGACAGGGGGGACCTCCACTGCAGTATTTGCGTTAGACTCCTTTTCCAGGTTATTCACAGAGGATTGTGTTTTCATTATTACAGTCTCTAAATTCCAAATCGGACACCGATTACCCTCCCCTTGTTCTTTATGATCAGGTCAGCAATATTCTTGTGTTCATCAGCCACTCCATTAAAACAATAAAGGTGTTTTCGGAATGCCTTAAAATTAAGAGCAAAGAGTTGGGCCAGCTCCTTCAGTGTGGAGGGGTGCGCCATGTCTGGAATAAACGGGCTTGATAGTTCTTTCAATTTGTCTATTATGGGTGTAATGTCAAGGCTGAAGGTGTTACTGACAGTAAATGGTTGCCCTGATGATTTTCCGTAATAGACTACCTCAAAATAGAGCAGGTCTGTATTCGCTTGCGGTGGAGGCCCATGCATTTTATCGATGAACGATATCGCCATCGGATCCATGATGAGATTCCCCTCCACTTTGGTCTCGTCACATTTTCCCTTTATTTCACCAATCCTGATTTCCATATTTTTTGTTTTAATTATTCAAAGTTAGAATTTATTACCAGCGGCCTTGTCACGAAGAGCTGGCTGGCTAAGCGGCTTTATTGCTTCGGGCCACCCACTCATTCGCCCGGTCGAAGGGTGTTAGCAGGGTCACCGGGAAGCGCGGAGAGTTTGTCAGCAGTGCCTTTTTCCAGTGGCGAAAGTATAGTTCGTGCCGGAATTTGAAGAACATGAGGGCCCTTGGCGGGATATCCTCCGGGGTGCAGATGTAATTTTCGGGCAGTTCATTTCCATGGCCAAAGATGCGATCGTTGATCATGTTTGGGTCAATGTACCAGGTGACATGGCAGGCCCGGGTGTCGATACGCCAGAAATCGACCCAGCCGACCTCATCGCTGGGGGTGAGATCATTGACCGGGACGAATTTATGGAGGTACTCCTCCACGTCCCAGATGTATGGGAAAAAGCTCTGGATGGAATCCAGCCGGTTGTTGGCAAATACCGCCCCATGCCAACCAACAAAGAGGCCCTCATCCGCTACCGCGTGATCAACCGCACCCTCCGCGACTTCACCTATGCCACCCGCGAGAAGCTTATCCAGGCCTGCGAGGATGCCCTCGACAAGAGCCCCATCAGCAAGCGCACCATCCTGCAGGACCTGCACGACATGCGCGAGGACGACCGGCTCGGCTACCACGCCCCCATTAAATTCGACACTTACAGGCAGAGCTACTTTTACGAAGATCCCGATTACTCCATCGACAATATCCCCCTCAATGATGAGGAGGGGCGCGCCCTCACCTTTACCGCCACCATGCTGGAGCAGTTCAGTCATGTGGGAATATTCGGCACCTTCAGCGGTGCCGTGCAGAAGATCCTGGAGGTGCTCAATGTGCAGTGCCTCTCCAACGACCAGAGCCTCTTCCCCTTCATCGAGTTTGAACAGAGTCCCGACATCCCGGGGAGCGGCTACATCGAGCCCCTGCTGCTGGCCATCCGCAACAAGCAGGGGGTGAGGTTCCGCTATCAGCGCTACGATTCCGACACCTCGCGTAGCCACACCGTGCACCCCTATCTGCTGAAGCAGTATCGAACCTGCTGTCACAGAATTCCTGAAAGTTGTCTTAAAATTCACCCTCAATCAGGTCTGGTATGTGATCAGCCAGCCCATCCACTCTAGCCAGACCGTCACGATGAAAAAAGAGCATGCCCATATCACGCTGAATGTCATCCCCACCTATGAACTCGTCATGATGATCATGTCGTGGGGCGCCGATGTGGAGGTGGTAAAGCCCGCCAGCCTCCGCGACGAGATCAGGAAGAGGCATTTGAAAGCAGCTGCATCTTAATTTAAGATTACCTTTGAGGCGTTAATCGTGCCTGTCATGAACAGAATTCATTGTTATTTCCCCGCCTCGCTGTGGCTTTGTATTGCACTCCTTTTTTCTTTTCCGGATCAGCTTTTTGCACAGAAATCGGGAGAACTTCCAAGGCCAAAGAATGTGATCATCATGATCGGCGACGGAATGGGATACAACCATATTTTGGCATCCAATTATTACCTGGGCATTTCGAAGCAGGTTTATGAGACATTTCCGGTACGGCTGGCCAGTTGCCACTACCCTGCCAAAGCCGGTTCCTACGGCGACAACGGGAAGGAGAAACTCAGATGGGGTACCGGGTACAATACTGTGGCAGCCTGGACCGATACAGCATGGCTGAAACGAAATGTTACTGAATCGGCAGCCTCGGCAACAGCTCTTGCAACGGGGGTGAAAACCTACAACAATGCCATCGGGATATCCATTCATGGCGATACCCTTGTTAACCTTGTACAATGGGCCAAGCAGATCGGGAAATCAGCCGGTGTGGTAACTTCCGTTCCATTCAGCCATGCCACTCCCGCTGGTTTCGTGGCGCATAATGCCACCCGCACCCATTATTCGCAAATCGCCTGTGAGATGCTGCTCGACAGTCGGTGTGACGTGATCATGGGATGCGGCAACCCAATGTTCGACAATAACGGAAAGCCCCAGACAGGGAGATGGAAAGATGCAAAATTTGTCGGTGACAGTGCCCTCTTCTCCCAGCTAATTGCCGGTAGCGGTACGCGAACTGAGTTTGCCGTGAAGGGGAAGATGAAAAGGGTGCAGGATTGTGATCGTGACGGAAAGCCTGACGCCTGGACTGTCGTCTCTGATGCTGACGGTTTCCGGGCGCTCATGGCGGGAAAGACACCCAAAAGGGTACTTGGCTGTCCTCAGGTTTACGAGACTCTTCAGCAGGCACGGAAGATGGAAAACGGGGAGAGCAGGAATTCACCTCCTTTCATCACCCCGCATAACTCCCGGGTTCCCGATCTGTCAACCATGGCAAAGGGTGCGATCAATGTGCTGGATAACAATCCGGCGGGCTTTTTTCTTATAATCGAAGGGGGAGCCATCGACTGGGCTGCCCACGATAACCAGAAAGGGAGGCTGATTGAAGAGATGAAGGATTTTAACGAAGCGGTACTGGCCGTTGTTGACTGGGTAACCAAAAACAGCAGTTGGAAGGAGACGCTCCTGGTCGTAACTGCTGACCATGAAACCGGATTGCTCTGGGGTGGCGGTCCGTTTTTGCCGATCGAAAATAGTGGCACCGGCAAACTTCCCGGGATGAAGTTTTTTTCCGGTGAGCACACCCAGTCATTGGTTCCCCTCTTTGCCAAAGGACCAGGATGTGAACTCTACCGTCGTTACGCAGATGAGCAGGACAGTGTGCGGGGGCCTTTTATCCAGCAATCTGAGATTCCTCAACTGATTGAGTTCCTCTGGCCGAAATAGGCATGGATTAGCTGCCGAACCGGTACCCGATACCCGATTCGGTGTTGAGTAATTTTGGCCTGGTGGGATTGTCTTCAAGTTTTTTTCGCAACTGTGCAATAAATACCCGCAGGTACTGGGTTTGTCCGGTATAACCCATACCCCAGATCTCTTTCAGGATATACTCATGGGTTAACACCCTGCCTTCATTTTTCGCCAACAGCGCCAGTAGTGAAAATTCGGTGGTGGTGAGTTTGATCAATTCATCCTCTTTTCGCGCGGTATGGTTTACGAGGTCGATGGTTAACGTCCCAAACCGGAGGACTGGTGTTTCATCCCCGCCCATACTTTGCCGGATGGCAACCCTGATCCTTGCCAGGAGTTCTCCGGTGCGGAAAGGTTTGGTCAGATAATCGTTGGCACCGTTGTCGAGGGCATTGATAATATCCTCTTCTGCACTGCGGACCGAAAGAATGATGATGGGTTTGACATACCAGTCACGTAATTTTTTGAGGATCTCCAGACCGTCAACATCCGGTAAACCCAGGTCCAGAATGATCAGCTCTGGTTGTCCTGTGGCCGCCATAGTCAACCCCTCCTTGCCAGTTGATGCTTCCGAAATTTTATAACCATTTGCCGAAAGGGTAATCTCAAGCAGGCGGCGTATCTGAACTTCGTCATCAATAATCAGGATTTTTTCTTGCATAGTTGGCTGTTAATGTGTTGTACGGTCACAGGGTCACAAGGAGTTAGTTGGTTTTTCGAGTTGATCAGAAGGGTTGATCACCTTTACAGGGATTTTGATGGTGATTGTAGCCCCCCCGTTACGCCTGTTTTCGGCGGTTACGGTTCCCTGATGAGCTTCTGTAAAACCTTTTACGATGGATAATCCAAGGCCCGTACCCCCTGCTTTGGCCTCCTTTCCGCGATAAAATTTGTTAAATACCGAGTCCAGTTCACCAGCGGGAAATCCGACCCCCCGGTCCATTAACTGGATTGTTAAAGTTCCCTGCTCATAATAAAATTTGAGTCTTATGCGGGTTCCGGCCGGTGAATTTTGAGTGGCATTCAACACCAGATTATGCAGTACCTGCTCCATCAGTCCGAAATCGAGAAGTACCAGCGGCATATCGCCGGGGATCACGGTGGAGAAGTGAAAAGCAGCGAGTTCCTGGGCAAGATTCCCGGCGATTATATGGGCCAGGTCGTGTACATCGCACCAGTTTGGATTTGGGGTAATTCGTCCGGATTCAAGACGGGACATGTTCAGCAGGTTCTCGATAAGCCTGTTGAGTCTGATGGAAGCTGTGTTAATCTCGTCGTATAGTTTAACCCTGGTCTCCTCAGGATAGCTTTGCGATAACAGGGTGTCGGATGCCCCCAGGATGGTTGCCACCGGAATGCGGAGCTCGTGGGAGATGGAATTAAAGAGTGTTTTGTAAAGCTTATCCGATTCGTTCAGAATAAGGGTGTTTTTTGCCAGAATCCGAAGAAATTCACGTTCGAATTTACCGGAGATCTGGGCAATAAAGGCCTCCCAGAATTGCTCTTCACCCTGGGTGAATACTGTAGGTTGATTCACGGCAATCACCCCCATGTTGTCGTTTTTACCGGTTAATGGATAAAAAGTATATCCCGACGATGGCAATGTGTCGGTATGTTTTCCGGCCCTGGAAGAGTGGTTGAATACCCAGGCAGCTACACTGAAATCGTTTTCCGAAAGTTTCAGGCGGGTTTCGTGGGTGATTTCATTTCCAAGCTGGTTTTGCTCATTTTTTAAAATAATGGCGCAATTCAACCCGAAATATTTTTGAATTCCCTGGGCAGCTATCGAGGATACCTCCTCAGTACCAGCGGCCAGCGCAAGTTCTTTGGTCAGTTGGTAAAGGGCTTGCGTTCGCTCTTCCCGGATCCGTGTTTTCTCTTCCTGCCGCCTGACCCTTGAGGTCAGAATACCATTCAGCAGGGCGATGAAAAAGAACATGATGAGCATCAGCATGTCTTCAGGTTTTCCGACATACATGTTGAATTGGGGAGGTATAAAGAAGAAGTCCCAGATAAAGGCACTCAGGGTGGCAGCAACCAGGATGGGGCCTGTGCCAAAAAAGAGGGCCAGAATCGACACGAGAAAGAGCAGGACAAACGAAACAACCTGGTAGCCGATATAATTTTTTACCAGGTAACAAATCAGCGATACCAGCATAACAATCAGCGGCATCACAAGGTATTGCCTGATGGTTGAGGTGAAGGGAGGGATGGAAATTTTTGCCCGGAACTTGTCTTTCGACAGGCTGTCTGAACCCAGAATATAGACATCGATATTTCCGCTGTAACGAATAAGCCTGTTAACAAACCTGCTGAGCCGGAACATGGAGATAAAGTTGCGTACCCGGGGTTTGCCGACAATGATATGGGTAATATTTTCCTTTAATGCAAAATCAACAATCGCCTTTACGATGTCATTATTGGTAATGATCCGTACAGAAATTCCCAGATGTTTGGCAAGTTTTATATTTTTATCGAGTTGCACCCGCTCTTTGGGTGAAAGAACGTGCTGTGTTTCAACATACAGCGCCTGAATATTTGCCCCCATCGAATAGGCCAGCGTTTTGGCCCATCGCAGCAATTTCCCCGAATAGGGGCTTGGTCCGACGGCGACAAGCAGATGCAGTCCCGATTTCCATGGACCGCGGATGCGCTTGTTCTGCATGTACTCATGCAGTTGCCTGTCGACACGGTCGGCTACGATCCGCAAAGCCATTTCCCGCAAGGCGGTGATATTTCCTTTTCTGAAGAAATTTTCAACAGCCTCCCGGGAACGTTCGGGCGTGTAAACTTTGCCGTCGTTAAGCCGTTCAAGCAACTCTTCGGGAGTAAGGTCGATCAGCTCGATTTCGTCGGCGTTCTCGAAAATTTCATCCGGTACTGTTTCCCTGACAATCGTACCGGTGATCTGGGCCACTGTTCCGGATCGGCTTTCGAGATGCTGAACATTCAGGGTGGTATATACATTGATGCCATTTTCAAGCAACTCCAGCACATCATGATATCTTTTGGTGTGACGACTGCCGGGGGTGTTGGAGTGAGCCAGTTCGTCCACCAGCACAATTTGAGGATTCCGGGTGATAATCGCATCCAGGTTCATCTCCTTAACCGTGGTTGACTTGTAGTTATACGAGATTCGGGGAATTTCTTCGAACCCTTTAGCAAGGAGTGCGGTTTCGGTGCGGTTATGAGTCTCGATATAACCGATGATAATGTCACTGCCTTTCGATTTCTCCGCCTGTGCCGTTTGCAGCATCGTATATGTTTTGCCAACCCCTGCGCACATGCCGAAAAAGATCTTCAGCTTACCCCGTTTACCTTTCTCCTCTGCTGTTATCAGGGAGGCCAGTAATTCATCCGGATCTGGTCTGCTATTGTCGTTGTTCCCCATAATAAATCATTCAACTCCTCTGATCCGTAAATTATTTTATCTCATCCAATTTCAAATTTAACAATAAAACATTGATCTTTTCTTTTCCAAAAACAAGATATTGAGGCTTCTCTATCAGTCTTTCGATCTCCTTCAGCAGATCCTGCTTCTGTGCCGGAGTAAGTCTCCTGGCTGCCGAAACCCGCTCAACCTGCATCATTGCTGCCCGGGGGGAGATGTGCGGATCGAGTCCGCTTGCTGAGGCAAAAACCATCTCGGAAGGTATGACTATGTTTGGATCAAGCCGGTTAAATTCGATAAATTTTCGTTTGCGGTCTGCGACAAGGGTCTGCAGCTTAAAACTTGTCAACCCAAAATTTGACCCTCCCGATGGCAAAGGGTTATATGAAACAGCTGAAGGTCGTGAGGAGAAATAGCGGTCGGAATCAAACTCCTGACCGATCAGTTCACAGCCGATGGGTTGATTCCTCCGGCTGATAACACTGCCATTTGCCCTGAAAGGAAAAGCAATCTGGGCAATTCCGGTGATCAGCAGCGGGTAAGCCATCCCTGTCAGTACGGTAAAAAATAGAAATATTTTCAATGCAACCAGAATTGTTTTCATGTTACCCCCCTTTAATCTTACCATCCTTTATTTTGTTATTTTATCCCCTATAAATTTATGATCAGATCAATAAGTTTAATCCCGACAAAAGGAGCAACGAGTCCGCCCAAACCATAGATAAGCAGGTTTCGGGATAACGCCGCATTGGCTGTGACGGGTCTGTAGCTGACGCCTTTCAATGCAAGCGGGACCAGCATGATGATGATCAGTGCATTAAAAATGACAGCACTGAGGATGGCACTCTGCGGTGAGTCGAGGTTCATGATATTCAGGACTGACAGCGGGCCTGATCCGTTTTTAGCCGGGTAGAGGGCGCAGGCAATGGCAGGAATGATGGCAAAGTATTTGGCCACATCGTTGGCAATGCTGAAGGTGGTCAATGAACCCCGGGTCATGAGCAGTTGTTTGCCGACTTCAACCACCTCGATGAGTTTGGTCGGATTACTGTCAAGGTCAACCATGTTGCCGGCCTCACGGGCCGCCTGGGTGCCTGAATTCATGGCAATCCCCACGTCAGCCTGAGCAAGTGCCGGAGCGTCGTTGGTGCCGTCGCCGATCATTCCTACCAGGTGTCCGTTTGCCTGTTCCTCACGGATTCGTCGGAGCTTATCTTCCGGTGTGGCTTCCGACATAAAATCGTCCACCCCGGCTTCGGCTGCAATGGCTGCGGCAGTGAGGGCATTATCACCGGTGATCATGACGGTTTTTATCCCCATTTTTCGAAGTTCGGCAAACCTTTGTTTTATTCCACCCTTTACGATATCTTTCAGATGGATGACTCCGATTACCTTGTTGTCTTTTGCAACTACCAGCGGAGTTGCTCCCTGCCCTGCCAGTTCGGCTACGATCTCCTGAATTTTCTGCGGATAGAAGCCATTGTTGTTTTGAACGAAGGTTCGCATCGCTTCGGATGATCCTTTGCGGATTTTACTCATCGTTCCGTCTTCATTCCTTAAATCGACGCCGCTCATTCTCGATTGTGCCGTGAAGGGAATGAAGGTTGCATTAAGCTGGTGAACTTCCCGGCCGCGGACATTAAACTTCTCTTTGGCCAGGATAACGATCGACCGGCCCTCCGGTGTTTCATCGGAAAGAGATGAGAGCTGGGCATCATCGGCAAGCTCCGCAACGGTCACCCCATCGGCCGGGATAAAGTCGGTGGCCATGCGGTTGCCAAGCGTAATGGTTCCGGTTTTATCGAGTAACAGTACATCCACATCACCGGCTGCTTCGATGGCACGTCCGCTGGTTGCGATGACGTTGCGCCGGATCAACCTGTCCATTCCGCTGATCCCGATGGCGCTCAGCAACCCTCCTATGGTGGTCGGGATGAGGCAGACAAGCAAGGCGATAAGGACCGGGATTGTCAGGTTTAACGATTGTGAAAGTCCGGAAGAGGCGAGGCTGTAACTGAAAAAAGAGGGGAGTGTGGCCACGGCAAGCAGGAAGATCACCGACAACCCCGAAAGCAGGATCGAAAGCGCTATCTCGTTTGGGGTTTTCTGCCGTTTAGCTCCTTCAACGAGCTCAATCATCCGGTCAAGAAAAGTATCGCCCGGCTCGGTTGAGATCCGGATTAATATCCTGTCGCTGAGTACTTTTGTTCCACCTGTTACGGCGGAACGATCTCCCCCGCTTTCCCGGATCACCGGTGCCGATTCGCCCGTAATTGCCGATTCGTCAACGCTGGCTATACCTTCTGTTACTTCGCCATCGGATGGAATAATATCCCCGGTTTCACAAACCACGATGTCGCCCTTTTTGAGGTTGGTCGCGAGCACCCGGACCTCCTGGTTCCCGTCGAGGCGACGGGCCATCGTTTGCGTTCGGTTTTTACGCAGACTCTCGGCCTGTGCTTTTCCCCTTCCTTCGGCAATGGCTTCGGCAAAGTTGGCAAACAGCACCGTAAACCAGAGCCAGATGGCAATATTGAGGTTGAATGACGAAAAGGATCCCTTGAAAATGCCACCCAGCACAATGATCGTGGTAAATACTGAACCTATCGCTACGATGAAGATCACCGGATTTTTGATCAGCCTGGCAGGCGATAATTTAATGAAACTATCTCCTGCTGCCTGCAACAGGATCTTTCTATTGAAAAGGTTGCTGTTATGTTTTGTGTTCATTTCACAGAATTGTTAAAAGGCAACACCGGCTTTCATCAGCAGATGTTCAACTACAGGTCCGAACGATAAGGCAGGAAAATAGGTGAGTCCGCCAATGATCAGAATGACTCCGACCAGCAGCGTAATAAAGAGCCAGTTGTCGGTTCGGAAGGTGCCCGAGGATGGAGGGGTGATGTTTTTTCGAGCCAGGCTGCCGGCTATGGCAAGAACGGGAATTATTACCCCGAAGCGCCCGATGAGCATTGTCACGCCAAGGGTAAGGTTATAAAAGATTGTGTTTGCATTCAGGCCGGCAAAGGCGCTGCCGTTATTTCCGGCTGCTGAGGCATAAGCATAGAAAATTTCGGAAAATCCATGGGGACCGGCATTGTTCAACCCTGCCAATCCATAACTGGAAACAACGGCCCATGCGGTAAAAACAAGGATGGCGAAACTGGTGACCAGATTTGCCGTGATGGCCATCCGGACCTCAAAAGCCTCAATTTTTTTCCCCAAATATTCGGGCGTGCGGCCAACCATAAGGCCAGCAATAAATACCGTTAAGATGATGAACACGATCATTCCGTAAAGGCCGGCCCCAACTCCGCCGAAGATGACCTCACCCACCAGGATGTTTATCATGGCGATCATCCCCGACAGGGGGGAGAGGCTGTCGTGCATGGCATTTACTGCGCCGCAGGAGGCATCGGTGGTGACCACTGAAAAGAGTACGCTGCCGCTGATGCCAAACCGGGTCTCCTTCCCTTCCATAAAGTGCAGGTTTCCAAATGCAGGATTGGTGGAATATTCGGTTAACAGGGAGACAGACAGTCCGGCCAGGAAAAGAATCATCATGACCGTGAAGATTGTCCAACCCTGACGAGCCGATCCGACCATTTTGCCATACATATATGTCAAAGATGCCGGAATAAGGAAAATGGCAAAGATCTGGAGGAAATTGCTGAATGGTGTCGGGTTTTCAAAAGGGTGTGCGCTGTTGGCATTGAAAAACCCGCCTCCGTTCGTGCCCAGTTGCTTGATGGCGATTTGAGAGGCCGCCGGGCCCATCGGAATCACCTGGGTTTGACCCTGCAACGTGTGAATTGTTTCATAGGATTTGAAATTCTGGACGACACCCTGTCCGGCGAGGAGGACGGCCAACAGGACCGACAAAGGCAACAATACGTAGAGGGTCGACCGGGTGAGGTCTACCCAGAAATTACCGATTTTATGCGTGGTTTTGCGGGATATGCCACGTACAACCGCAAGGATCACTGCAATTCCGGTAGCGGCGCTGACAAAATTCTGTACGGTGAGCCCGATCAGCTGTACAAAATAGCTCATTGTTGTCTCCCCTGCATATCCCTGCCAGTTGGTGTTGGTCACAAAGCTGACGGCGGTGTTGAATGCGGAATGCCAGGTAACACCGGGTAGTTTTGCCGGATTGAGCGGAAGCCACAACTGGCATATCTGGATCAGAAACAGAAAGAGTATTCCGATCAGGTTGAAGACCAGCAGCCCAAAGGTGTATTCCTTCCAGCTTGTCTCCTCGTCCGGGTCGACACGGGTGAAACGGTAGACTGACTTCTCCATCCAGGCGAAACCGGCGAGCAGGATGTGCGGTTTCCCGGTAAAGACCTTGAACATGTAAAGCCCCAGAACCGGAGTCAAGCCTGTGATCAGGGCAATAAAAAGCACGATTTGAACCAGATCAGCAGCTTCCATGGCTAAAATTTCTCAGGTTTATCGAGTGAATAGATCAGGAAACCAAGGATTAGCAGGGCAAGAATGGCTCCGATGGTATACCCGTTGGTGGAAATTTCCGGCTGACGGGCGGCTGCAATCAGAAGGATTGTTGCATTCATTTTACATCATTTGATTGAACGATGCAAAGGTGCAACCGAAAATATAAGGGTTTTATAAGGATTACGTCCGAAGGATAAAGATTTTATAATGAAGCCTTCAGGAAGTTGATTATCTGACGATGACGGCTCGTCTGACCCCGGAATAGTTCACCTTCTTCATCTCCCCCAGATACTCGATCAGCGCTTCGGCGGTTGTTTTGAACAGTGACTTTCCGGGGTCGCTGTGGGTGAACTTGTAAACCGCCGCCACATAAGCACTGAGTCCGACGTTAAACGTTCTGGCGGGATCGAGTGGTTTACCGGACATATCTGACAACTCAACGTTTGTGCATTTACCAGCCGCGTCAACGGTTACTTTGTAGGTCATCCCGGAAACCTGAAAATCGATACCCTTTTCCAGGTTGGTGCCATATGTGATCAGCGTGCGGATCTCCGCCGGTGTCATCCTGAAGAGGATCACGTCATTCCCGAACGGATCAAGCTGGTAAACGGATTTCAGGGTAATATCGCCCTGGGGGAGAGAATAAAGACGGATCCCTCCCTTGTTCTGTAAGGCAATATCGAGATTGAGCCTGCTGGTCACGGCGTCGGCCATCAGGCTGCCCAGTTCATCATTACCCTCCAGCGGTGCCTCCGCGACCCCGACTACCCGGGCAAATGTCTCGTTTTTATTGTATTTGTCGATCAGATCCCTGAAGACCCAATACTCTTTCGTGAGCGAAGCCATGGGGATGATCTCATATTCCCGCCCGGTAACCTTACCATCTTCAATGGTCAGGGTGGTCTTCCCGATATATTTCAGGTGCGCTCCGGCTTGTCCGATCATAACACCATTTTCCATGACTGGTTTTTCGAGCAAGGTATGCGAGTGTCCGCCAAGGATCACATCCAATTCAGGCATTGAATCAGCCAGGCGTTTGTCATCATCAATACCCAGATGGGTGAGTCCGACGAGGATGCCATACTCTTTTTTAAGCCATTTGTACTCTCTCATTTTCGTCAATCCGTTCGAAAACCGGAGTCCCTTGAGGTTGGCGGGATTCGTATCGGGGATGCTGTCCTGATTGAGTTCGATGGCGCTCAGTATGGCTATTTTCGCATCTTTCCCGGCATCCAGGACGATGTAAGGCTTCGGCTTTTTTATCAGTGAACTGATTGAATCGATGTTGCAGCTGATGAAGGGAAACACGGCCTGTGTCATGCGCCGGCTCAGGAACTGCTGACCCATATCAAACTCATGGTTGCCGATCGCACTTACTACGAAGCCGCAACGGTTCATCAAATCGATCATGGGGTATCCCTTGTCAGGAACCATGTCCACCACCGGATTTCCTGTGAAATTGTCACCCGCCGATACCAGGAAAACATAGGGATTACCCCGATGGAGGCTGTCGGCCAGGTAAGCCAGTTTCCCCATGTTATCTATCTTGGAATGCATGTCGTTGGCGTGCAGAATGATCACCTTTACCTTTCCTGTTCCTGCGAGTATTTGAAAAGGCAGCAGGAAAATCATGACAACCATGAGTAGAAGGATGCGGGAGCACTTGTTCATCGGGTCTGTTTTTGTGTGTTCAAAGGTCGCGAAAAATCACTTTCACCAGGATGACCGTTTCAGGTACTCCTGCTCAAGTCGTTGGCGGCTTATCGGGAACCCGTGTGCCGGGTGAAAGGTATGGCATCCGGTGTCGAGCAGCTTCTTCCAGCTGCTCACCATCTGCCGGCCATCATCACCCCAGGGAGGAAAGATGGCGCCGGGCATACCACCAAGTGCGTCGCCGGCAATGACGATCTCGTCGTCGACCACCACGCACGAGGAGCCAGCTGAGTGGCCAGGGGTGTGCACCACATAACCATTGATCCCGAGCGGCGACAGGTCGAATCGCTCCGTAAAAACCAGGGAGGCTTTTACACCGGGTACCTGAAACCAATGGGGAACCCGATGTGGCCCAAGTCGATACAAGAAGCGGGTCCATCCAACATTGCCATGGGGTATCGGACTGTTACCGCTTTCGAGGAAATCCTTTTCTTCTTCCTGTACCACAAATTGTGGAGCAAATTTCTCCATCAGCAGCCCGGCATTGCCTGCATGGTCGAAGTGGGTATGGGTCATGATCACGGCGTCGGGCTTGCCTGTCCGGCTGAGACGTTCGATAAGTTTTTTTCCCTCCCCTTTCATACCGGTATCAACCAACAGGTTCACTGTGGCGGTAGAAATCAGGTAAACATTGCAGCGGCCAAACAAGATGCGGGTGATGGAAGTGCCTTTTTGTGTTTTCCAACTTTTCATGGAGGTGAAGGTATGCACTGCAAAGGTAACGTATGGCGGCCAACAAAAGTGATTCTTACGCCTCCTTTTCTCAGGTTCTGCCCATCGCGAGGTTTTTTTTCCGGGTTTCCTTATCTTTGACCGCACCATACTCAAGGTTATGAAATGTAATGTACTCATCAGCCTGCTGCTTCTTTTTCTGTTTTTTGGCGCCTACGGACAAGATTCAGTCTGTGTCGTTCAAAAGGGACAGTTCCTGAAATATCGCAGAGGATATTTAATTACCATTCAGGGTGATACCATGAACGGCATGGTCTGGCATAAAAGCGCTGACAAAATATTTTTTATCAGGGAGGGGATAAAGATAAGCACCCCGATTTTCGGCTCCTTCTCAACTGTTCCTGCTTTCGCTGCTGCTGATGGCCGCATCCGCGGATTCTACCGCAACGGGCTGCCCTATGTTGTGGCATCCATCCCGCCGGATAACACGCCGGTTTTTCTCACGGTATTGGAAACCGGCCCGATCACCCTGTACGCTTTACTGGCAAACTATTCCGATTTACAGCTGTCAGATCAGTTTGCCAGTCCGGGATTGCTTACGGGACTGGCCTATTATGGAGCAAAAACCGATGATGAGTACTATCAGGTGAAGGATTATTTTCTCTGCAAAGGGAGCGATAAGCCGCTGGTTCGGGTGCCCCAGGGTGATAATAAATTCCAGCATGTTTTCTTGCCATTGATCAGGGATAATGAGCTATTTTTGAAAGAACTTCCCAAGCTGCAGGTCAACTTCTATCACATCCGAAGCCTGGTGAAGGAGTACAATGAGACGTTCATTAGGTCAAAAACACAGACACAGTAAAATATTTCCGGAATGAAAAAGATTCATCAGATTTTGATGGTTTTCCTGCTTTTGACTGTGGTTTCCTGTCAGCTAAAGCCCAAACAGCAGGAAGCTCCAAGGGGCCAGGCCTGGCTTGAAGAGATGACCATCGCACAAATGCAGCAGGGTTATGCCGAGGGAAAGTTCACCATTGTGCAGGTTGTCAAGGCCTACCTCGCAAGAATCGATTCGCTCGACCGCCATGGTCCTAAGCTGAACTCCATCATCACCGTCAATCCGGAAGCCCTGAAGATCGCGGAAGTTCTTGACCGCGAGAGGGCAGCCGGTAAAACACGGGGCCCCCTGCATGGAATACCTGTCTTGCTTAAGGATAACATCGACACGCACGACAGTATGGCTACCACCGGAGGCTCGCGGGCGTTGATGCACTCATTTCCGGCCGCCGACAGCTATGTAGCGCGTAAATTGCGGGAAGCGGGGGCCGTCATCCTTGGCAAGACCAACCTTAGTGAATGGGCCAATTTCCGTTCAAAGTTCAGCTCCAGCGGTTGGAGTGGCGCCGGCGGACAGACACGCAACCCCTATTTTCCTGACTGCAACCCCTGCGGCTCCAGTTCCGGGTCGGGTTCTGCAGTTTCCGCCAACCTGTGTATGGTAGCCATCGGCACTGAAACCAACGGTTCCATCATTTGTCCTTCGAACAACAACGGCATTGTAGGGATAAAACCTACCGTGGGACTCATCAGCCGCGCCGGGATCATTCCGATCTCCTTCACGCAGGATACCCCGGGACCGATGGCACGTACCGTAACCGATGCAGTCATTACGCTGGGGGCACTCACCGGCATTGATCTGGCCGACAGCAAAACGGCGGCATCGGCAGGAGTTGCCATGATGGACTACATGAAATTCCTTGATGCCGGATCACTCAAAGGCAAACGCATCGGGTTACTGAAAAGCGCCATGGGGTTCCATCACCGCGTTGATTCACTGATGATGAAACAGGTTGAATGGCTAAAGGCACAGGGTGTCGAGGTGGTTGAACTCAAGGAGGTTCTCGACGGTAAGGTGGAGGCTGCCTCCCTCGAGGTGATGCTCTATGAATTCAAGGATGGGCTCAATAACTATTTTATCACCTTGGGGAAGGATGCCCCGGTAAAGAATCTGGAGGAACTCATTGCCTTTAACAAAACCGATTCCGTAGAACTGCGGTATTTTGACCAGCAGCTTTTGCTGGATGCAAATGCTAAAGGACCGCTCTCCGACCCTGCCTACAAAAAGTCCCTGGCGGTTATGCTGAAGGGGTCGCAGGAGATGGGGGTAGATCTGCTGATCAAAAGATATGGGTTAGATGCCCTGATGGCGCCTTCAGGGTCGCCGGCCTGGAAGACCGACCTGATAAACGGGGATCACTACCTTGGCGGGAACACGTCATGGGCTGCCATTCCCGGTTACCCGTCGATCTCCGTTCCCATGGGTATGATCGACGGACTTCCTGTGGGCATCTCATTCATTGGCAAAGCCTGGAGTGAGCCGGTTTTGATCGGGATCGCCTATGGATTTGAGCAGGGGACCAGGGCACGCCGGATGCCACAATTTCTGAAACCCAGATAGTCCGCCTGCATTTTTGTGAAGAAGTGAAGGGCTGCTACAGAACCTTAAACCCATTCAAATGTTTTTAAAGATACTTGATTACCTGAGAATCGCCATGGTAGGCCTGGCCTTCTTTTTTGGCTATCGCATCGGATTCGCTGACGGGTATAATCCGATTGCTCAATTACATTTCATGATCCCGGTCATTATTTCAGCCATTGCAGGGATCTCCGGAGTTGAAGGACTGGTTTTCGGGAAGCAGTCGGCCGAACTCAAAGGGTATGAAACCGGAAGCAACTACCAGCGCCAATCGGCCATTGCCCTGCTATCCTATGCTTTTATCGCACTGTTTGTCTGGTGGGTCGACTGGGGTATAAAGGCAGAGTTGACAATATTGTTTGCCTTTATGTTCTTTTTCATTTTCTCTGCAGTTAACCATGCGGTTGATGCAGTGAAACGGAAGAATTACAAATGGCAGAACATCAACAGACCTTTTATAACCCTGCTTCTTCTGGCCGGCTTGATCTACCCCGTGGTGATGGCCCTGAAAGACCTATAAAAAAAGGCGACAAGGCGCCGCAACTATTTTCCGGTTCCTTTCACCAGCTTATCAAAGAAGGCAGTCACTCCGTCGATAATCCCCTGTATTCCGTACTGACTGATATAATTCACAAGTTTAATGATCAGCGGGAGGAGCAGGACAAGGAGGATTACAGCAACGACCAGGATCAGCACCCCTGCCAGGATGGCCAGCCGTTGAAGTTTTTTATTTTCTCTTAGTTTTTCCAGGATGCCGGACCACTGAAAATGTCCGCCATAGGCAGGAAAGCCCGTGTACTGATGCTGTGAATACCTGTGATCTGAGTTGGTGTTATGGTGTTCGTCATTAAAATACCGGTAGTCTGAATGGGAGTTATGGTGGTCGTCATGAGAATATCTGTTCTCGTTATGGTAATCCGGTTTGTGGTGGTTTCCATGATGTTTGCGGTCGTGTTCAAAAAAATCTTCAAAGCCCATTGGGTCAATATTTTAAGGTTGGTAGAATGGATTAAATTCAGATACCCGGGAGCGCCTCCTGTCTGTTATTGGGATGCGTCTCCGGTAAAAAAGATAACCTGAAAATCAGGTTAACAGGTTTTCGGGGGTTGCCAGACTGAACCGGTGAATCCGGGAATGAATGATGTAGGATTTAGGCCATGCTTAAACTCAAAAGGTTCCATCACCGAAAGAAGCACTTCGGGCTGGGGAACCTGGTCGTCGATGTGGTGCAGGTCGGGATCGGGGCTGAGGCGATCATTGTCATGGTCGGTTCCCGCTGCACATTCGATGGTGCCGGGCAGCAGGGGGTAATTAGAGGACAATGTGGCTCCCATGCAGTAAAGCATGGCAAGACAGACGAGCACACGCAGCGATATCGTTTGGAAACCTTTCATGCGGTACAAAGGTACCAATCCTGCACGGGGCCGGAATGCACGCTGTGTTAATTATTTGTTAATACTCAAGGATGGGAGGTGCTCTCAGGACCCAAAAGCACCGGGGTCACCAAAATCTCCGATTGATGCCATCGCTGAAGTTTTTTCTGACGGAACCCTGGTCTTTGGAAGAAAAACCCTAACATTGCAGAGCAAAATCCTGATCCATGACGACACAAAAAAACAATGCAGGCAAACTGATGCCGGTGCTGATGTCCTTCTTCGTGATGAGTTTCATCGATATGGTGGGCATCGGTGTCGACCGGGTAAAACCCGACTTCAATTTAAGCAACACGATGGTGCAGCTGATCCCTTCCGCCGCTTTTCTCTGGTTTTTCATATTGTCGGTACCTGTTGGCATCCTGCAGGACCGCATCGGCAAGCGGATGATGCTCAACATCGGGATGTTTGTCACCGCCCTCGGACTGCTTGTTCCGTTTATGCGGTATTCCTTCGGGACCGTGCTGGTAGGGTTTGCCCTGCTGGGGATCGGGAACACGATTGTACAGGTCTCCGCCAATCCGTTGCTGATTGATGTGGTGCCCTCGAACCGGACCTCCAGTTACCTCAGTTTTTCACAGTTCGTAAAAGCTGTAGGCTCCATGATCGCTGCCCCGCTGGCGGGTTGGTTTGCGCTCAAATTCGGGGACTGGAAGATGCTCTTCCTTGTCTTCGGTGTCGTCTCCGTTTTGACAGTGATCTGGCTTGCCACCACCAAGATCGAAGAGACCCGGAATCCGGAAAAACGGGCCACCTTCGGCTCCTCCTTTAAACTCCTTGGAACACGATTTATCGCCATGATGGTGATGTGCATCTTCCTCATCGTAGGGATCGATGTAGGGGTCAACGCGGTGTCGGGACAGTTCCTGCTGAACAAATTCGGTGTTGCCCAAACCTTTGCCGAGTCGGGCCGGAGTGTCTACTTTTTCGGTAAGATGCTGGGAACATTCGGTGGTGCCGTGTTGCTCACCATGCTCCCCTCCAGGAAGTTCTTCCTCTGGTCTTCCATCCTGGCGCTTTTGTCGGTTCTCGCCCTGCTGGTCGTTCCCACGGCCATGATGGCCATGGTGATCATCTTCATCATCGGGCTGGGTGTTGCCAATATCTTCCCGCTGGTCTTCTCCATCACGGTTGAAAAGTACCCGGTGCGCAGCAATGAGATCTCCGGACTGATGATCATGGCTGTATCGGGGGGAGCCGTCATTCCTGTCCTCATCGGCTGGGTGACCGATATCTCTGCCAGTGTAACCGTCGGACTATGGGTCCTCGTTGCCTGTGCCGTATATGAACTGTTTGCAGCGATCTATAATCTGAAGAAAATATAATTACTCTTCCATTTGGCAAGACTGGACATTTTCATTCAAATTTTCACGGATTAAAAGTTATTGACTATTCTGACCATCGACCATTTACTCAACGACAGGGTGTTGAAATTGATCAGCAACCCAAGCTTTTTATCGAGCAATTTTAAATAGGTCAGGAGTTGTTTGTGATGGATTTCTAACAAGGTGTCGACGGATTTAATTTCGATGATAACAAGGTCATTTACAATGATATCAACCCTAAACCCAAAATTGAACTCTATTTGCTCATATTTCATGGGCATGCCAACCTGAGTCTGAACGATCAGCCCTGATTTTTTCAGTTCATAGACCAGTGCTTTTTCATAAACCGATTCCAGCAAACCGGGTCCCAAAATACTATGAACTTTAAAGGCACATCCTCTGATCAAATATGAAAGATCGTTTTCTGTCATGATATTATGCGTAAATCAGCGTGAACTGTTTTATGCTTAATCGGAAAAAACACTGAAAGTAAACCCTCCGTGGAACAATTTCTCGCAGATTTCCGCAGATGTATATGCGCAAATTTTCGCTGAAGAATATTTTTGCAAAGATTTTCAAGATGGCTGACACTGGATCTGTTAAGTCATGTAATAAAGAGTCTGTGAGAATCAGCGAATGAATCAGCGTAAATCAGCGTGAACTGTTGTATGCTTAATCGGGAAAACAATGAAGGTTAACCCAACGTGGAACAATTTCTCGCAGATTTCCGCAGATGTATATGCGCAAATTTTCGCTGAAGAATATTTTTGCAAAAATTTGCAAGATGGCTGCCGCTGAATCTGAAAAGTCAGGTAATAAACAGTCTGTGATAATCAGCGAATGAATCAGCGCAAATCAGCGTGAACTGTTGTATGTGTAATCGAGAAAACACTGAAGGTAAACCCAACGTGGAAAAATTTCTCGCAGATTTCCGCAGATGTATATGCGCAAATTTTCGCTGAAGAGTATTTTTCGAATATTTGAAAAGATGATTGCCCTTGAATATTTTCAAGATTGCTGCCACTGGATCTGTCAAGTCATGCAATAAAGAGTCTGTGTAAATCAGCGAATTAATCCGCGTAAATCAGCGTGAACTGTTGTATGTGTAATCGGAAAAACACTGAAGGTAAACCCAACGTGGAAAAATTTCTCGCAGATTTCCGCAGATGCATATGCGCAAATTTTCGCTGAAGAGTATTTTTGAGTATGTTTTTCTTGATGAGGGCCGCTGGATATGTTGAGTCTTGTAATAAAGAGTCTGTGTAAATCAGCGAATGAATCAGCGTAAATCAGCGAGAACCGTTTTAGCTTAATCGGGAAAGCACTGAAGGTAAACCCAACGTGGAAAATCATCCCGGCTTGTTATATTTGCATACTCAAAAGTTACTGTGATGAAAAAAGCAATGATCCTCCTGGTATTATCCATTCTTGGATATTCGGTTTCCGCACAAAACCAACTAAAGGACGAAACTGAGATCGCACAGATCAAGGCCGTCATTCAATCGGCTTATGTGGAAGGCCTGCAAAATGAGGGTGATTTCGCCAAAATCGACAAGGGGTTCCATCCTGCGTTTGAACTTTTGATTCCTGAAGAAAATGGCGGCCTCAAAAAATATTCGCTCACCGAATGGAAGGAAAAGATCAAAGCCAGCCTCGCATCGGGTAAAATGCCTAAAAAGGGAGATGACCTCGTTTCCGTGAAATTCCTTTTTGTTGATGTGACCGGAAATGCAGCCGTGGCGAAATTTGAGTTTTATATTGGTACAAAACTGACCTTTGTCGATTACCAGTTCCTCTATAAATATAAGGATGGCTGGAAAATCGTGAGTAAGATATACCATAAGTTTTAGACCTTATTCTCACCTTATCCACCTTTCTTCGGGATTCGTCCACCTTAACAATAAGAATAGATCGTTAGTGTATTATCAGGCACCAGGCTTGTTGTTTTAACTCTGCCTTGTTTGTCATAAACCGTCTAAGTGACCGCTCCACGGGAATCTGTTTGTAAAGTGAGTTCGCCCAGGGCATTATATTGAGAGTTTATTATTCGTGCATCCGGATCGAGTACCTTGGTACGGTTACCGGCATCATCGTATCAAACCTCGGTACCGCCACCACCCGACCTCCCCCACACGGTACAGCCCCCACCCGACCTCCCCCACTCGGGGGAGGAGTTGGGGTTTAGAATGGGTGATAGTATTTCTGTTGAGCAAGATTTGTATCTTTGAGAGGGATTTCTTGAAATGGCAACAATTAAGGGAGCAGAGGAGTATTCATTTTA